>NZ_VWUO01000010.1:0-210203 GCF_008631595.1 Pantoea sp. F_5
AGCATGAAGTTGAAGATAAACAACTGTCGCTTCATGAGGTGTGAAGAGAGGGCTCTAAGAGTCCGAACTTAGTACGCCCCTATGGGGCGGAAAACAAAGCCGCCTTCTATGAAGGCGGATTTTTACTTCTGGAACTAATATGGCCCTTATCGACGAATTTCTCTATGCGCTGGGTTTTCAGGCCGACCTGCGCGGCGGCCAGGCGTTTGACGAGCAGCTGCAGCGTATCGGCGACCACGGTGAAAGCACCCGCCATTCCCTGCTCAGCACCATCACGGCGGCCAACCTGCTCTCCCACGCGCTGGAAAAGGGGGCGGAGATGGCAAAAGAGGTCGGCGGTGAATTTATCCGCACAGCGAAAGAAATGGAGGACATGAAGGTCACCTTCGAGTCGCTTTACACCACGGCGGCAGAGGGTGAGCAGAAGTTTCACTGGCTGGTTAATTTTGCACGCGTCAACCCGGTAATGGGGCTGGACGCAGCGAAAGAGGCCTTCCTGTCGCTGAAAAATAACGGCGTTGAGCCGACTGTTGCCGCCATGAAGGCAATGGGCGATACCATGGCCGCCATGCCGGGGATCGGCTACATGCTGGGTAAAGACGTCGGCGAACTGCTGGAAGGCCGCTATGCCATGGGCGGTGCGATTGCCCAGGCCGGGATCAAGCTGCACAGGAGCAGTAAAGGCGGCGAAACGTCCTATCACGGCTCCTACATCAACAGGGAAGGCCAGACAATACCCATCAAGCTGGATATCAGCGATGCGAATAAAACTATTGAGCAGCTGACTAAAATTCTTGACGACCGCTTCGGCGGTACCATGGATAAACACGCTAAAACCATGACGGGCTTGATTGCACGCTGGGGCAACGACTGGCAGACCTTCCAGATGCAGGTGATGGACAACCACGTATTTGCCGCGCTGGAAGATGAGCTATTCAGTATGATCACCCAGTGGGAAGCCTGGGCGAAATCACCCGATGCGCACGAGATGCTGGCGGGCATCAGTCAGATCCTGACGCTGATTGTGAAAATCGTGGCGGAGGCTATCCGGCTGACCGGGCTGGTGGCTGAAAAATTCAGTCAGTGGTTTGGCAGTGTGCACAGCGTTGAATTCCTTCTCGCCAGCATTTTTCTCGTGTCGAAATGGACAACCATCATCGGCCTGGTGGCAAAACTTGCCGGCGGATTCCGTGATGTGGCGGCGGCACTTGAGCTGGTCCGCGACGGCGAAGCCGTTGTGGCGGCACTGACCGCGCTGATTGATCCGCTGGCCCTGCTGCCGGGGCTGATAGCGGTGGGCGTCGTCGGGGCGATCGCGGGCATTGCCTCCCTGATTAAAAAGTGGGACGAGTTTAAGCTCGGCATTCTGGATAAAGGATATCTGAACGATTTTTTCAGCGCCTTTGAGCATGGCATTACCCGCATGATGGCCTGGTTCCGCTACTGGCTGGACTATATGGACATCGGCACTTTGAAAGGACGCCAGGCGCTGTCCTCTATTGGTCTTGCCCCTGAACTGTCGGACGCAGAAAAGAAAGAACTTGCCGACAAGCAGAAGGCGCATCAGGGCGGTGTCGGCAGATACATGGATGATGAGGTGGCAAAAGATGATGCCGCTCAGAAGCACCGGCAGGGCAGCGGTGATTACCTTAAAACGCTGAAGGCCGCGCATCCCGACTGGACGCTGGGGCAGATTGCGCAGTGGACGAAGGCGAATCGCCCGGCAGCCTACCGTGATTATTTCACCCTGCCATCCGGCCCGGTAAAAGCCGATCCGGCCACAGCGGCATCCTGTGCTGCAGGTAAAAAGTTCAGTACTCATGACTCTGCCGCCACTGATAAACCGGGAGAGAAAACCACGCCGGTTGAGCATAAAGACGATCACTCTGTGAACATTCACGGCCCGGTCAACGTTTATACCCAGGACGCTGCCGGTTTTGCGGCGGGGCTGCGTGAGGCAAACAGCGGGCTGGCCTCATCAATGGAAAATCACGGTACCGGAGGAAGGCGATATTGAGCGACGCAGCGGTCACAACCAGAATCGGCACCTTTGTTTTCGACGTGGTGACGGAGGAAAGCCACCACTCTGAGCTTAAAGTCACAGATAACCCGGTCGAGTCCGGCTCGCAGATTTCCGATCACGCGATACTGACGCCACGACCTTTTGAAATCACCGGCATCATGGTGGACTTCGATCCGACGGACACGCTGTTTAATCAGCTGGCGGAGGATAATTATGTCCGTGAGCCGGATTTTATCGACGACCTGCCCATCCCGGGCGAAATCAAAAGCCTTACCGCGCAGGGCGTCAGCCTGGCAAACCGGGTGCTGGACCAGGTGGCGTCTGCGGCCAGTTCGCTGGTGGGTGGTTCATCCGGCCAGCGGGCGCTGGCACCCTGGCTGCCGTCCCTGCTGGACACGGATTCAGCGGACCTGGCGACCAGCGATCAGCGTGTTGCCGATGCGCTGAAGGCACTGCGCAGCATGCAGCAGTCCGCTACCCCGATCGCCATTACCACGCAGACGGCGAGCTACGATCAGTGCCTGCTGCTGAATGTGGACGTAAAGTTCACCCGCACCGGATCAGCAGTATTCAGTCTGAAATGTCGTGAGATATTTATCACGACCACGCAGACGGCCAGAGGTTTAAAGATTCCCTCACAGGGTAAAACCGGCGGGCGCACCGCAAAACAGGCCGCAAAGGCGGTGGATAAAGGTAATCAGCAGCTTCAGCAGGCAGACCTGCCGCCGGAACTGAAGGAGCAGGCCGCCGCGTTGGGTATTGAAAATTAGGGGAAACCTGCCGGCGGACATACGCCACCGATTAAGCGTTGAAGCAATTTGCAAAAAACAAAGTCCCGACTGTTTACGCAGTGCGGGCTTTTTTCATGTGAGCCGGAGAACGGGCATGGCAACATTTTACAGACTCGCGGTCAGCAGCGATCCGTACCAGACCCTGAAGGTCACGGTCGGCAGCACCAGGTATCAGCTGAGCCTGCGTTATAACCCGGTACCGCCTGGCGGGCAGTGGCTGGTGGATATTTCTGACGCCGGTACTAATAAGGCCCTCATCAGCGGCTATGCCCTGGTCTGCGGCGTGCCGGTGCTGAAGCGCACCCGCCTGCCGTTCTGGCTTTACCTGTACGACAGCAGCGGCAATGCGCTGAACCCTTACGGCGGCAGCGACATGGGCAGCCGCTGCATTCTTTACCTGATGGACAGGAGCAATGACAGCGATTAAGCAGTATGGCCGTCAGTACATTCTGACGATCGGCAACAGTAAAGAATCCATTCAGATTAACAACCTCCGCATCGCCTTCAGCATTTCCCACACCCACGACAAAACGCCCAACAAGGCCACGCTCCGCGTCTGGAACCTGACCCCTTCACACCGGCATCAGGTGACCGGCGGCGAGTTTAAGCAGGTCGCGCTGGCGGTCGGCTACGGGTCACTGGAGAACTGCCGGGTGCTGTACGCCGGGCAGATCACGAAGCCTGCGGTTGTCCGCGAGGGGCTGGACTTTATTCTTGAGCTGACCTGCGACGACGGTGCTACCGCGTACCGGGATGCGTTTGTGAACGTGACGCTGGCGGCGGGCAGCACGCATGAGGATGCGATTGCACACTGCGCGGGGGAAATGACCGGCATCACGCCGGGAAATATCGGCCTGCCGGCTGACGTGACGTTTACGCGTGCGAAGGTCTGTTACGGCCCGGCCCGGCACGTGATGACGCAGGTGGCGAACCATTACGGAGCGGACTGGATGATCCAGAACGGGGAACTGCACGTGCTGCACCCGGATTACTGCCTGCCGGGTGAGGGAGCGCTGCTGAACGAATCCGGCGGCATGCTGGGCAGCCCGAAACCCACCGATCGCGGTCTGGAGGTGTCCTGCCTGCTGCGCCCGGAAATCACCGTGGGCTCGCTGGTGCGGGTTGAGTCGATCGTGGCGGACTACAACGGCGACTACAAGGTGGTGGCGGTGAAATCAGAGGGCGACACGCACGCGTCCCGCTGGGGATCACGGCTGACGCTGGTGAACGGGAAATTTAAGCAGGCGAAGAAGCTGAAAAAGAGGAAGAAAAAAGATGAGCACGCTTAGCCGGGACACGGCCTCGCTGGATTCGGTCATGGCAGCGGCGGCGGATGATTTATCCGCTCGCCTGCGCGTGGCCATGCCCGCCATCGTGACGGCGTTTGATGATAAACGTCAGACGGTGACGCTGCAGCCGGCCATTGCCGGCACGGATGAGAACGGCGATGCCATCACGCCGACGGTGCTGGCCGACGTGCCGGTCAAGTTTCCGCGTGGCGGGGGCTTCGCCTTCACCTTCCCCGTGAAGCCCGGCGATGAGGGCTGGGTGCTGTTTGCCGATCGCTGTATCGATAACTGGTTCAGCAGCGGGCAGGTGAGCCAGGCGGCCGAGCACCGCCAGCACGACTGGGGCGACGGCGGATTTCTGCCCGGTTTTTCCAGCCTCACACGGGCTATCGGCAGTTTCCGCAACGACGCCATCGTGATGCGTCAGCTTGAGGGCACCGGATATGTGTCCATCGACACCGGCGGCAACGTTGACATCGATGGCGCAAAGCTGACGGTTCACTGCGAAGCCGAATTTATGAAGCCCGTCACGATAGATGACACGCTGACGGTGACCGGGGCCGCTGCGATGAACGGCGGCCTGTCGGCCAGTGGCGGCAGCGGGGCCGCGGCGAAGATTACCGGATCGGTTGAAGTCACCGGCGGTGACGTGACGGTTGACGGCATCGGCAGCAAATCACACCACCACACCGACAGCCAGAACGGGCAGACCTCGGAGGCGCAGGCATGAGGACACGACGGACTGACGGAGAGGGTGACTGGACGTTCGGGCGGGGCCGCGCATCCTACGCCAGCAAGTCTGAGTGCGTGCGGCAGAAGGTGAAAACCCGGCTGCTGTCGCTGAAGCAGGACTGGTTTCTGGATCTGGAGCACGGCCTGGACTGGTCCGGCAGCATGGCACGGCGGGGCACGCGCGTGAAGCTGGAGTCTGATATCCGCAGCTGCATTCTGCAGACTGACGGGGTGAAGGCGCTGACGGCGTTTGATTCGCAGTACGTGCCGGCGACGAGAAAGCTGACCGTGGCGGCGACGTTTACCGATATTTACGGGACAGAAAGCGAGGTAACAATCTGATGGGAACGCTGACGGACCAGGGGTATATCGCCGACCGGCTCGACGACATTTTTTCCGGCCTTGTGACGAAGTTTAAGAGCATCTATGGCGACGACATCCTGACGGACCCTGACGATCCGGACGGGCAGATGATCGGCATTTTTGCCCAGATGCGCGCGGACATTGAGGGCGTCATCGAGACGGTGGTGCAGGCGAACGATCCGGATAACGCCACCGGCACCTGGCTGGAGCAGAAGGTGGCCTTTGCCGGGCTGACGCGGCGCGGCGCGTCTTATTCAGTCATTCAGGATGTGCTGCTTGGCGGCACTGCCGGAAAAAGGGTACCGGCCGGGGCGACGGTGAGCGGGGGCGGCACGCAGTGGGTAACGCAGACGGATACCACGTTCGGGGCGGACGGCACGGTAAAAGCGGACTTCCGCTCAACTGAGGCAGGCCAGTTCAGCGTGGACGCCGGAACTAAGCTCTCCATCGTGACGGTGACTGCCGGCTGGGACTCGGCCACGACGACCGTGGCGGCCACGCCGGGCGAAAATGAAGAGACCGATCCGGAGCTGCTGGCGCGGTTTTATAAGTCGCGCGCGCGGGCCTCGTCGAACTGCGTTGACGGCACGCTGGGTGACATCGCGGGACTGACGGGCGTTACCGACGCGGTGGCGCTGGAGAACCGGACCGATGAGACCGACGCCGACGGCGTGGCACCGCATACGGTGAACTATATCGTCGAGGGCGGGGACAACGCAGCCGTGGCAAAGGCCATCTATGATAACTGGCCGGGAACGGGCCTGCAGGGCGCGGTATCGGTGGACGTGACCCGCCGCAGCGGTAAAACCGTGCCGATAGCCTTTGACCGGCCCGCGGCGGTAGATATATCCGCCATCATCAAAATCGGACGCCGCGAAAACTTCACGCACGTGGATGAAGACACCGTGAAGGCGGCTATCGTGGGGCTGGCGTATAAAACGGGTGACTGGGTTTACCGGTCAGACGTGAGCGCGGCGGCGGGTAGCGTCACCGGCGTCTTCGTGCGCGAGGTGCTGCTGGCGCGCTACGGCAATACGCCGGCGGACGTACTGTCGGTCGCGATCGGTGCCCGTGAAAAGGCCCGGTTTCTGACGACGGGCATCACCGTGCAGGTTATTGAGGACACCAGCTCATGACAGGCTATGCAGACCTCCTCATTTCACAGTACGTCACGAAACCGAAAGCCCGGGCCACCATTCAGGCGCTGGCCGATGACATGGCGCGGTCATTCACCGGGGCGCTGTCGGTCCCGGACATGCTCGACATTGAGCATGCCGGCGGGGTGAACCTCGGCATCATCGGGAAAATAACGGGGCAGGACCGCGTGCTTAACGGCGCGGTGGCGCGGGAATTTTTTGCCTTTAAAGGATATCCGGATACGCGGGGCTTTCAGACTGGTAATGCGGGTGGTTCGCCCTGGTACCGTCACGGTGACACCACCAGCGCATCTGCCACGCTGACTGACACCGAAATGCGCACGCTCATCCGGGCGAGATGCATCAAAAACTTCTCAGGCTGCACGCTGGACGACCTGGAGCGCGCCTGCGAACTGCTGTTTGGCGCTGAGCGCTGTCAGGTTGATGTGATGGGGCCGTGTCACTGGCAGATAACCACCACCGGTACGGAGGCCTTTGTGCTGTTCTGCGCGAAATCGCTGGACGTGCTGCCACGCGCGTCAGGCATGAATTACACCTTTGTGGAGAAATAAAAGTATGGCAACAGGAAAACGACCCGACGGGGAAGTATTCGCCTCAGGAGCAAATGAGGGCGAGGTGCTGGACTTCCCGGCAATATCACGCGGCTGGGGGGTAACGACCGACGGTAAGGACGGGAGCGGCAATAAAGTGACCGACCCGACGAACGGCATCCCGCCGATGGAGTGGTTTAACGCCCTGCAGAAACGCACCGATGAGGCTATCCAGTGGCTGCTGCAAAACGCACTACCCGACTGGGCGGCGGGCACGTGGCCGGCGGGCGCAGTGGTGGTTAACGGCGGCGTCGTCTGGCGGGCACAGAAGGAAACCGCCACCGAACCGGCAGCCGATGCCGGCGACTGGCTGGCGCTGTTTCCGGTGGCAAATCTGGACAAGCGTTATCTGAATGCGGATAAAAACCTGTCCGATCTGACCGACACTGCTAAAGCCCGGAAAGCCCTTTCGCTCGATAAGGTCGGTAACTGGAATGCAGTTCAGGCCAATGGCGGGCTGCACTCATCCGGTAATCACCACATTTATATTGACTGGGGTGGTGATTCTAAATTTCACGGTACAGTGGACTCGACAGATGTAGGCGAGTTTTTTACCACTCAGAATCCACCCACTGCAGCCCAGGCTGGTGCCGTTCCAATGAGCGGTGGCGCACTTAATGAAGAAGCCAGTCTATCAGTCATCTCTTCAGTAAAAGACGGTGCTTCAGGCCAGTCGCTTTACGGGCCGCTTTTTCGCTCCTGCATGAAGGGCCGGGGCGGAGACGGTGACTTTAAAGATGGTGGCTCTGTTGCCTTCAGGATAGTCGAGGTCGTCAGTAATTATGCCTTTGCTGAAATCCTTTTTGACGGTTACAGCAGCATACAGTCATTCCAGTTCCGTAATGACGGCACAATCAGATCGCCCGGCTCGGTTTATGCCGGTGGAGCGTATATTGCGACTGATGGCAACATTTACGGCTCGGTGTGGGGCGGGTTCCTGAATAACTGGATTGCGGGTCAGATTTCGGCAGGTATTAATAACAATAATAGCGGATGGGTGCTGCCGAATTTTCAGCTAAAAAATACAGGCAGTCCTGGCGGTGGATGGTGGAAGGACTCAGCAACAGGATTGATAATTCAGGCAGGAACGGTTGCTGTGCCTGTTTCGGGCAGTACAGGCAGTGCCTCGTTTTCATTTCCACTGACATTTCCAAACGGTGTTGTGTCTATTACTGGCAACGCTGCAGACCAGGCGTCATCGGCTGGATATGTTGCCTGCGCTGCATTCCAAAACCTATCTACCGCTGGCGCGCACGTTCTGGTGGACACCAACGCCTCACGAAATATGGATCGAACGCAGTATGTTCGTTACATTGCCTACGGAGTTTAATTAAATGGACGAGCTATATTATTATAGTGCCCTGACTGGCGGTTTTTATCGTGAATGCGATCGGGATATTTATGAGGCATCTGCAAACGGGTGGCCCACAGATGCGGTTATGGTTTCGGTTGATGAATATAAAACACTTTTTGACGGGCAGGCTAGTGGTAAAATTATCGCAGCAGATGACAGTGGCAGACCTGTTTTAACAGAACCCGCGATTAACTGGCAGGCGAGGGGTGAGCAACAGCGCCAGAACTTGCTAACCACTGCCAGTGAGGTAACAGCCGATTGGCGAACAGAATTACAACTGGGCATGATCAGCGACGAGGACAAAGCAAGCCTGATTGAGTGGATGGCCTACACTAAAGCGCTGAAATCACTAGACCTCAGCAACATTAGTGACGAAGGATCATTGGGCCTGATCGCGTGGCCGAGCAAGCCCGTAACTTAAAGTTGCCGCCATTTCTAACGGCCTAACTTATCTTATAAAAGTGCTTGCTTGTTACATTTGGCAATGAGTTTATTTCTTATGAGGTTGCAAAGATTAGTTTCAAAGAGTTTATAGAATATAAGCGAAAATAAAACCGTAAGGGTCAGTGCTAACAAAAATGCTATCAGGCCTGAATGTAAACCGTGATAGTGGCGGGCTATAATTTTTCTGGCTATTGATAAGCCGTGTGGATGCATCAAATAAACAGAAAACGATAAAGTGCCAATCGAGATTAAAAGTTTAGGAGCTTTGATTCCATACTGATATTCATAACTGGTAAGTGTAAGTATTAAGAAAAAAGAGGCTGAAAAGAAATCATAATTACCGTTTCCTGGATTGCTGCCGAAGCTTAAAGCAATATATGTAAAATATAGGGCGGCTAGTGATACAGCTGCCCTGCCAACTATTCTTGAGTAATATAGTCTGAAGTTGATTGCAATGTATCCGACAATCAGACCTGCTAAAAACTCTAACATCATCCCGTTAGTTATTAATGCTAGGTATCCGTGATAGCCATAGTTAATTTTCGGCAATAAAAAGCCATAACCATGGGTGATGAAAGGAAATAAGACAGAGCAAGAAATAATTAATGTGATAATAAAGTACTTATACTTTCGAAAAATCAAGGAGAAAGAACAGATGCTATAAAAAACGAATTCATAGTTAAGCGACCAGCCAACAAATAGTCGCGGGTAACCGAAAAAGGGGGCGGGTTGCGTAATGTCAGCAGGAAGGAAAGTGAAGGCATGCAGAGCTAAATACCATTTATCCCATGAGTTACCTGCTATAAAAATTGTCGCAATGACATATGGTGGAACAATACGGCAAAGTCTCTTTGTGAAAAAAACAGTTGAGGATTTAAGTCCGCCACTTTCGTTTACCGTAACATAATAAACAATAAATCCACTTATCATAAAAAACAGGTCAACCCCGATTGCACCCTGAGCAAAAATCCAGCTAGCCAGAGGAAAATATGATGCTAAATCTGTTCTAAAATGAAACATAACCACCAGCATGGCGGCAAGGCCACGAAGAGCCTGGATAGATTCGAGTTTGTTGGTGTTTTCAGGCATGGCTCAATCCTTTGCGGAGTTTCCTGTATTGAAAAAGCCTTGGCTCATTCATTACAGATAGTCCTTTATGTGGTTCGAAGGGAGAAATAAAAGAAGGCTACCAACGAAGCGCTTTAAATCGTTGGCAGCCACTGAGGCATGGTCAGCACGAGGATAAACAGGAATTGCCTCAAAGCAACACAACATCACGAGACAGCATACAAACTTGAAAAAAAACGCCCGGAATAATGGGCGTCACCGAATACCGATGCAATTAGCATTGAACTTATACAGATGTGTCGTGAGGTCGCTCTCACGAAAGGGATTATGGTTTATGGAAGTGCAACCATGGATAAACGAATAAGTTTTATGATTTTTATTTTTTGATAAATATCAATTTATGCTCAGTATTTGAAACGGGAGTTAAAAATTCCTGTTTGGCTGGAAAAAATTGCAATGCTGTTTTAATTGTGTTGATAAGCGCTCAGGCTAAATAGGATAATGTTAACACTGACTCTGTGCGTTATGACCTATTGCATATTCATATGGTTTTTCTTCGCATGGTATGCAGACTGCATGTTTTCGTAGGTTTAACTCATGAAAAAAAGCTCGTTCAAAATGTTGGCGGCAGGGTGGTTTTGCCTTTATATAGTGTTGCTTTATGCAATCTATCATCAGATTGCTCTTATGCTGTGGTAATGTCTAACCTCAAGGCAGTACACGATTTTTAAGGTATAAACGCCGGTGCTCAATCTTAGTGCCATCAGGCAGGATGCAGTATCCGGTTCTACCAAAAAGTCGTTTTTCATAAGACAGGGTTCCGCCCTGTAGATGGCAGTAACGGTCTGCAGA
Organism: Pantoea sp. F_5; assembly: GCF_008631595.1. Classification (NCBI taxonomy): domain Bacteria; kingdom Pseudomonadati; phylum Pseudomonadota; class Gammaproteobacteria; order Enterobacterales; family Erwiniaceae; genus Pantoea; species Pantoea sp. F_5. Next base: position 10,664 of record NZ_VWUO01000010.1, read on the forward strand.
GCTTTCATATTTCATAGGGGCGGAACTACAGGCAGTAAGCATGACCAGACAGGTCATCACGTTAAACCATTTCATATCTTCGCTCGATTTATTTATGAAGTAAAATATAGGATTTTGGTCAGTTATTGTTCAGAGATTTTCTGACCAGTCTTGTGCCATCACGGGTGATTCTGAGCCCTGTAGCTGAAACAGCATCCCTTCCCATGATTTTAACTATCGCAGTCTTTTCTATGCTGCCTTCTGAGATTAATTGCCTGACGTTAGAGACCAGACCTTTGTTATGAGGATTGCCGAATTCTTTGCGGACTTCATCTTCACTCATCGTCCGCGGATAAATACGGAAAAGATATTCGAGAATACCCCACTGGGATTTGTCAGAAAAACTGGTTTTCATTGCCACTCCATGTGAAATCACTTTTTTGCGGATTTTAGATCATTTGAAAGCAACAGTTAGTCAATGACGCACATTGAGAAGGCGAGTGTTGAGCATTGGTTGTGTAGGAATGTGGTTAATAGATTGGCTCTGATGGAGCGGCCAGCGGGAATCGAACCCGCATCATCAGCTTGGGAATCTGAAGTAATGCCATTATACGATGGCCGCGAAATGGTGCCGATTACCGGAATTGAACCGGTGACCTGCTGATTACGAATCAGCTGCTCTGCCATCTGAGCTAAATCGGCATGGTGGCCCCTGCTGGATTTGAACCAGCGACCGGGCGATTATGAGTCGCGCGCTCTGACCACTGAGCTAAGGGGCCGGATGCTGCGGTGCCGGGTGCCTCCCGGTAGATCGGCAAAGCCAGACCGACCCGCTTAGTATTCTGCACTTTCAGCTTAAGCCCCGCCGCATAGGGGGATTCACCGCAGCGATAAAAATATAAACTCAAATGATTAAATGAATTTTAAATCAAGGCTTAAGCGGAGAGGCGAAGGCGAAAAAAGTTGACTGATGACAAGTCAAGCTATGGGAGCTGTTAACCGGAAGCCATGAACGAAAATTGAGCATCATCATAATATATTCCGGTTAACCAGCACTCAAAGAATTTTATACAATTACTTTACTTAGTAGTTGTTGTAATTTATTAACTTCGAGTTTTGTGAACGGCTTCTTGTTGGCTATCTCATTAATTACTAAACGATAACCGGAGAATTCTAAATCAGACACTGGAGGGACATCAATATTTATATGACCGGCAGAATTGACAGGAACAACTAATGTTACGTCTTCATCATCCACCGGACCGAATGTTATGAATTGTACTGAGTTTGGATTAACGAAGCAGTGACCTGAACACTTTGCGTTTCTGAGTGTAAGTATAACTATTGAATCTGGAGTTAGATTAGTAATGGTTAGCCTGTCCCATTTTTTTACAATTAAAATATCATTTTTAATGGCAGCGTTACCATCGGCGCTAATTAAATTGTACTGTGACAGGTCGGTGCCGTCTCTAAAAGAATAATCGCGGATTTCAGTGTTTTTTAGAAAGTTAGATAATTTTTCCATTTCTGTTCTCATATTAACGTCTCCATTTTTGGGAGTAAATTATTTTAAGCTAAACAGCCTTAGATAAATGGTCAGTAAAATTGCTAGGCAGATGCTAAAGCATATCCTCCACTCTCAAGCCTTAATCGGTTAAGGCATAAAAACTGCTCCCCATCACAACATCTTATGGCTTCCTGATGAACTAAACCCTGGTGTATGAGTTCTTCAATATTAGCAAGCATCCTGAACTCATCGACATCATCGAAGCAGCTCTGATACTGCCTGGTAGTCATTGGGTGAGGATGAAAAACGGATAATGCCCTGAGAATATCGCTCTGTAGTTTTACAGACAAAAGCTTGTTACTCATTGATTAAACACCTCCTGAAAGCAGAATAGTAATCTGATGCACGGTAATGAATTCGACACCCTGAGATTCCCCTTCCCGGGAATGAATAAGGCGCGTTCAGTACCTCTGATGCGGCCTGCAGCGCCTACTGCCATCTGCCAGAAATTCCTCGAAGGATAACGTTAGTTCAGCCAGTTTCAGGAAACTAACGCCTCCACAACTGCGAACCGCCGTCTTTCGGATCAGCCCGCGTTTTACCAGCGCCCCGATATGTATCATCATCACGGATTCGCTATACCGTCCAAAAGCCGCAAAATACTGCCTTCCCGTAAGCGGATCGGGATAAGCAATAGCCAGTGCAGTAAGTATCTCCCTCTGAATCCTTTCTGTGAGCAATCTCGTTTCCATCGGCAAACTCCTTTCAGTTACGACCTGCCGATAAATAATGGAACGTAAGCGCAGCCGTAAAAATGATCAACATCACTAAAGTTATTCTTAACTATCAATTACACAAGATTGATCGTTGTTAACGATCGATGAGTTATGGAATGGACATAGGCTGTTAGGATGGCTGTCCGACGCAGTATGAGATCGAATACCTTGCAGGCAATACGGTATCTGAGTTTAAAGCTGGCAGAATTACGGGGATTTTACGCGGACCAAACAAAGAGCCACGAAATCTGCAGATTAACTTTGTTTTCTAAAAATAGGCGGGCGGGGCAGACATGTGCCGTGCCCATCTCAGCAGGTTGCTGGTCGATGGGATAGTTGATCACCAGACGAGAGCCTGGCGGCAGGCATAAAAAACCCGGCGCGGTGGCCGGGGCTGGATATCATTATAAGCTATGTACTAACGTTTCAATAGCTTGCCCGTATCTTTCCAAAGGCTCATTGTTGATTTGAGGCTCGGTGTCATGGATCTGGTATCTTCCAGGCTTTATATCAAAAAGAGGCCTGCCTAGATGTGATGAAACTATAGCCACAGAATGGTTGTCTGGCACTGTAAAGGTTTTGAGATCACCACCTTGGAAAGCATTAGATTTGGTTTTCCTCAGATTTTCGGCCCTTGCCAAAATCTCATCAAACATTGCTGAAAATGCTTTACTTGCTCTTTTGTCATACTCAGTTGATCTGTTGAACACCAATGAGTGAATGACAGGCACTGCTAGACCGAATTGCAAGCATCGGTCGTAAAAGTTAACCGACCGATAATCGTTCTGAACACCAACTCCATAAACAAGCTGACTTAAATTATCAACAGCCCTTGCTGATGAACCATCACTGGAGCAAGGAACGATTATAGCGTTAGCTGCGATTAGTGATAGCTCTGTGTAGGCTGAAAAGCTTGGGTTGCAGTCAATAAAACATACAGTATCTTCGATGCCTTGCTGTTGGGCGCAAGCAACAAGGAGATCTCTAAGCCAGAGATGAATGCTTTTCCAAGAATCTACCGGCAGGTTAACGCTGCTCAATTGGTTTATAACTTGAGCTTGTACCTCCAAGCTTGGATCGCCAGCAATCAAGAAGACATTACCAGGAATGCGCGAATTAGTCTCGTGAACTGGTATCAGAAAGCTCGTTTCCGAACCGGTCAGCATATGAGGGCTGCGAGTTCTTCTATCAAAGTAGCCACCTACAGTTTTCCTCTGCTGTATAAGCGTTGCAAGCCTAGCCGCACCAGTTCCATTGCCACCGAGCAAAATTTCAGATAGGTTTGCCTGTGGGCACATATCTGCGAAAATCACGCGCTTTTCTGGATTCTGGCGAGCATATTCGGTAGCCATGGCAAATGAAAGATAGGTTTTACCGACACCACCTTTATTGTTCCAGATTGCATATGATTTCATAGTGTCATCACCGCCTTGCGCTGAATTCTGTCCTGTTACACCTATCATAACCGTTCCTTCTATTTAATTCAGGGGGAAAATCCTTAAATCATTATCGTCCTGAGCTGATTTAACTTTATGAAGCACATGTAAACTCACCAAAACGTCTCTTCCGGACACTGAGTCTTAGACCAGCTTCATCTTCGTCTCGATCGCAACGCCCAGCACCTTGCAGTTACTGGCCACTGATCCTACTGATTATCTCTTCGGTACAGCGCCCACTCCCCGATACGTTCTCCGCTCGGCAGGGTGCAGTAACCTGACTCACCATCCGGACCCTTCACAATGTCCAGTTTGCCGCCGATTTTTTCACAATACACTGAGGCAGGATTGGCCATGCCTAGCTGTTGAGGTTTATCGTTCTCGGTCGAGCAGGCAGCCAGTAATGCTGTGGAAGCAATCAGGATAGTAACTTTCATAACGTACCTTATACCTTAAATCTAAAGTCGATTTTGCCGATCTTAACCTGAGCTTAAGCGTATAAGTTAGTGTGGATTTATACATGAATTTTGTCCATCCGGGGTGGTTGCGTGAGATAGGGAGTTTTGCCGCTGGCCTGTGCACTGAACCTACATAAAATTTATGGGGCACCCATGGGGCAATAAGAATCACTGAAATTCGGCTAAGTTCGAAAATGTGTGCTGATAAGTGGTTGTCCATCCGTAAATAAACGGTGCTCCTGGACGATATTTATTGAATTTTAATTTCCTGAAATCACAATGCCAGTATGTTGTCTGAGTCTGCTGATTTTCCTGTTTATTTTCCCCACTGAGATCTTAAACCGAATGAACACGTCCGCTGGCATAGCGATGAAGATCACAGCTGCGTTGAGCTCCACGCTGATGCTGGCCTGTGTTAAAGGACTGGATGGCGCAATCCCGGTCGGCGAAGTGATATTTTTCCGCTCGCTGCTGGCACTGGTCCCGCTGCTCATCTGGCTGCGCGTTCAGGGCAGCGTGCTGGAGGGCATCCGCACCCGTAATATTCGCGGGCATTTTGTGCGCGGGCTGGCCGGAACTGGCGGTCTCTATTTCAGCTATCTGTCGCTGCTCTACATTTCCCTGACCGATGCCACCGCGATTAACTATGCCGCGCCGCTGTTTACCGTACTGCTGGCGGCGCTGTTGCTGCATGAAAAAGTGCGGCACCATCGCTGCGTGGCGGTCTTTACCGGTTTCAGCGGCATTCTGGTGATGTTCTCCGGGCATCTTTCGCTGACGCAGTCGGCGTCATTCTCGCTCTCCGCGTCGGCGGGCATTCTGCTGGCGCTGATGGCTGCTTTTTGTACCGCCTGCGCGCTGGTCCAGATTCGGTTTCTTAACGGCAAAGAGAAGCCGGGTGCCATTGCCTTCTGGTTTGCCGTCACCACAGCGTTAACGTCGCTCGTCACGCTACCGGGGGGCTGGAAAGTGCCGCACGGTAATCAGGTGGCGCTACTGATAGGCTGCGGGCTGTTGGGCGGAATCACGCAGATTCTGATGACCCTGAGCCTGCGTTACGCCGAAGCCTCCCTGCTGGCACCGTTCGATTACACCACGCTGATCTGGTCTGTCGCGGTGGGATATCTGTTACTGGGTAACCTGCCAACTACCACCACGGTCATCGGTGCGGTTCTGGTGGTGTGCGGCGGCCTCTATTCAGTGCTTTATGAGCGCTACCGTTTTCGTAAAGCGCGGGTAGCGGATATCACGACCTGAGCTGATGTCACATCAGAATGCTGAATAACGAAAGGATGATAACGTACTGTTACAAATTTGTGATCGCGGCGAAAGAATGTACGGTTGTAATCGATTACTTTTAAATCCGGCAGAAAGTAATCGATTACTTATTCGTGAGGTTCTCATGATTGCAACGGTGCAGGTGAGTGCAGGTCAGCGGATGCAGCACAGGCTGCTGGTGCCGCGCCTTTCTCTGATGATGTTTATGCAATTCTTTATCTGGGGCAGCTGGTCGGTAACGCTGGGGCTGGTGATGACCCGTCACAATATGCCGTTGCTGATTGGAGATGCGTTTTCAGCCGGGCCTATCGCGTCGATACTTTCGCCGTTTGTGCTCGGTATGCTTGTGGATCGCTTCTTTCCCTCGCAGAAAGTGATGGCCGTGATGAATCTGGCGGGCGCAGCAATTCTCTGGTTCGTACCGCAGGCACTGATTGCAGAGAATGGCGCGTTGCTGATCGCATTGTTATTTGGCTACACGCTCTGCTTTATGCCGACGCTGGCACTCTCGAATAACATTGCCTTTCACAGCCTTGCCAGCAGTGAGAAGAGTTTTCCTATTGTCAGGGTCTTCGGCACCATCGGCTGGATCGTCGCGGGCATCTTTATCGGCGTGACCGGCATTGCAGACAGCGTGGCGGTGTTCCAGCTGGCGGCACTCTGTTCGGTCCTGCTGGCCATTTATAGCCTGACGCTGCCCCACACACCGGCACCGGCTAAAGGTATGCCGTTAAAAGTCCGCGATCTCTTCTGCGCTGATGCCTTCGCCTTGCTGCGCCTGCGTCATTTCATGGTTTTTGCGCTGTGTGCCACCCTGATCTCCATTCCGCTTGGCACCTACTACGCCTTTACCGCCTCCTGGCTGGCCGATGCCGGTATCCGCGAAGTCAGCACGCTGATGTCGCTGGGCCAGATGTCTGAAATCGCCTTCATGCTGATCATCCCACTGCTGTTTCGTCGCCTGGGTGTGAAGTACATGCTGCTGATTGGAATGACGGCGTGGTTTGTCCGCTATGCCCTGTTTGCGCTGGGCATGAGTGATGAGACGCGCACGCTGATCTACCTCGGCATTCTGCTACATGGCATCTGCTATGACTTCTTCTTTGTGGTGGGCTTCATCTACACCGATCGGATTGCCGGTGAAAAGGTGAAAGGGCAGGCGCAGAGCATGGTGGTCATGTTCACCTACGGCATTGGTATGCTGCTGGGGTCGCAAATCTCCGGCGCGCTTTACAATCATCTGGTTGCAGGTCACGCCAGCGCGCAGAGCTGGGCGATGTTCTGGTGGATCCCCGCCATTGCCGCCGCGCTGATCGCGATTATCTTCTTCTTCTCGTTTAAATACCGTGATTAGGCGGTAGCGATTAACAGGAGCTACTGATGAAAACAGTTAAAGGCCCAGGCATTTTCCTGTCGCAGTTTATCACCTCGCAGCCGCCATTTAATTCGCTGGCGGGTCTGGCGGAGTGGGCCGCCGGGTTGGGATACCGGGCGCTGCAGATCCCCTGTCACCAGCCCGCTATTTTCGACCTTGAACAGGCAGCGGTCAGCCAGACCTATTGCGATGATGTCCGGGGCATGCTGGCCGGTTTTGGGCTGGAGATCAGCGAGCTGTCTACGCATCTTGAAGGGCAGCTGGTGGCGGTGAACCCGGCATACGACCGCGCATTTGATAATTTTGCGCCAGCAACACTGCGGGGCGATCCCGCCCGGCGCACCGGGTGGGCGATCGCGACCCTGAAGCGGGCGGCGGCGGCCTCGGAAAAACTCGGTCTGCGCGCACACGCGACTTTTTCCGGCTCGCTCGCCTGGCCCTGGTTCTATCCCTGGCCGCCGCACCATGAAGCGCTGTTCGACGAGGCATTTACCGAGCTTGCCCGGCGCTGGCTGCCGGTACTGGATGTGTTTGACCAGCACGGCGTTGACCTCTGCTATGAGATTCATCCCGGCGAAGACCTGCATGACGGTGTCACGTTTGAGCGTTTTCTGGCGGAGGTGAATCACCATCCGCGTTGCAATATTCTGTTTGACCCCAGCCATCTGCTGCTGCAACACATCGACTATCTGCAGTTCATCGACCTCTACCATCCGCGTATCAAAGCCTTTCACGTTAAGGATGCTGAATACCAGCTTAACGGACGCAGCGGCGTCTATGGCGGGTATCAGCCCTGGCTGGCACGTGCCGGACGCTTTCGCTCGCCGGGCGACGGGCAGATCGACTTCAGTCGTATCTTCAGCAAGCTGGCGCAGTATGATTATGACGGCTGGGCGGTACTGGAGTGGGAGTGCTGCCTGAAGGAGGGCGAAACCGGGGCGCGTGAAGGTGCAGCGTTTATCCGTCGCCATATTATTCCCGTGGCTGACCGCGCGTTTGATGATTTTGCTTTAGCAGAGAACGCCCCATCGATACGCCACCAGTTGGGTCTGGATCGCGATGTCTGAGGTGTGGTCTGAATTCAGCGGATGGGCGGTGGGTCAGCTTTACACGAATTAAACCAGAGGGATCTTTATGTCTGTTCAGAAAATCGCCCGGATGGCGGGTGTTTCAGTTGCCACAGTTTCCCGGGTGCTGAATAACAGCGACAGCGTAAAACCAGCTAATCGCCAGAAAGTCCTGGCAGCCATTGAAGAAAGTCATTATCAGCCTAATATGCTGGCACGCCAGCTTCGCACGGCGCGCAGCTCAATGATTCTGGTACTGGTTTCAGATATCTCCAACCCGTTCTGCGCCGAGGTAGTTAAAGGCATCGAGGCGCACGCCGAGAAAAATGGCTATCGCATCCTGCTGTGCAACTCGGGCGCAGAGATAGAACGTTCGCGATCCAGCCTGCAACTGCTCTCCGGCAAAATGGTGGATGGCATCATTACGATGGATGCCTTCAGCAAGCTGCCGGAGCTGAGCCAACTGATAGGCGCGGCCCCCTGGGTTCAGTGCGCCGAACACGATGACACCGGCCAGATCTCCTGCGTCGGTATTGATGATGACGTCGCTGCGCAGTCAGTGGTGCAGTACCTTGCGGCGCGGGGACGTCAGCGCATCGCGTTAATCAATCACGACCTCCGCTACCGATATGCCCGTCTGCGTCAGCAGGGCTACACCCGCCAGCTCAAAGAACAGCACCTGACCTGGCAGGCGATTGCCTGTGCCAGTGAGTTAAGCTTCAGCGCCGGAAAAGCGGCGATGGAGCAGTTGCTGGCGGACGAAACCGTTCCTGATGCGGTGTTTGCCGTGTCTGATACGCTTGCTGCTGGTGCCATGACGGCAATTCAGCAGGCGGGGTTACGGATACCTGACGATATCGCCGTAGTAGGGTTTGACGGCAGCGAACTGGGTGAAATGGTCTCGCCGCCACTGACCACTCTGGCGCAGCCCTCAAACGAGATAGGTCGTCGGGCCTGTGAACTGGTGTTGCAGAAAATTGCCCGGCCCGATGCCCCTTCACAATGCGTGATCATGCAGGGCGAGCTGGTGTTGCGGGGCAGCGGCTGAAAGCGTAACCCGCCAGCCTATCCCCATTAAACGACGCTTCTATTGTCCACTAAAAAGCGACAGTAATTGCCAATGCGCGCCATTGTGTGACTATCTGGTTTACTTATATCCTGTTTCCATCGAAGGGCATTCGCACTTCCCGAATCAACGAAGGGGCAGAATATGATTGAGCAAAGATTGTCAGAGCAACGCGGCGTGGGCGATCACGGCTGGCTGAATTCACGTCACACCTTCTCTTTTGCAAACTACTGGGACCCAAAACAGGCGGGCTTCTCCGATCTGCTGGTAATCAATGATGACCGTGTCGCTAAAGGGCGTGGTTTTGGCGCTCATCCGCACAGCAATATGGAGATCATCTCTTATGTGCTGGAAGGCGCGCTGGAGCACAAAGACTCAATGGGCACCGGATCGGTGATTGTTCCCGGCGATGTGCAGCTGATGAGTGCGGGCAGTGGGGTGACCCACAGTGAGTTCAACCACTCAGATACTGAGGGCGTGCATTTCCTGCAGATTTGGGTGGTGCCTGCTGAGAAGAACACGCCGCCAGGCTACCAGCAGATCTCTGTCAGCGAAGCGGATAAACGCGGTAATCTGCGACTGATTATCTCGCCAGAGGGTGAAAACGGCGCTTTACGGGTGCGTCAGGATATTCGCATCTATGCGGGACTGTTCCAGGGCGATGAGCAGCAGACGCTCACGCTGCCGGACGATCGCTACGCCTATATTCATGTGGCGCGGGGCAGTGTCCGGGTCAATGGCCTGCAGTTTCATGCCGGAGACGGCGCGCGGGTGCGTGATGAAAAAACGCTGTCGTTCAGTCACGGTGACGGAGCGGAAGTGCTGTTATTCGATCTGCGTCCGAATGAAGTGAATCATCCAACCCGTTAAAACAAAAACTGCGCGGCTTTCACCGCGCAGTTTTTTTTCATCACTGCGCGTTAAGAAACGCCAGCAGATCCTGATTCAGCTGATCCTGATGCGTCACCGCGAAACCATGCGGCGCATTGTCATAGACCTTGAGTTCAGCACCCTCAATCATCTCCGCCGCTACTTTACCGGTGGATTCAAACGGCACAATCTGGTCGTTGCTGCCATGAATCACCAGCGTTGGCACATTAACTTTCGCTACGTCGGCACGGAAATCGGTTTCCGCAAACGCGGTAACGCAGTCCACGGTACTTTTTAGCGAGGCCAGCAGCGCGATATTCAGCGTCTGCGTCATCACGCCATCTGAAACGGTCTGTCCGGCGTTGGTGCCGTAGAACGGCGTGGCAAACTCTTTGATAAACTGCGCGCGATCTTTGAGCAGGCCATCACGAATCCCCTCGAACACCGACATATCGACACCTTGCGGGTAGTCTGCCGTTTTGCCAAAGATAGGCGTAACGGCACCGAGCAGCACCAGCGCCGCGACGCGATCGGTGCCGTAACTGCCGATGTAGCGCGTAACGTCGCCGCCACCCATGGAGAAGCCCACCAGCGTCACGTTCTGCAGGTCAAGATGGGTGATCAGGTCATTAATATCCGAGGCGAAGGTATCGTAGTCGTTACCGGTCCAGGGCTGATCGGAACGACCAAAGCCACGACGGTCAAACGCAATCACCCGATAGCCGTTACCGGCCAGGAAATTCATCTGGCTGTCCCACATGTCGGCATCCAGCGGCCAGCCGTGGCTGAATAATACAGGCTTACCGGTTCCCCAGTCTTTGAAGTAAATCTGTGTGCCGTCGGTCGTTTTAAAGGTGCTCATAGTATTGCCCTCTGTATGACGTGATAGATAAGATGTTGGTAGTGCGCCAGTTATACTGGTGCCACCAGATAGCGAACCTCGGGTGAGTTCTCGCCTTGATGAAAAGCAAAAACCCGCCGCTCTATTTTTTTGTCGTTGATGGTGTAGCGCTCTTTCTGACGCAGATGTTCGACCCAGGAACCGACCACGAACGTTTCAACGAAAATGCTGGGCTGAAGAATATCTTCATACAGTGACCAGTTGATGGCGCCACCCCGGCGTCTGACCCGCCGCATATCCTGCATGCAGAGGGTAAACGCGTGTGCATCATCAATAGTAATCCGGTATTCGTAATTCACCATAACCGGCCCGCGTTCGTGACGAATATCCAGCGCAGGCGCATTGACGCCGTCACCAATCATATCGAGATTGAGATCGGGATCCTGATCGAGCCGCCAGCGCCAGACGGTACTGCTGGCCAGCACCATACCTAGTGCAGCGATACAGAGTGACAACGGAATGCTGAAGTGAGACGCGAGCTGTCCCCAGAGGGCGCTGCCTGCGGTCATCGAACCAAAGAACACCGTCAGATAAACCGCCAGCGCACGCGCTTTTACCCATTTCGCAGCGCTACGCTGTGCGCCGAGATTCAGCGTCGAGAGCACCGCGATCCAGGCAAAGCCGGTGAAGAACTCAAACGCATTCAGCAGCCAGAAGTGCCGCACAAAGGCCAGCGCCAGCATAGTCAGGGCAAAGATCAGACTGGCGAGCACCATCAGACGATCGGCACTCATGCGACGACGCAGATGCGGCAGCAGGACGGCACCGGTTATCGCGCCGACACCGATGCAGGCCAGCATAATGCCGTAGCCGCCAGGTCCGAGGCCGAGTTCACGACGCGCCACCAGTGGCAGCAACGCCCAGCCTGCGCTGCCAAATAGAAAGAACGCGAAGGTCCTCACCAGCACGTTACGCAACACCGGTGCCGCATGCACATAGCGCAGACCGGCACGCACCGCCGGGAAGAAGTGCTCCGGCGGGAGGCGCTGCACGCTCGGCTCCGCTTTCCAGCGCCAGAGCACCCAGGCAACGCCCAGCACGGACAACGCATTGAGCAGGAAAACCATCCAGGGTCCGGTGAATGAAAGGATCAGGCCGCCCAGCGCCGGACCGATGGCGCGACTGATATTAATGCCGAGCGAGTTAAGAGCAATGGCTGGACCAAGTTCCTGTTTAGTCACCAGATCCGGCACGATCGCCTGAAAGGGCGGCGAACTCATGGCGGCACCTGCGCTCAGCAAAAAGGCAGCGCCCAGCAGCACTTCAGGTGTCACATTGCCGGTCCAGGCCAGCACCGTCAGCCCGGCCGCGGCGATAAAGGTCCAGAGCTGGGAAAACAGCAGATATTTGCGGCGGTCAACGATATCCGCCATCACGCCTGAGGGCAGCGCGAACAGAAACATCGGCAGGCTGCTGGCCGCCTGCACCAGCGCCACGGCCAGCGGGTCGGCACTCAGCGTCAGCATGCTCCAGTTCACGCCCACGTCGTTCATCCAGGATCCGATATTGGAGACCACGGTGGCGATCCAGAGCATGCGGAACACCGGCTGGCGCAGCGGCTGTAGCGGTGAAACCTCACCTGAAGTTGTCTCAGGCGGTTCCTGATCGAGCTGGTGGATATCATTAACCTGCGCCATGTCGCACCTTATGATGTTTTGCCGCGCCGATTCGCCAGTCACCAGGCCCGGTCAGCGCCAGTGTGGTAAAGATAATCAGCAGCAGCCAGCCGAACTGGCCTTCAGCCAGAGACCAGCCAGGGTGAACCACCAGCATCGCCACCAGCAGCACCGCGATGACTGGCAGACAGGCAATCCGGGTTCCCCAGCCGATGATAATAAAAATCGGGCAGATGACTTCCGCGGCGATTGCCGGCAGCAGGCTCATCATCGGTCCCAGCCCGAACGGATCTTCGATACGCGTCAGTTCTTCGCTGAAATGCAGCATTTTCGGCAGCCCATGCACCTGCAACAGCAGCAGGCTGCCGGTCAGGCGCAGGAAGAACAGCCCCGCATTGATACGGGGCGACAGAGCCATAGCGTTATTCATGATTAAAACGCAAAGCAGCTGCAGCCGAGCGCGCCCCAGAAGGCGTTATCTTCGGCGACTGGCACACTGGAACGCCGGGCGATCTCATGCGAGTGCTGATGAACCCCGCACGGACCGCTGCAGTGGTGGACGGCGGGCATCAGGCCTGCACGATTCTGCGCAACCGGCGGGGCGCTACGATAGTGACCCGGCACGTTGACCACTGGCGACCACTCAGGCAGGACCGGAATCGCGGGCGGTGCATCCGCGCTGAACGAACCGGCGGCATAGACAATATTGCCATCCACCACGGTCAGCACTGACTCAATGTCTTTGATTTCTTCTTCCGGCACGCTGAAGAAGTCCTTGCTCAGCACGGCAAGATCTGCCAGTTGCCCGATTTTGATCTGGCCTTTTTTACCCTGTTCACTGGAGAACCAGGCGCTGCCCTGGGTCCAGAGCATCAGCGCCGTTTCACGGTCAAGGCGGGCACTGACGTCATACATCTGCATGCCGCCCACGGTGCGGCCGGAAACCAGCCAGTAGAGCGCAGTCCAGGGGTTGTAGCTGGCGACGCGGGTTGCATCGGTGCCAAGTCCGACCGGAACGCCGGTCTCCAGCATTTTCTGTACCGGCGGGGTGTGGCGGGTCGCTTCAATGCCGTAGCGCTCAGCAAAGTATTCACCCTGGAACGCCATGCGATGCTGCACCGCAATACCACCGCCCAGCTCTTTAATACGATCGATATTGCGCTGGGTGATCGTTTCCGCGTGGTCAAAGAACCAGTGCAGACCATTGAACGGAATATCGCGGTTGACCTTCTCGAACACATCCAGCATCCGGCTGATCGACTCGTCATAGGTCGCATGCAGACGGAATGGCCAGCGATGCTCCACCAGATGACGCACCACGCGCTCCAGTTCATCTTCCATACCGGGTGCCAGGTCAGGACGCGGCTCCAGGAAATCTTCGAAGTCAGCAGCTGAGAAGACCAGCATTTCGCCTGCGCCGTTGTGACGGAAATAGTCGCTGCCCTGACCCGGCGTCAGCATGTCCGTCCACTTCTCAAAATCTTCCAGTTCATGCCCCGGACGCTGCGTGAAGAGGTTATAGGCGATACGCAGCGTCATCTGCTTTTTCTGATGCAGCTCAGCGATCACTTCGTAATCTTCGGGATAGTTCTGGAAGCCGCCGCCGGCATCAATCGCGCTGGTCAGGCCCAGACGGTTCAGCTCGCGCATAAACTGACGAGTGGAGTTGATCTGCTGTTCCAGCGGCAGCTTCGGGCCTTTCGCCAGGGTGGCGTAGAGGATCATCGCATTGGGACGGGCGATCAACAGACCGGTGGGATTACCGTTACTGTCGCGCTGGATTTCACCACCCGGCGGGTTCGGCGTCTCTCTGGTGTAGCCAACCACTTTCAGTGCGGCGCGGTTGAGCAGGGCGCGGTCATAAAGGTGCAGCAGGAAAACCGGTGTGTCAGGGGCCGCTTCGTTGATCTCATCCAGCGTCGGCATCCGGCGCTCGGCAAACTGGAACTCGGTCCAGCCGCCGACGACACGTACCCACTGCGGTGACGGGGTACGCAGCGCCTGTGCTTTCAGCATCCGCAGCGCATCGGCCACAGACGGTACACCTTCCCAGCGCAGCTCAAGGTTATAGTTCAGCCCGCCGCGGATCAGATGGAGGTGTGAATCGTTCAGGCCTGGCACAGCGGTGTGGCCTTTGAGATCGATCACTTTGGTGCCGTCACAGTGATACTCCATCGCCTCTGCCAGCGTACCTACCGCAACAAATTTGCCATCACGAATTGCCACGGCTTCTGCGACCGGATTGCTGCGGTCAACAGTATGAAATTTGCCATGGGTCAGTATCAGTTCAGCTTTACCCAGCGTAACCATAGATCCTCCTCAACGGGGTTGTCCGACTCAGCGCGGGACAGGAAGTGCCGCAATAAGCAGGGCACGAATAAGCCGGATTATGGTGAGCGGGCTGAGGGGCCGTCTAGTTATACAGAGGGATACCTATACCTTCGTATAGTTATACGCAGAGATAATAGTTTGCCGTGGCACGTCGCCCTACACTGCGACCAGACAAGGCAGCAGCAGGAAAATAAACCTGTCCTGCCCGTCTTTTTGCTCCGCGCCAGTTGGCGGAAATTCCGTTACTTAACCTCTATGGGTGAACGCATGTCCAACGCTAAGCTTGAAGTCCTCACGCCTCATAACAGCCAGATTATCTTCATCGACCAGCAGCCGCAGATGGCCTTTGGCGTGCAGTCGATTGACCGCCAGGTGCTGAAAAACAACACCGTTGCGCTGGCGAAGGCGGCAAAAGTCTTCAACATCCCGACCATCATCACCACGGTAGAAACCGAAAGCTTCTCGGGTCACACCTATCCGGAACTGCTGGATGTCTTTCCTGGACAGGACATTCTGGAGCGCAGCTCAATGAACTCCTGGGATGACCAGAAAGTGCGTGATGCGCTGGCGGCAAACGGCAGGAAAAAAGTGGTGGTGTCCGGCCTCTGGACGGAAGTGTGTAACAACAGCTTTGCGCTCTGCGCGATGCTGGAAGGCGACTACGAAATCTATATGGTGGCCGATGCGTCAGGCGGCACGACCAAAGAAGCGCACGACTACGCAATGCAGCGCATGATTCAGGCGGGTGTCGTGCCGGTGACCTGGCAACAGGTGATGCTGGAGTGGCAGCGTGACTGGGCCAATCGTGATACTTACGATGCGGTGATGAATATTGCTAAAGAGCATTCAGGAGCCTATGGCATTGGTGTGGATTACGCTTACACCATGGTGCATAAAGCGCCATCACGTCAGAAAAGCGAACACCGTACTCTGGCACCGGTTCACGCGCCGGTACGCTAAGCGTCACTCTGCTGGTCGGCACGCGCTGCCGGTCAGCAGACAGGCATCACAGGAGCCCGGTCATGAATCCTTTACTTCTTTCCCTGTCGGCAGGGGTGTTGATTGGTCTGTTTTATGGCCTGCTTAACGTCCGTTCACCCGCTCCGCCCGCGATTGCGCTGGTGGGCCTGTTGGGAATGTTACTGGGCGGGGCGCTGATGCAGGCGGTTATTCCAGCAGCGCATGCGACCCTCCCTCAGCCGCTCAGCGCTCAGCCTGAAATAAACCTGTTGCGGACAAGCTGAACATGTTGAAATCGTACATCATTTCTCTCGCGGTGGGCCTGCTTGCCGGGGTAATCTATGCGCTGATTAACGTTAACTCTCCGGCACCGCCGATTATTGCTCTGCTGGGGCTATTCGGCATGCTGGTGGGGGAACAGATCATTCCTCTGACTAAGCGTCTGCTTCGCCGTCAGCCGGTGACGCTGAAGTGGTTTCGCCATGAGTGTGTGCCAAAAATCAGTGGGACACCGCCACCCGATGGCGATAACACCCCTTAAGCCCTCGTGTACCGCACAGTGAGGCGTTCCGGAGAATAACTGCATGGCGCTGTCACAGCGTATTATCATTGTTGATGATGAACACGCGGTCCGCAGTGGACTGAGCAATCTGTTGCACTCAGACGGTTACCCGACGCGTTTATATGAGTCCGGTGAGGCGCTCCTGAGCGATGACGATGCCCTTTCCGAGGCGGGCATGCTGATTATTGATGTCGGACTCAAGGGCATGTCCGGCTTTGAGCTTTTTGTCCTCCTGAAACAGCAGACAGCGCTGCCCCCGGTCATCTTTATCTCAGCCGATCCGGAAGAAACAACACTGTGGTATGCCATCGCCCTGGGTGCGGTCACGTTTTTGCGAAAGCCCATTGATGTTGATACGCTGCTGACACTGATCCGTTGTGAGTTATCCAGGGGAGAAGCCCGCTGATGAGCATGCTTTCGGTTAATGTCCAGGAAAGTGACGACGCAGGGATCGCGATTGACCATTTCGATACGCTGACGCCGCTGGCGCAGGATGGCTGCCTGCTCTGGATACTGGCGCGCTGCCACTCAGGTGAATCTCTGATTATCGCCACCGGTCAAAGTGACGATGTCACTTTTCAGGCGACGCAGCGGCTCAAAAATGAGCGTGCCCTGGCAGGCTATCTTTCACCGCGCTGGGCAATCACCGCCACCGGCACCACCCGATATCACAATCGTTACGCCCTGATTTACCCTTCGTTTCCGTTTCGTACTCTGGCTCACAATCTCGCCACGCCACCTGAACACATCGCCGACTACCTGCAGGTGGCGTTGCAGCTCTGCCACACGCTCGGTCAGGCGCATCATCAGGGCATCGTGCATGGGGATATCAAGCCGGGTCACTTTTTTGTCACTGACGATGGGTGCTTCCGCCTGGGTGGGTTTGGACTGGCCTCGCTGGCAGCACAATCGGCGGACAAAACCTGTCTGCGCGCCTCAGGCGGTACACTGGCCTATATGTCTCCTGAGCATACCGGCCGCACGCCGCATCCGGTCAGCAGCCTCAGCGATCTCTACAGCCTGGGTGTGGTGCTGTACGAGTACCTGACCGGCAGACTGCCGTTTGGATCACTCGACGCGGGTGAAGCTGAGTGGATTCATCATCACATTGCGACCGCACCCCGGCCCGCCGATGAGGTCAGAGAGGATGTGCCGCCAATGCTCTCGGTGATTCTGCTGCGCCTGCTGGCAAAGTCGCCCGCAGAGGGATATCAGACCGTGCAGGGACTGATGGCCGATCTGCGGCGTTGTCAGGCAACCCTCACAGCGGAAAACACCATTGCGCCATTCACGCCTGGTCTGCAGGAGCGGTTCAGCAGCAGTTTCCGGCCCGAAACGCTGTTCACGCAGCATCCGCAGGCGCGTCTGTTACTGACCACACTGGAGGCCGTTAACCGCAGCGGTACGCAGAGCCTGATGATGCTGAGCGGTGCGCCCGGCTCGGGGAAATCTGCCATTCTCGCCTCCGCACTGAAAAACCTGCAGCACCGACAGATTCTGCTGGCCGCCAGCAAGGCCGATCAGCATTCGCCAGCCGCCCCTTATGCCGCAATCGCTTCCGCGTTTCGCACGGTCACGCTCTATCTGCTGGGTTTGTCCGCCCCGGAAGTCAGCAAATGGCGGGGGCGACTGCTGCGGTTACTGGGCGGTTATACCGATTTAGCCATTGAACTGGTGCCCGAATTAAAACAGCTGCTGAATATCCGGGCACTGCCGCCCGTGGTGCGCCATGCCCCGGACGCCCGCGAGCAGTTTAACCAGATGGCGTGTGCGCTGATTGAGGCTTTTGCCACGCCGGGTCGCCCGCTGGTGATGCTGATTGATGATGTTCACTGGGCAGATAATGCCACGCTGCAACTGCTGGAAACGCTGATTAGTCGTAGTGAACATCTGCCTTTTATGCTGGTGCTCGCTTTCCGGGAGGGCGAATCGATGCCCTGTCCGATGATTGCCGGTTTTCTGCTGCGGATCAGAGAATCTTCGGCGCGGGTCGTGGCGTTGACGCCACAGCCGCTCAGCGTGAAAAGGGTCGGTCGCTGGCTGGCGGGGAGGCTGCATACCCGTCCCGGCGGCCATCGCGAACTGGCCCAGATTATTTTCGACAAAACCGGCGGTAATCCGCTCTCTGTGCAGGAGTTCTTTCGTCAGGCGGTGGAAGATGGGGTCATTTACTTTCGTCAGAACGCGCTGAAATGGCATTACGACAGCCAGGCACTGATTGCGCGTCAGTACACCGACAACGTGGCAACGCTGGTGCTGAATCAGCTGGTACGGATGCCGGAGATAACGCGGCAGCTACTGGGCGATCTGGCCTGCCTGGGTGCCAGTGGCGAACTGTCGCTGATAAGTCATATCAGTGGAACGTCTGTTACACGGCTTCAGCAGCAGCTTGAACCGGCAGTCAGCAGTCGATTTATCACCCTGACGGGCGGCAACTACGCTTTTACCCACGATCGGGTTCACAACGCGGCATTTTTACTGCCAGACCGCCGGCAGCAACAGCATCTTCACCAGCAGGCGGCGGCCTGGCTGTCAGACGCGGTGATGACGGTGGATAACAGTGAAACACTGTTCCGCGCGGTTTATCACATTGGCATGATTGCTGAACTGCCGCTGAGTGTCGCAGAGCGGGAACATTATTATCCGCTCTGTCTGCGCGCTGCACAGGCAGCAAAGCGTGCGGGAGACTATCTCTCGGCGCTGCGCTATCTGCGCACCGCCCAGCGGCTTAGCCAGCGGATGGTGACCGGCAATGACTTTATGCTGGCTCTTGATGAAGCAGAGTGCGAGTTTCTGCACGGTAATCTCAGCAACGCACAATCGCTCTGTACCCGACTGCTGCGTGAGCCGGGAACGCTCAGTGAAAAATCGAGGGCTGCCTGTCTCTCAGCTGAAATTCATATGCGCCAGTCTGACAATCATCTGGCGCTGGAAACCGCACTCGCCTGGCTGGCGGTATTTGGTGAGCATTTCAACCGTAATCCGGATGAGGCGGAGATCGACGCCGCCTGGCTGTCGCTCAGAACGCGGATTGGCGACTCCCCGCAGGCCGCTTTTTCACGACTGCCGCTGAACAACAATGCCGAAACGGAGTCGGTGCTGAACCTGATGGCCAGCACGATTTTTGTTTCCGCCTATGATTGCCCGCAGCTGCATCTGATGCTGGTCTGCCGGATGCTGGAGATGACGCTGGACCAGGGCATGACAGGGGCTTCTGCGTTTGGCCTTGCCTGGTTCAGCGTGCTGACTGGCGACCGCTATCAGGCCTGGCAGTTTAGCTATGCCTGTGGCCGGGTGGCGCGTGAGCTGGTGGAAAAGCATAACTTTATCCGCTATAAAGCACGCACGCTGCTGCCACTCGATCAGGTCGGGATCTGGACACAGCCGCTGGATGTCGCCGTGGAGTGTGCCCGTGAAAGTTTTCGCGTGGCTGTGATGCATGGCGACCGCTCTTTTGCCTGCCTCTCGCTGCGTCATCAGATCATGAACACGCTGACACGCGGCGACCATCTTGAGTCGGTGCTGACCTCCATTGAGCGTGGACTCGCGTTTACCCGCAAATCATATTATCCCGATGTCGAGAACGTTCTGGTTATGCAGAAGCAACTGGTGATGCAACTGCGTAACAGTAACGGATTCAGGGCAGAGGATCGCATCACCTCTTTGCCGCTGATTGCGGGCAGTGAGCCGGGGCCGATATCTGGCCCTAAAGCGATGGTGCGGTTCTGGGCCGGTCTGTATCGGGGAATGGCCTATTTTTTTGCGGCTGAATACCGGGCGGCGTTGCGCTGTTTTGAGGAGGTTCGTCCGCTGATTAGCGCAGTGCCCGCTTATATCTATCTGATGGATTTTCATTTTTACCGCGCATTGTCACTGAGTCACCAGCCTGAAGCGGCTGACAGCAACGCCCTGCGCGGCCATCTCGACAAGTTTGCTGACTGGGCTGACCTCAACCCCGGTCTGTTTGCAGACAAATATGCTCTGCTCAGGGCCGAGTGTGCGCGTCTTGATGGCAACACGGGCGAAGCTTTGCAGCAGTATGAACTGGCTATTCGTCTCTCCAGACAGGCGGGCTATCTGCACATTCATGCGCTGGCGAATCAGCTGGCAGGCCGCTGCTGTAAGGCTTTGCAGCTTGATACCGCGGCAGATGCCTGGATTAAAGCGGCAATGGCAAGCTGGGAAAACTGGGGTGCGCAGGCGATGGTGCGCCAGCTGGAGCAGCGCTATCCGCATCTGTCCGCGCCACTGCAAAACAGCGCACTGGCGACGATTCCGTTTACCCAGGATGCCGCATTCTATGACATGGAGAGCGTGCTGACTGCCGTGCGCGCCCTGACGGAGGAGATCAACCTTGATCGGTTGATACATACCCTGATGCGCATGCTGCTGGAGCGCGCCGGTGCTCAGCGCTGTCGGCTCATCCGGATTCTGGATGGCAATCTGCCGGAGACGCAGGCCTGGGCAGAGAGCAGGGCAGAGGGGGTGCGGGTGCAGATTGTCAAAGAGCGACCTCTCGCGACCGACCTGCCTTTATCCGTGCTGTCAGCGGTGATCCGAACCGGCCAGGAGATACGCACCGGCAAACCGGAGGCGTTCAGTCCCTTCAGCCAGGATCCCTATCTGGTGGCTTCGGGCGCAGCGGTGTTGTGTGTCCCGATGTTCAGACAGGCCAACCTGGTCGGGGTGCTCTACCTGGAGAACCGCCTGATGCCCGATGCGTTTACTGCTGAGCACTCCCACATCGTGAAAACCCTGAGTGCGCAGGCGGCTGTTTCGCTGGAAAACGCACGGCTCTACGCAGAGCTGCTGGAGGAGAACACGCATCGGCGGCGGGTTGAGAAGCAGTTGCGAGCCAGTAAAACCTCGCTGATGCTTGGCGAGAAGATCAGTCATACCGGCACCTGGCGCTGGGAAGTGACAGAGGACATGATGATGGTCTCTGAAGAATATGGCCGCATTCTTGGCCTGCCAGCGGAACAAAAAGGGCTGTCGATGGCTGACTTTCTCACCCGCGTTCATCCCGATGATCATGCGTGCATCAGTGAACTGGTCACGCTTAGCGTCAGCCAGGGGCGCAGTATGCAGGCTGAGTTCCGTGTGCTCAGGCCGGATGGAGAATGCCGCTATATTAAAGGCATCGGAGAACCGGTGGACAATTTCCCGGA
Organism: Pantoea sp. F_5; assembly: GCF_008631595.1. Lineage (NCBI taxonomy): Bacteria > Pseudomonadati > Pseudomonadota > Gammaproteobacteria > Enterobacterales > Erwiniaceae > Pantoea > Pantoea sp. F_5. The sequence continues at coordinate 32,014 of NZ_VWUO01000010.1, forward strand.
GGTGAAAGAGTATTTCGGCACCATTTCGGATATCACCTTACAGCGCCAGGCAGAAGATAGCGCGCGTTTGGCGCAGGCAGACCTGGCTCGGGTCAGCCGCGCCACCACCGTCGGGCAGCTTACGGCTTCCATCGCCCATGAGATTAATCAGCCGCTGATGTCAATCGTGGCTAACGCGGGTGCCAGCCTGCGCTGGTTAAAGCGTGACCCCTTGATGCTGGAAAATGCCAGCAGCAGTCTGAACGAGATCATCAAAGAGGGTAAACGTGCCGGAGAGATTATTCGCGGTCTGCAGGCGCTGACCCGCAATCATGAACCACGTTTTGCCCAGGAAAATCTGCATCTGATTGCCCGTGATATTCTGGCGCTCTCCCGGATCGAGCTGGAACGGCGGGGCATATCCCTGGAACTGAAACTTAAGGCGGCCAGGGCAGATATTTTCTGCGACCGCGTTCAGATTCAGCAGGTGCTCCTTAATCTGGTCATCAATGCTATCGATGCTATGTCCGATGATCTACCGCGTGCTGCCGTGCTTCGCCTCACCTCAGAGAATCCCACGGATGATACGCTGCGATTTGAGGTGCTGGATAGCGGTTGCGGATTGCCTGATGGAGTGCGTAAACGAATCTTTGAGTCGTTCTACACCACCAAAAAAAGCGGCATGGGCATGGGATTAACCATCAGCAAAGGGATCATCAAAAAGCACTGCGGAGAGTTAGGCGCAGAGAACCGGCCGGAAGGCGGCAGCCGTTTCTGGTTTACGCTGCCACTGGAATAAGCGTGCGGGCCAGCTTTAGAAGCTGGCCTTAGCGACGGCGGGTATGATCTATATTGAGCCGCTCAGCCGCACGCACCAGATCGGTCAGAGAGCGCGCATTCATCTTCTCCATCACCCGCCGCTTGTGGACTTTAGCCGTAATTTCACTGACGCCCATTTCGGCGGCAATCTGCTTATTCAGCAGGCCACTAATCGCCAGCAGCATCACCTCGCTTTCACGCGGCGTAAGGGTCTGGTGTCGCTGGAATATTTCCCGCCGCTCCTCAGAGGAGGCCATATTCTCTTCAGCGATGCGCAACGCTTCCGCTACCGCCTGCAACATACGATCGGGATCTACCGGTTTAGTCAGAAACTCATAAGCGCCGGTTTTCATCGCCCGCACTGTGACCGGAATGGTGCCGAAGCCGGTTAAAAAGATAGTGGGGATCGTGTAACCGCGATCAAGCAACGCCTGTGCGACATCGAATCCATCTGCGCCGGGCAGATTAATATCGAGAATCAGGCAACAGGGGAGGGGAGGCATTACATGAGCCAGAAAATCATCAGCCGATGAAAAAGAGATAACCGTGTAATCGTCGGCGCTGAGCAGATTACGCAATGCTGAAGTCACAGCAGCGTCGTCGTCAACAATATATACGATGGGATTCATAGGGACCTCAATCCAGCCAGGGATTTACTGATAATTTAATTAAACATGATGTGTAAAGAGGCCCTGAACAGTGAGCATCCGGCAGGGTCAACAGGATGTTACCATAACAGTTATCATTATCATCTTATAATTAACAGCATGTTAAAAATCAGATAAATTACTGATAGATATGATTAAATCGTGAGCGTTATTCTGTGGGCTGAGCGTCGTCATTCCGATCTGATGGGTATTGGTCTGTAATCTGAGCGCCATATTTCTGCATTCAACAGAGCGTTTCCTTGCGGCCAGCTGAATAGTGATCGCCATACGCTGAAATAGTCCATAAAATTACTCACTGGATTAAATATTCCAGGCATTTTTAATGCTGTAATAAGTTCGTGCCAGCGCGTCATTCATCTCTGGAATAAGCGACACGGTAACCGACAATGAGTGGTTAACTTACTTCTGACTGAATAGCGCGACGATTCATACGATACACATCAAAAAAACACTCTGTAGTTACAACATACAAATAATAAGATTAGTTATCAAAGGTCAGGCAACAGAGTGATCATTGCCAGGCAGCATTCAGGTTCTCTATGTCATTACCATGAAAGTTTTTGTCATAAAAACCCCCGATTTCATCCGGTAAGAAGTCATTACATTTTAAAAAAGCCTTACCTGTCAGCGAGTAACCTCAATAAGCGTAGCGGTATTCATGGCGCGGCTGATAATCCTCACTAAGCTTGTGAAGCAACCCTTTAATTTCGGGAATATTTTTCCAGCCAGCGCTATTCGCCATGTCGTCATGAGGCTCATATGAGTGAAAATTACTGCACCATTCTTTTCAATGGTGAACGGTTAGAAGGATTAGCTGATCAACCGCTTATCGATTTTCTGGATACTCACGGGAAAAAACTGCCTCATGTCTGTTATCACCCGGCGTTAACGCCGCTGCAAAGCTGTGATGTCTGCTGGGTAGATGCGAATGGCGAGCGGGTTCGCGGTTGTACGCTTCGTACTGAAGAGGGTCTGTCGGTTCGGAGTGAGGGCAGTGTGCTGAAAGCCGCGCAGCAGGAGGGCATGGATAGGCTGCTTAATCGTCATGAGCTTTATTGCACCGTCTGCGAACATAACACCGGTGACTGTACGCTTCATAACGCCGTGGCGGATATGCACATTCCGATTCAGTACTATCCTCATCAGCCCAAGCCTTACGCGAAAGATCACTCCAATCCGTTTTACACCTACGACCCTGACCAGTGCATCTTGTGCGGTCGCTGTGTCGAGGCGTGCCAGAATGTCGAGGTCAACGAGACGCTCTCCATTGACTACACCCAGGCGCACCCACGCGTGTTGTGGGATGGCGGCACAGAAATCGCCGGTTCCAGCTGCGTCAGCTGTGGACACTGCGTTACGGTCTGCCCGTGCAATGCACTGCTGGAAAAAACCATGCAGCCCGATGCTGGCCCGTTTACCGCCATGGATGAAGGGCTGAAGCGCCCGCTTATCGACTTTGTGAAAACGCTGGAAAACAGTATCGGCATGGAGCCGATTACCGGCGTGTCAAAAATTGACGTGGCGCTGCGCCAGTCTGAGATCAAACGCACCAAAACAGTCTGCACCTACTGTGGTGTGGGCTGCAGCTTTGAGATCTGGACCCGCGATCGTCATATCCTGAAAGTACAGCCGGTTGCCGACGCGCCAGCCAATGGCATCTCCACCTGTGTTAAAGGCAAATTTGGCTGGGATTTCGTCAACAGCCCGGAACGCCTGACAACGCCGCTGATTCGCGAGAATGGCCGCTTCCGGCCTGCCAGCTGGGATGAGGCATTACAGCGGGTTGCTGATGGATTACGTGGCGTTGCCCAGAACTATGGCGGTGACGCAATAGGTTTTATCGGCTCCAGCAAGGCGAGTAATGAAGAAGCCTATCTGACCCAGAAAATCGCCCGCTTAATCTTCGGCACAAACAATGTCGATAACTCTTCACGCTATTGTCAGAACCCGGCCACAGAAGGGCTGTTCCGCACCGTGGGTTACGGCGGCGACGCCGGAACGATTGATGATCTGCAGCAGACCGATTTGATTGTGCTCGTCGGCAGCAACCTCTCCGAGAACCATCCGGTTATCGCTTCACACATCAAACAGAGTCATAAACATCGCGGTCAGAAACTGCTGGTTGTCGATCCGCGCCGTCACGAAATGGCGGAGCGGGCTGACTGCTATCTGCGCATCCGGCCTGGCACCGATATTGTCTGGGCCTCGGCGATGGCGAAATATATGTTCGATCACGGTTATGCCGATGACGCGTTTCTGTCACAGCGGGTTAATCAGGTTGAAGAGTACCGCGCCTCGCTCGGTGCTTTTACACTCGACTATGCCAGCGAGATCTGTGGCCTGAGCGAAGCTGAACTCACAGAGGCGGCGGAGATGATCGGCCAGGCGGGCAGCGCCTGTATCTTGTGGGCGATGGGGATTACCCAGCATAGCCACGGGGCCGACACCAGCACGGCGCTGTCGAACCTGCTGCTGGTCACGGGCAACTATGGCCGGCCTGGGACTGGCGGCTATCCGATGCGCGGGCACAATAACGTGCAGGGTGCCAGCGACTTCGGCTGCCTGAGCAACCTCTATCCCGGCTATGAAAAAGTCACAGACGCTGCGGTGCGGGAGAAATGGGCGCGCGCCTGGGGCGTCGCGCCTGAGGCACTCTCTGACCAGCCCGGCGCGGATAACTTCAGAATGGTACAGGAGGCGGGTGAAGGCAAAATCCGCGCGATGTACATCACCGGCGAAGAGACTGCGTTTGCCGATGCTGACTCAGATAACGTGCATGCTGCCTTCAGCAAACTGGAATTTATGGTGGTTCAGGACATTTTCATGTCGCGCACGGCTGAGTTTGCCGATGTGGTGTTACCCGGTGCGCCCAGCGTGGAGAAAGAAGGATCGTTTGTGAACACCGAGCGGCGCATTCAGCACTTTTCCCCCGCCATGAAGCCATTGGGCGACTGTCGTCCCGACTGGCAGATTTTCACCGAACTCGCCGCCCGTCTCGGTCACCCATGGCACTACCCGAACCCGGGCGCGATTATGGCGGAAGCGGCGAGTATTGCGGAGATTTTCGCAGGCGTAAGCTATGAGCAACTGGTCGGCTGGCAGTCGCAACTCTGGCCGGTCAGCGCCGCAGGTGAAAGCACGCCGCGTCTCTACACGGAACGGTTTAATTTCCCGGATGGTAAAGCGCGCCTTTATCCGCTGAGCTGGCAGCCGCCCGCCGAGCAGGAGGATGCAGAGTACAATCTGCTGCTGAATAACGGCAGGATGCTGGAGCATTTCCAGTCGATGAACCAGACCGGGCAGGGTGGCCGCATGATGTCACTGTCACCTAATGCCTTTGTTGAGATCTCACCTGAACTGGCTGCCTCGCGCGCACTGACTGAGGGAGAGTGGGTGCGCATTACCTCAAGGCGCGGCTCGATGGATGTCCCGGTTGTCATCACCGAGCGCGTGGCGGGTAACGTGCTGTTTATGCCAATTCATCATGGTAAGGATGGCGTCAACGCACTGACCGGCGAACATCACGACCCCGATGTCAACACACCGGCTTATAAAGAGCTTGCCGTGAACATGAAGCGGATCGAACGGCGGACGCAGCCCAATCCGTTGCCGCTGCATAACTTCCGCTACGGTAGTCGGACCCCGCTGGACCATCTGCCGATTGAACAAAAATGGCAGCAGGCAGGCTACCGTGAACCGCCTGAACACGTAGACAAACCGGAGAAATTTTAATGGCAGAACGGATGAAATATCAGGTCACGCCAACACGCACCGAGCCGACCGCCCGCGAGGAGATGGATGATCTGCTTGAAAATCTTCACCAGCATGGCTTTCTGCGGCTGGCGAACGATCTGGTTAAGTCAAACAGTGAGGTGGGGAAAATTCTGGTCTCGGGCCTTAATCAGCCCGGCACCCAGAACGCGTTGCAAAACCTTTCGCTGCTGATGATGACGCTGGGCAGCGTGCCGCCAGAGCGTTTTAATCATCTGCTGCTGGCGGTTCGTGATGCCGCAATGGCGGTTAAACCGGCGCGCGATGAGGCACGTCAGGAGAAAGCCGCGCCAGGCATTCGCGGCATTATCCGGTTGCTCAATGATGAAGATCTGTGGCGTGGACTGCGCCCGATCTTCGCCGCGCTTGAAGTCTTCTCACAACAGATTGACCGCGAAGAGCAGAAACCGATTACCCGTTTCAGTGGCAAAGCCAGCCGGGAATAGTTCAGGACTGCGAGGGGGTGTAGATCAGATGACCGGCTACACCGCCTGCGCCGCCATCTTTAGGGTGATTGATGCCATCGGAAACCGGCACGTCGGTAAAATCGAAGGGTGAAATTCCCTCAAGACAGGCAACGTTAACCCCAAACTGATCGGGTTGCGAGCGGCTCTGGTGAAAGGTGTAGATACCACAAATAGAGCAGAAATAGTGCCCTACCTCTTTGCTGTTGAAGCGATATTCCGTGAGCTGCGCTTTACCCTGGGTCAACTCAACTTTTGTTGCGAATACCACTACCGCGCCGCGCATCCGACTAAACGAGCAGTTGCAGCGGCGCACCGTGTTAAATCCATCCTTCAGCGTTACCCGGTATGCCACCGCGCCACAGTGGCATTGTGCTGTTATTTCATTCTGCATCGTGATCGCCTGTGTCGTTTAATCCGCCAGCTTTCAGCCTACGCCAAAGTCGGAGGTTTGGCAGCATCCAGCAAGGCGGCGTCGACAATTGAGGCGGTAAGTATCATCTATCTGATCTGGATCGGAGTAAAAATGGTGCTTTTATGAAAGGGTGCGGGCTGACTTTTCATACCCTTAACCGCTTAACAAGGAGCATTAAAAATGATGGAGTCATCAACCCACCACCTGCCCGAAGGCATGGTGCTGACGCTGCGTCAGCCCGTAACGGCCACTAAATCTCCTGTGATTATTCTTTGTCACGGCTTTTGCGGAATTCGTGAGATTTTGTTGCCTTCTTTCGCAGAGGCGTTTACGCAGGCAGGTTTCACCACCGTAACGTTTGACTATCGTGGTTTCGGTGACAGTGAAGGCGAGCGAGGCCGTCTGGTGCCGTCAATGCAGATTGATGACATTCTCACAGTCATCGCGTGGGCTAAACAGCAACCGGCGCTGGACCCGGACAGGATCGGCTTATGGGGGACTTCTTTTGGTGGTTGTCACGTCTTTGGTGCGGCAGCCAACAACCCGGATGTGAAATGTGTTGTCAGTCAGCTGGCTTTTGCGGATGGCGAAGCAATCGTTACCGGGAAAATGGACGCGACAGAAAAAGCAGGCTTTATTGCCACGCTGGAGAAAATGGATCAAAAGCGGCAGGAGAGTGGCAAGGAGATGTTTGTTGCTATCACGCGCGTGCTGAATGATGACGAATCGAAAGCGTTCTTCGAGGAAAACCGGCATCAACACCCGAAAATGGACATCAAAATTCCGTTTTTAACCGTCAGAGAAACCCTGCTCTACAAGCCCGCCGTGAATGCTGCAAAGGTCAGTTGCCCGACACTGGTCGTGGTTGCGGGTCAGGATAGCGTGAACCCGCCCGAGCAGGGGCGCGCACTGTTTGAGGCTGTCGCTGCGAAGGACAAACAGCTCTTTGTGGCCGATGAGGCCCGTCATTACGATATCTACAGCGGTCAGCACTTCGCGTCAGTCATCAAGGTGCAGACGGCGTGGTTTGCAAAATATCTTTGATCTGAAGCAGGCTCGCTACTGCGCGCTATCCGCTGACCAGAGCAGCGGAAGGGGTAAGAGCGAGCTTTTTATCTTTAATGTCCTAATCGGACCCAGCGGCGTCCGGCCACCACCGTCAGCACCACAATGGTGATGCCCGCCGCCAGATGCATGGAAAAATCGAGCATATGCAGATGGGTGTCATGGCACAGCGACAGCAACATCGATGAGGTAAACGCACTGCCACAGCCGCTCAGCGCCAGACTGCGCGCGGGATAGAGTGAACGGGTGCGTTTCAGGGCGATCACGGACATCAGCATCATCGGCACGCTGGCCGACAGCATAAACAGATAGCAATGTATCCCTTCACCAAAGCGGCTCGCGCCCGCAGGCGCGGTTTCAGATGACATGTTGATCAGGTTCAGCCCCAGCCACATTACCGCCAGCAGCAGCGGCCAGCGCAGGCTGATTGGTTTTCTGCCTGCAATACTTAACGTAAAGGCTGCCGCCAGCGTGCTGCTCGCGATGACAAGAGAGAGCAGTACGGCAACTAGCGCCAGCCATGCGCCAGGCTGACTCCAGTCAGTAAACCTGCTGTGAAACGCCCAGCTGGTCAGTGCGCCACAAGGCAGGGCGAGCGCGATCCAGCCCGCAACGCGCCAGCCAGTAGGCCAGACGCGCTGCACCGGCTGGGCAGAGTCGCTGAGCTGATCGATTAACTGGTCATGATTTCTCATGATGACCCCGTCCATATTTTCGAAGGTTGACCATTGCGCGATGCAACAGGGATTTAACGGCAGAGAGAGACTGATTGGTTTCAGCGGCTGCCTGCGCCAGGCTCTGCTCACGCAGATGCACGGATTCGACGATCTCTCGCTGACGTAGCGGAAGGGTATCGAGATAGCCTGAGAGGATAGCGGGATCGGCTGTGGCTTCTGCACTTTCAACGGACCGTTGCTGCAGCGCCTCATCATCCTGGACTTCCTGACGACGACCATGCTGGCGCAGCGCATCAAGCGTTCGGGCAGAGGCGATAGCGGCTACCCACGGCAATATCGGGCGCTGCGGATCGTAGGTATGCCTCACCCGATGGATTGCCAGCAACGTCTCCTGAATCACATCCTCAACCAGCACCTCATCACTGATTTTTCTGCACACCAGTGCCCGGATGGCCGGAACCATCGCTTTGAGTACCTGGTTGTAGGCTGCTTTGTCGCCCGCCTGTGCCCGGGCCATTAAGGCTGGCCAGTGCTGTGCGCGTTGATCAGTGTCTGACATCAGTCATCAGCAGATCAGCACACTGTCTTTGTGTGCTGATACCGGAGCAGAAAATTGTTTCATCAATCGTCTCAGGTTTTCTTTCCTTTTTCCGTTGCCTGATCCAGCGCTGAAATCACGATGCCCGGCGTCAGCACCTGTGGGAGTACCACCGGTTTGCCGCCGTCAGCCGGATAGACCACGTAGAGGGGTAATCCACCGCGTCCGAAATCGCTCAGCGCCTGTTCAACATCGGGATTGTATTTAGTCGAATCCGCGACCATGTAAATGGTGCTGGTACGCGCCATTGCCGCTTTTACTGCCTGTGTCGACAGCGACGTGCGATCGTTAACCTGGCAGGTAATACACCATGACGCAGTAAAGTTCACCAGGATGGGTTTGCCCTGGCCTTTGATGGCATCAACGTTCTGGGGCGACCAGGCCACCGTGGCGGCAGGCTGTGAGGCGCTTTCCGTCTCAGCCGGTGCCCTGGCTACGCTATTCAGATTCAATAACGGCACTACAACCAGCGCCAGAAAGAACGCGGTTGCAACATGCATCACCACATGACGCTGCCCCATCATACGGCGTTTCTGCGCCATGCCATACAGCCAGGCAGCAAAACTCAACAGTAAACAGCAGGCCAGAATCGCGGCCAGCGCCGCCGATCCCGCCTGACGTTCAAGTACCCAGATCAGCCAGCCCACCGCACCCAGCATTGGAAACGCCAGACCCTGTTTTAAGGTGATCATCCAGGCACCCGGTTTTGGCAATATTCTCGCCAGAACCGGGAAGAATGAGATCAGGGTAAAGGGCGCAGCAAAGCCCAGCGCCAGCGATATAAAGATCACCAGGCTGACCAGTGGAGGCTGGGTCAGCGCATAGCCTACCGCGCTGGCCATAAACGGCGCACTGCAGGGGGTGGCGACAATGATAGCCAGTGCGCCGGTCAGGGCTGAACCAACCAGACCACCGCGATCGCCTCCCACTTCGCCAACCCGCTGTATTGACAGTCCGACTTCAAACAGACCGAGCAAATTCAGTGCTGAACCCAGCATCACCAGAATCAGTGCAGCGATGACCAGCGGCGATTGCAGCTGAAATCCCCAGCCTACCGACGCTCCGCCCGCCCTGGCCAGCAGCAATACGGCGGTCAGGGCAACCATCGTCACCACGACGCCGAGCAAAAAGGCCAGGCCTTCAGCACGTGCGTGGGAGGGGGATTCGTGGTGGCGGATCAGGCTCAGTGCTTTCAGTGAGATCACCGGAAACACGCAGGGCATGAGGTTCAGAATAATGCCGCCCAGGAAGGCGGCTGCAATCGCAGTCAGCATGGTGTACCTGCTCAGATGATGAAGTTATGCCGGATTGGCCTGACGATATTTTTTAACGGCATCCATCGCTTTCTGGATATGCGTATCAGGATTTTTATCAGTGAAGCTCAGCAGGATTTTGCCGTCCGGCGCAATCACATACGAGGTGCGGTCTGAGACTTTCTGGCCCTTCATCTCCATGGTGCTCTTATATTCTTCGGCAACTTTGGCACCCGGATCGGCGGCTACGGTAAATTTGTCTCGACACTCAAGCTGCGAGAATTTAGCAATCTGATCGGTATTTCCGGCGGTGACACCAATGACGGTCGCACCCTGTTTTTTGAATTCATCGGTCGCTTCAGCAAAGTCATGCGCTTCAAGCGTACAACCCGCGCTGAACGCTGCCGGGAAGAAGTAAAGCACAACCGGGCCTTTCTTCAGCGCCTGCTGTAATGAGAAGGTGGTCGATTTACCCGCCAGCGCAGCGTCGAGTTTAAAATCCGGTGCTTTTTCACCGACCTGTAACGCCGCAAATGCGGATGTTGCCGGAACACTCAGTGCCAGCAGCGTAGCGACGGCCAGGGTTTTCAGGGTGTTTTTCATTGGCGTGACTCTCTCCATTAACGAGCAGACGGGGTTGTCTGACGTCTCTTTTCTAAGGTTCGTTTAAAACGGGAAAAAGTTGCGCGGTTTTGAAATTTTTTAACGATTTATTTAGGAGGACATTAATCCCGGTTTCTGATTTTCATTGCATCGGGATGCTGAATCGAGTTCACCTCGTCCCTCAGTGACTCACAGATTGCGTCGTGCTTATTCCTTTGTAAGCAAAATTTATGTGATTTGACCCGCAATAATGTTGCTGAAAAGCGCCGGTTTTCTGGCAGGTGAGCATCGTCACGTTTCTGATCGGCTTCAGACAGTAGATTCCATTTATGGAATGAAAAAACGATTCAGCAAATGAGGCGGATGATGAAGATTAAACTGGCATTAACAGTACTGGCGGTTCTGGTTTCAGGTTCAGCAGCGGCGAAAACCTGGGTGCTGACAAGTGCAGAACAGGGCACTGAGCAGGGAAACTGGCAGATTTCCAGCAGTGAGCTGAAGTTGCAGGGTAAGCCGTTCAGCATCGAGCAAAAAGTGCTTCATGGCGGCAAGCAGGAAGGCAGTAAAATTGTCACCATCCGCAGTCAGGATGGTCTCACCATCACACTCAGTCCGACACGCGGCATGAACTTACTGCGCGTTGAGGGCTTTGGCACGCGTATGGGCTGGGATTCTCCGGTGAAAGAGGTGGTTAATCCCGCTTATATCAATCTGGAAAGCCGCAACGGTCTGGGCTGGCTGGACGGTTTCAATGAGATGATGGTGCGCTGTGGCTATGAGTGGACCGGACATCCGGTGACCGATCAGGGCCGCATTTACACGCTACACGGTAAAGCGGGTAACACGCCGGTTTCGCAGCTCGAAGTTGAAGTGGCTGATGCGGCACCGCATGAGATCCGTATTCGCGGTCTGGTTAAAGAGAGCACCTTTAAGAAGACGGATTTGCAGACCATGACTGAGCTGCGCTATGTGCCAGGCAGTAATAGTTTCAGCCTGCATGATGTGTTAACCAATCATGCTGACTATCCGCACGATTATCAGATTATCTATCACAGCAACTTCGGCCAGCCAATCCTGGAAGAGGGCGCACGTTTCCTTGCCCCGATGTCCGGCATCAGCCCGTTCAATGATTATGCAAAAGCCGGGTTAAAGGAGTGGCAGACCTACAAAGGTCCGACCAAAGACTTCGATGAGATGGTTTTCAACATCAAACCACTTTCCGACAGCAATCATCAGACCGTCGCTGCAGTGATTAACAAGGTCGGAAACAGCGGCGCATCGATTCAGTTTGATACCCGTCAGCTCCCGATGCTGACCTTATGGAAAAACACCGACACCCTGAAACAGGGTTACGTAACCGGCATCGAGCCAGGCACCAGTTACGCCTATCCGGTCACCATTGAACGTGAGCAAAAGCGCGTGAAGCAACTGCAACCGGGCGCGAGCACGGCATTTGATCTGACGTACACCTTGCTGCACAGCAGCGAGCAGGTGAATGACGTTGAGAAACGCATTAAGGGCATTCAGGGCGACACGAAGATTGACGTTAGCGAGACGCCGATAGCGAAGGAGTAACTGGCCATAAAAAAATCCCGGCACTCTGGTGTCGGGATTTTTTATCCTCAAAGAAAGCCAGAAATCGGACGCCGCATGATTAGTACTATCCTATCCGTGATGAGTTCTTAAACTGGCGGGATTGATAACAGGAGGTTGTATGTTGCCCGCTCTTAAACACAGCTTTACCATTGAGATAAAAGTTGATAAGCCCGTTGTTGTTTCTAACCGCAATTCACAGGGTAAAAGACAGCTTATTCCTATTCTGTCAGGATCTGTTTATGGCGAACTGAAGGGGCACGTCATGCCAGGTGGTGTTGACAGCCAGTTTGTAGATTCAGCAGGCGTTTGTCGGCTTTCTGCTCGTTACGCTTTACAGGTCGAGCAAGGCACTGTCTACGTTGAAAACAACGGTATTCGCATTATCCCCGAAGAATATAGAGCTCAGCTCTTTGGTAATGACATGCGCTTCTTCGATGAACTATTACCCTCACAAATCTATTTCAGGACAGTGCCAGTATTTGAAGTCGACTCCCCGGAACTTAATTGGTTAACGACCTCCATTTTCGTCTGTGCAGCAGAAAGAACGCAGACAGGGGTAAAACTGGACATTTACAAAGTCGTATGACTTTTATTTGCTTTAAACCCAGACATTGCTCTTGCGGGGCATGGTCTCAGAGCAGTGTCAGGGTAGCTTGAGTTTGAAGAGTGTCAGTACAGCCTTACTGGTGAGAGGTCTTTGATCTCTGGTTCACAGCAGACATCAGAACCAGAGGGGACAGGATAACGAAGGTTAGCGGCTAGTCAGATATTACATTTAACATAAGATAGATTGTGCGCATTATATTTTGTCGGGTCAGAAAGCCATTATCTGCCTTAATCCAGGCGTGTCTGATCGGTAACTCTAATCCGATAATGTCTTCAAAACCCGGCCTCTGGTGTGAAGACCTGCACACTGAATAGTACGGCTGGTCGGGCATTGAAACAGCAACTGGTCGAGGGATTCTGGCCCGAAGATGCGGACTGGCGTGCGTTAGTGGCTTTCCGCATGCAGCAAATCTTTCAGCGCGGCTGGCGTGCCCTCACAGACACGCCCTGATTTTATAGTCTGCCGTAAAAGGTCATTCGGGCTGTTTCTGACAGCGCGATGTCAGGCTGCGTGTTGTAAGCCAGCACCGCTAGCATCCGCGTGACCTCGCCTTCGGTGGGTGTCACGCGATGCAGGGAGTTACGGCCACGAAACAGCACCAGATCGCCGGCATCGATCTCCAGCGCGTTAACCGGCTGGCGCGCGTCCAGTACCGCGTCAACGCCGTCGAAGTTCATCTCACCGGCATCGGCATCCCGCAAATCCTTCACATACTCAAACACGCCGCCCACCAGCGGTTTCTGGACCAGTAAGGTGATAGCAAATGAGGAGTTGTCGAAGTGCCAGCCCAACTCCTGGCCGTGAGGCGCATAGTGCAGGTTAATCGACGAAAGCGGATCGGCATAAGGATAGAGCGCTTCCTCTCCCAGCACATCGCAAAGGAAATGTTTAAACAGGTCATCGTTATAAAGCTGGCGCAGCGGTGAGTCGGCACCAATAACATCATCTGTAATGCATCCTTTGGTGCTGAGCACATCCCGGTTACGCGGGTGATCCGCGCTGAACGCCTCATCCGGCTTCATCAGGTAGACATTGTGTTTGCTGCGGGTGTGATAGGCCAGATGACGCCGGGCATTGCCCTCTTCAATAACCGCCTCCAGAGCGTGAGGTTGTAAAAACTGACGCAGTACCAGCGCACCGGAGTGGTTTAACTGCTCACGACAGCGCTGACGCCAGTCATGATCGGCCAGCGGATGAAGATCGAGACGAACGAGGGATCCAGACATAGCAACATTTCTCATGATGGGCAGGTGTGATGTTACTCTACCTGTCGCCTGCCACGCTGCGTAACGATAAAAACTTACTGCCCTGATAAGGAAGAATTAATGCCCGCTCAATTGCCAAGGTTGCCCAAAATCAGCGTCATACAGTCCTTTAAAGTGGCTGCCGAACTGGGCAGCCTGGCAAAAGCCGCCGCCCAGCTGGCCTTAACCCCGGCGGCGGTCAGCCAGCAGATCCGCCAGCTGGAGGAACAACTCGGCAGCGCGCTGTTTCTGCGCACGCAAAGCGGCGTGATGTTGACCGAAACCGGCAAAGAGTATCTGCGCTACGTCACCGAAGCTTTTGATATTTTGCACCTCGGCCAGCAAAATATCCGCCATGCGGCCAGCGCCCCAAAACTTACGATTTACGCACTACCGGCGCTGGCGTCGAAATGGCTGCTGCCAGAACTGGCGAGCTGGCGAGACCGTTGTCCGGATATCGCTATCTCGTTAAACGGCACCCATTCACCGGTCGATTTCACGGCGATGCCCGCCGATTTTGTGATCTGCTTTGGTGAAGATCGTTACCCGCAGCTGGATAAGATCAGATTATTTCAGGATGACGTGCTGCCGGTGGCCAGTCCGGCGCTATTACAACGCGTCATGCCGGAATCGATCTTAAGTCAGGCCCCGCTGATCCACCTCGACTGGGGTAATGAAGGACGATTCCTGCCGGACTGGCAAAGCTGGTTTCAGGCAAAAGGCATGGATGAACCGCTGCCTCAACCTGCATTCAGCTTTAACCTGACCTCACTGGCGATCGATGCGGCTGTTGCGGGAATGGGACTGCTGCTGGGACAGCGACGCCTTATCGCGCCAGAGCTGGCGCGTGGCGATCTGGTGGTGGTGGATGATCTTTGCCTGCCTCTGAGCAAACCCTATTTCCTGGCGTGGCCGCAACGCACGCTGAGTCAGCCTGGCAGTGAAGCGATGATCGGCTGGCTAAAAGAACTGGGCGCGCGGTGCTGATATCCGGCTGCTGTGATGCATGTTGCCTGCGCCCGCCAGCATGTTGCCGCTGACGGGCGCAGCGGCATTCAGCATGATCTTATCCGGCTGGTCGGTTGTGATCGTCGTTACGCATTATCTTCAACGATTACCGCCACGCGTTGCCCTGCACGTACTGCGCTGCCTGGCTGGACGCTGACCTGCTGAATTATGCCATTGCACGGGGCCAGAAGTGGGATCTCCATCTTCATCGACTCCAGCACCACAAGGATATCCCCTTCCCGCACCCGACTGCCTGCGGTCGCCTGCACCTGCCAGAGATTGCCGGATACCGGACTTTCAACCCCCTGCTCGCCCGGTTGCAGCGGTGCGTCGCCGCCTTCATCCGCTACGTTTTCCTGACTGTCGAAATGGGCCTGACCACTGGCTATCCAGCGGTCACGTTCTGCATTAAACGCGGTTTGCTGATGATCCCGAAACTCGCCGATACTCTCCGCTTCACGGATGAGGAAATCCTGATATGCCGCCAGCCGCAGCGTACTGTGCTCAATGCGTAGCGGATAACGACCGAGTGGAAAATCGCGACGAATCTGCAGCAGTTCCTCAGCAGAGACCGGATAAAAACGGATCTGATCAAAAAAGCGCAGCAGCCAGGGCTTTCCGCCGAAATCGGCCACTTCGCGATATCGGTTCCACATCTGCAGCGTGCGGCCCACAAACTGATAGCCGCCTGGCCCCTCCATACCATAAACACACAGATAAGCGCCGCCTATGCCAACCGAGTTTTCCGCCGTCCAGGTGCGGGCCGGATTATATTTCGTCGTCACCAGCCGATGACGCGGATCCAGCGGCGTGGCAACCGGCGCGCCAAGATAGACATCGCCCAGTCCCATGACCAGATAACTGGCCTTAAACACCGTGTTCCAGACGGCCTGCTCATCAGGCAGATCGTTTATCCGACGGATAAACTCAAGATTGCTCGGGCACCAGGGCGCGTCCGGGCGCACGGTGGTCATATACTTTTCGATCGCCTGCTGACAGGCAGGATCGTCCCAGGAGAGCGGCAGATGCACCACGCGTGTGGGTACCTGAAGGTCATCACTCATGCAGACCGTCTCCCATTCAGCGCGCACCCACGCCAGCAGCACGTCTGGCTTCAGTGTCTCCGGCTGGAAATGAATTTGCAGCGAGCGTATGCCCGGCGTGATATCAATAATGCCGTTGCGTGATTGCGCTTCCAGCGCCTGCATCAGGGCGTGAATCCGAAAACGCAGTATCAGATCCAGCTCCGGCTCGCCTGCCTCCAGCAGCAGATGCGTATCGCCTGAAAGCCGTGCGACCAGACGTTTATCCGCTTCACCGCAGGTCATCACGATGGGTGAAGTCAGCGGCGCAGGCTGCCAGTAAATGTCCTGTGGCTGGAGTGTGGTCAGTTCGGTGCGTCGGCCTTCAGCCAGCCGCCGGGCCGTCGGAATATCCACCGCCACAAACTGTACTTTGTCACCGGCTTTGAGCTGGCCCAGCTGCCAGAGATCCGCTTCGATGACCGTCACCGGGCAGACAAATCCGCCGAGACTCGGACCATCGGGTCCCAGGATCACCGGCATATCGCCGGTAAAATCGACCGCACCGATGGCGTAAGGGTTGTCATGAATAT
This sequence comes from Pantoea sp. F_5, assembly GCF_008631595.1. NCBI lineage: Bacteria > Pseudomonadati > Pseudomonadota > Gammaproteobacteria > Enterobacterales > Erwiniaceae > Pantoea > Pantoea sp. F_5. The sequence goes on from NZ_VWUO01000010.1 coordinate 48,396, forward strand.
TCGAGGGGTGCAGTCCCGCTTCGCCGCCGCTGTCGCGGGTCCAGATCGGCTTTGGCCCAATCAGGCGCACGCCTGTGCGGCTGGAGTTAAAGTGCACTTCCCATTCTGTGGCAAAGAACGTCGTCATATAGTCAGGCGCGAAGAACTCCGGCGCGCCGTGGGGACCGTAAATCACGCGCAGCGTGCGAACCGGCGCGAGACCGGTGCGCAGCGCAGCGGGAAGTTCTGTTCCGGCTGTGTTCGCAGTCCGCGGCGCGAGATGCAGCACATCACCGCTTCGCAGGGCTCGCCCGGCGTGGCCACCAAACTGACCGAGCGTAAAAGTGCTTTTGCTGCCTAGATAGTCCGGCACCTGAATACCCCCGCTCAGGCAGAGATAGCTTCTGACGCCCGAGCCACGCATCGCGCCCAGCTTCAGCGTGGAGCCCGCAGGGAGGGTAAACACAGCGTCCATCGCCTGTTCAACGCCGTCGAGCGTGACACTGAGCGGCGCGCCACAAACCACCGCCTGAATCTCTGTGTTAAATTTCAGCGTGGGTCCGTTTAGCGTGATTTCCAGCGCTGCGTCACCCTCGTCATTGCCCAGCAGACGGTTACCGAGACGCAGGGCGCGATCGTCCATCGGCCCTGATGGCGGCACACCCACCGCCCAGTATCCCAGACGTCCGGGATAGTCCTGCACGCTGGTCTGGGTGCCGGCACTCAGCACCTCAACGGTTGCCGCCTGATAGCTGAGCAGCGCCAGGCAGCGGGTCCAGGGTTCACCCGCTGTAAAGGGCGCAAAGGCTAAAATCTGCTGGAGATAGTGGCGATTGTTTTCAACGCCATACAAACGGGTTTCTGCCAGCGCCTGAGCCAGTGTGGCGATAGCGTCTTCGCGTGTGGGATGCCAGGCAATCACTTTGGCCAGCATCGGGTCAAAGAATGGCGGGACTTCGCATCCGGCTTCCACCCAGCGGTCAATGCGCAGGTTTTTGCCGTCGGCTGCCGGGAAATGGACTTCAGTTAACAGTCCGGGCGAAGGCTGGAACTGCCGACCCGGATCTTCTGCATAGATACGCGCCTGTACAGCATGACCTTGTGGATTCAGCGTGGCGGCTAATGCGCTTAGCGGTGGAAGATCGCCTGCCGCCAGCTCAATCATCCACTGCACCAGATCTACGCCCCAGACCTGTTCTGTCACGCCATGTTCAACCTGCAGGCGAGTATTCACTTCAAGGAAATAGAACTGCTGCGCTGCGCTGTCATAAACAAACTCAACCGTTCCCGCGCTGCGATAGTTCACCGCTTTCCCCAGGGCGATAGCCGCCGAGCAGAGTGCGTCGGCCATGCCTGCTGGCAGATTCGGCGCAGGCGTCTCTTCGATCACTTTCTGATTACGTCGCTGAACCGAGCAGTCGCGGACGCCCAGTGCGATAATTTCGCCCATCCCGTCACCGAAAATCTGCACTTCGAGATGACGGGCGCGTTCGATATATTTTTCGAGAAACACCCCGGCGTCGCTGAAGTTGTTCTGGCCGAGGCGCTGGACGGTTTCAAACGCGTCTGACAGTTCATTCGCATCACCACAGACGCGCATCCCTATACCGCCACCGCCCGCCGTGCTTTTCAGCATCACCGGATAGCCGACCCGCTCTGCGGCGCGGCGGGCCTCGCTGACATCCGCCAGCAGCTCACTGCCCTCCAGCAACGGCACGCCTTCGGCCTTCGCCAGCGCGCGGGCTGTATGTTTCAGGCCAAAGGTCCGTAACTGCTGCGGCGTGGGACCGACAAAAATCAGACCGGCGGCCTCGCACGCTTCCGCAAAGGCGGCGTTTTCGGAAAGAAAACCGTAGCCAGGATGGATCGCTTTTGCCCCGCTCTGCTGCGCGGCGGCGATGATTTTTTCCGTCACCAGATAGGTTTGTGCGGCCGGGCCTTCGCCAAGGCTTAGCGCGTCATCCGCCTCGCGAATATGTAAGCTGCTCAGGTCGGCTTCGGAGTAAACGGCGACGCCTTTCACCTGCATGGCACGCAGCGTGCGCAGAATACGACAGGCGATCGCACCGCGATTAGCAATCAGTAAGGTATCAAACATAGGCGAACTCTCAGGGATGCGGGTCGTCCCGCAAAATACGATATTCCCTGGGGCCGTCCCCGGGGCTGACCGGCAAAAAAAGGTGGCCGGAGAGGTTAAGCGGGCTGACTCAGTTCCACACCAGCACTTCGGCGGGCGTCGGGTTCCAGCCATTACAGGGGTTATTCAGCTGCGGACAGTTGGAGATCAGCACCATTACGTTGAATTCGGCCACCAGGTCGACATATTTGCCGGGCGCAGATAAGCCGTCCTCAAAGGTCAGACCGCCTTCGGGCGTGACGGGAACGTTCATGAAAAAGTTGATGTTGGCGCCGATATCCCGCTTGTGCAGACGGCCATCATGCAGGCAGGCGCAAAGAAAGTTATCCCGACAGCTGTGCATGTAGCGTTTATCGTGGGCATAGCGCACGGTATTGCTCTCCTGGGAGCAGGCACCGCCCAGGGTATCGTGGCGACCGCAGGTGTCGGCGACGATCGTCAGCAACGGATTGCCGAGATTCGAATAGAGCACGCTGCCGGTGGTCAGATATACCTTGCCCTGACGACGCAGCGTGCGCTGAGGATCGTAGCGTTCACGCGGGTTTTCAGTATTGTAAAACAGGGTATCAATCGCCTGATTGCCTTCGAGGTCGAGCAGGCGCAGCGTTTGCCCTTTTTTGACTTCGAACAGCCACGGCTCGCCTGCCGGGATTACGTGGCGATAGACAGCATCTTCAGGACGACGATCAGAGTGGATAAGGGTCATCGCAGCCTCCTTACAGGGCAAAAAGTTGAGTGTTGTGAAACGCACGCTGATTTTCACTACGAGTGATCATCGCATCGCTGACAACCTGCATATCGTCGGCCTGATACCAGCTCAGCTGAACCGGACGCGGGAGATAGTCCGTGGCGGGATCCTGCGGATGTGGCAGTGCGGTCAGCACCATCAGCACGTCCATGGGCGCGTACAGCTCTACGAAATCACCCGCCTGGCTATTACCTGCGTTGAACCCGAAGCGGCCCTGCTCATCAACCGTGACCTTGCTGAAAAAGTTAACGACCATCAACAGATCTTGCAGACCCAGATCCCATTTGCCCATCTCAACCAGCAGATTATCCACGCCGTTGCGATAGAAGCCGTTGCGCAACTCCTGATAGCGCCCGGCACCGTATTTTTCCCGTATTTCCGCCGCGTTGAGTACGCCGCCAAACGGATCGTGCCAGCCGCAGCTATCCGCAACGATCGCGGCCATCACGCGCCCCATATCGGAGTAGAAACAGTGACCGGTGGTCAGGCGAGCAGTATGCTGGCCTTTCAGGGTGTCCGGCAGATTCAGCCGTTCACTTTTCTCGTGCGGATTAAGCATCATCATGCTGACGTTGGCACCGCCCTCAATGTCGGTCAGGCGCAGGATCTGCCCTTTACGCAGAATCAGCGAGGTATGCGCGCCACCGGTCAGCGGCTCTTCGCGCAGGCTCGGGGCTGAATGAAAAAGTTCTGTCATTGAGCGGTCTCCTTTAAGGGGTAAATGTTGTTTCTGCTGCCGGTCGTCAGCTGAGACAGTCGCGTCTCATTAAGCGGGATGTCGTAAGTGATACGCGCGCCCCACGCATTGGGGGCCTGCGGGTCGATGCGCACCTTATCGAACACCAGCAGCCGGGTCCCAAGATTGAAGCCTTCGGCAAGGTCGTGCGTGACCATAAATACCGTCATGCGGGTTTCGCTCCAGAGCTGGAGCAGCAACGCATGCATATCTTTGCGGATACCGGGATCCAGCGCACCAAACGGCTCATCCAGCAGCAGCACGCGTGGCTGCATCACAAACGCCTGCGCAATCGCCAGCCGCTGCTGCATTCCGCCGGAAAGCTGCGCCGGATATTTATCGAGTGAATGGCCCAGCCCGACCTTCACCAGCATCTGTTTTGCCTGCTCACGGGCCTGACGTTTCCGGGCACCAAACAGCCGACCCGTAAAGGGTGACGCCGGGAGTTCGAGGCCAATAGCGACGTTATCCAGCACGTTGAGATGAGGGAAAACCGAGTAGCGCTGAAACACCACGCCACGGCTGCGATCCGGCTCGCCGGGCAGCTGCTCGCCATCCAGTGTGATCGTTCCCCGCGTTGGCTTTTCCTGACCGAGCAGAAGACGTAAAAACGTCGACTTACCGCAGCCGGATGCGCCTACCAGCGAGCAGAACTCGCCCTCTTTTACCTGCAGATTGATGCGTTCCAGCACCACGTGGTCGCCATACTCCTGCCAGATATTTTTGATATCGATAAAACTCATTCCCGGCCTCCTTCTGCCCAGGGGAAACAGGCCTTGTGCAGCTGACGCAGCGCGAGATCCATCAGCCACGCCAGCAACGTTATCCAGATGACATAAGGAATGATCACATCCATCGCCATATAGCGACGGACGAGGAAGATGCGATAACCCAGCCCGGCAGTCGCGGAGATAGCTTCGGCGGAGATCAGAAAGAGCCATGCCGATCCCAGCAGCAGACGCAGCGAGGTGATTAGCCGGGATAAGAGCTGCGGCAGCACAACCCGAAGCACCACCGTCCAGCTGTTCGCCCCCAGGGTCTGCGCTTTGATAAACAGCTCAACGGGGATTTCCCGCGCCCGATGCTCCAGATCGCGTGCCAGCATCGGCGTGATCCCGATGACGATCAGCATCACTTTTGACAGCTCATCCAGGCCGAAGACGATAAACAGCATTGGCAGTAGCGCCAGCGGCGGGATCATCGACACCACGGTCATGAAAGGTGACAGCGCCGCGCGGGTCATCGGAAAAACGCCCGCAGCAATGCCGATGCACAAGCCAATTACCGAAGAGAGTGCCAGGCCAGTCAGCAGACGGGTTAAGCTAATCCACGTATCCGCCCACAGCAGATACTCCCCGCTACGCTTGTCAGGCATGAACGCCATCCGGTCGATGGCCGCGATCATCTGCGACAGGCCGGGCAGCAGTTTGTCGTGGGGATTCGCCTCCAGACGCACTGCCGAACTGATAAACCACGCGGCGATCAGCAACACAAACGGTAACAGCATCAGCGTCAGGCGCATTCCCTGCCGGGGATAGCGGTTGATGTGGCGCATGGCAAAAACTCCTGAGTCCGGTGATTACAGCTTGCCCGCAGCGGCCAGCTTCAGATAGCTGTCGTCAAAGCGCAGTTTGATGTTTGCGGTGTCGCCGACAGTGACGTTGCCCGGGAAGCGCATGCCGATGAAGTCAGCGCTTTGCGCGCCCTCGCCCAGCAACCCTTTATCAAAGGAAAACGCCGCGACGCGCTGCATGGTTTTCGCCAGATCGGGGGAAGAGACAAAAGTCTGGGTTTCGGCAGGGGTCCAGAACAGGTGGGTGGTTTTCAGCTGCGCCTTATAACCGGCGAGGTCCGTACCGGAATCGGCCGCCATGGCACTCAGCGCCTGAGTGTCACCGGCCTGCATCTTCGCCATCATCTCAAACCAGGCACCGGTCAGCGCCTTGCCGAGTGCGGGGTTATCTTTCAGGGTGTCGGTATTGACCACCATCATGTCAATCAGCTCGCCCGGCACGGCCGATGAGCTGAATACTTCTGTCGTCTGCGGCGTCTTTTTGATGACCGAAAGCTGCGGGTTCCAGGCCACAGCCGCTTTAACGTTGCTGGTGCCGAACGCTGAGACGATATCGGCATCGGAGGTGTTCACGACTTTAACGTCTTTTTCCTGCAGTCCGGCCTTCTCCAGCCCGCGTACCAGCAGATAGTGCGACACTGACAGCGCAGGCAGATAGACCGACATCCCTTTCAGATCGCTGAGCTTTTTATTTTCCCCTTTCAGGACTACGCCGTCGTTACCATCCGAATAGCTGCCGGTAATCAGCGCCGTGCTAGCAATGCCGCCGGCTGCAGGAATGGTCAGAGCATCCATGTTGGTCATGGTGCAGCCGTCGAACTGCCCGGCGGTGTACTGGTTGATCGACTCGATGTAGTCATTGAGCTGGGTGATATGAATTTTGATGCCATATTTGCTGGCCCATTTATCAATGATCTTCTCATTGCTGATGGTGCCCCACGGCATCCAGCCCGCGTAAATGGTCCAGCAGATGTTGAACTCTTTTTTGACGGCGGCGAAAGACGGCGCGCTGACCAGCAGCGTCAGCGAAAGAATCAGCGTCAGGAGGGGGGATTTCTTCATGGTTGACCTCTGGTTGGCACAAAAAACGGGAGCAGCGCAGGACACCAGATGGTGCCGCTGTCTCCCGGGCTTTTGTCCCGCCGTGTAACCTCGCAGAGGTCGCCAGCTCTCGGACCAGACATTCACCTGCGTGAACCGGAACCCTAGCCAGCTATTTGCTATCAATGTGTCATACGCTGCTTACTGCTAAGACTTCAGCAAATGGCGTGCCAGAAATTAAAGCAAGCCATATCAGTAAGGTAGACAGGTTCTGGCACAGAAAGCACCGGGATGGTGAACCAGCAACGGGCATTGCACATAATCAGTGCTGCGGGGGGATAAGGGCGATTTGCTCAATTAGTCTCTTTTTCTACCTGCTGCTTTCCCAAAATAATGCCCCAGACCGTGACGCGCATCACCCATCGCTATATAATCCAATGCATAACGATTTTCGAGGATAGTTAATGAAGCGCTTCTGGCAGGTATGCACACTCGGCTTACTGATATTTCTTCCGCTCTCTTCCCAGGCATCACGCCAGATCACCGATCAGATTGGCCGTCAGGTTACGATTCCTGACCACGTTGACCGCATTGTTGTGCTTCAGCATCAGACGCTGAACCTGCTGGTGCAGATGAACGCCACCGATAAAATCGTCGGGGTGATGGCGAGCTGGAAGCAGCAGCTCGGCGACGGCTATGCCCGACTGGCCCCTGAGCTGAACCATATGGCTACGCTTGGGGATCTGACGCACGTTGATCCGGAGAAGCTGGTGGCGCTGCATCCGCAGGTGGTATTTGTCACCAACTATGCCCCGCATGAGATGATCGACAGTATTACCGCGCTGGGGATCCCCGTCGTGGCTATCTCGCTGCGTCATGGCCTGCCGGGTGAACAGGACAAAATGAACCCGACCCTCGCTGATGAGGAAATGGCCTATGACAAAGGTCTGCGCGAAGGCATTACGCTGATTGGCGAGATCGTCAATAAACCCGCCGAAGCGAAAGCGTTGATTGACGCCACCGATCAGGGTCGCAAAATCGTCAGCGACCGTCTGAAAGATATACCGGCGGAGAAACGTATTCGCGCCTATATGGCCAATCCGCAACTGACTACTTATGGTTCCGGGAAATATACCGGTCTGATGATGCAGCATGCGGGAGCGGTTAACGTTGCTGCGGCGACCGTGAAAGGATTTAAAACCGTGTCGATGGAGCAGGTGATCGCCTGGGACCCGCAGGTGATTTTTGTCCAGGATCGCTATCCTTCTGTCATCAATGAGATCAACAGTTCGCCGCAATGGCAGGCCATTGATGCAGTAAAAAATCATCGCGTTTATCTGATGCCTGACTACGCAAAAGCCTGGGGCTATCCGATGCCGGAAGCGATGGGGCTTGGCGAACTGTGGATGGCAAAAAAACTCTACCCGCAGAAATTTCAGGATGTCGACATGAACAAACTGGCTAACCGCTGGTATCTGCGTTTTTATCGCACCCCTTATCAGGGGCCAGAGTGATGCAGGTACTGGCGGCGGGCAGCCTGAAAGGCGTCTGGCCAGCACTAATGGCGTACTTTCCGGAGCCGGTTGAAACCCATTTTGGTCCCGCCGGCCTGCTCCGCGAACGGATTGAGGCCGGTGAGTCGTGCGACCTCTTTGCTTCAGCCAGTGAGGATCATCCGCAAACGCTGCTGGCTGCCGGACACGCGCTGTCAGTAATGCCGTTTACCAGCAATCGGCTCTGCATTACGGTGCGCAGCGATTGTCTTCTGCCTGGGGACGACTGGTTCACATTGCTCACCCGTGACACGCTGCGAATCGCCACGTCCACACCAGGTACCGACCCGTCGGGTGACTATACGCAGGTTCTTTTCTCCCGGATGGGTAATGCCGGTGAAGCGGTGCGCCAGCGCGCCCTCCCGCTTGTGGGCGGGCGAGACTCACCAGCAATTCCCGCTGGCAGGCTGGCAGCGGAGTGGATTATTCAGGCGGATATGGCGGATCTGTTTATCGGCTATGCCAGCTATCGGGCAGCCCTGAGTCGGGCTGCCAGGCTGACGGTTGTTGATATTCCGGTGGCTGTTAATCCTGTTGCACGCTACGCCTGTGCGGTCATCACGCCAGAGGCACAAAGGCTGGCGACGTTCTTAGGTTCAGAGCAGGCAAAAGCGGTATTGCGGGATGCGGGATTTGGTTGTGAATAAAAAGCGTTCTTGCTATTACTTTTCGCCCCGTCAGCCTGACGCTTTGGGGGCGAAAAATCGAATCAGAGCTTAGCGAAATCCACGTTAAGCTTATGACTGATGTGTTCCGCCTGTTCAGTGGCTTTGTCGCCCTCACCTGTCAGAATAAAAGCGATGGCGAAGGCGAAATCAAACGCCGCGCCCAGATCCTGTCCACTCAGCAGATTGCCATCTTTCACAACGGATGCGTTAACGTAAACGCCATCGGTCACTCCCTCTGAAGAGATGCCGGAACTCACATAACGGCGTCCCTTTAAAAGTGAGTGAGGTGCCAGTACTCTGGCCGCTGCGGAACAGATTGGGCAGACCAGGCGACCGGCTTCATCATGTCGCCGAATAAAATCAATCACCGCAGCATTCGCTGACAGATTTTTGCTGCCGTCCGGGCCGCCTGGCACAATCACCGCATCAAACAGCCGCTCGCGATTCTCCTCCAGCAACTCATCAGCCACGACCTTAACCTGATGGTAGCTGGTCACTTCCCTGTAAGGCTGACAGGCCACAGTGGTCACGCGAATGCCAAGACGTGAAAGAATATCGAGCGTGATAATGGCTTCAGCTTCTTCAAAACCGGGCGCGAGCAGCAGGGCAACGTTCTTATCCATGAAAAAATCCTTTTACATTGTGGGTATGGATGGAGCAAAGAACGTTCATCCTGGTCTGTGCAGGCACACCGTTTACTGATCCGAATCAAAGCCGGGCGGGTTTATTTCAGGGTTAAACAGCGGCAGCGGAAACACTGCCGTCATGAGTTATGACAAAAGCCACTACTTAAAACTCTTCAGGTTCTCCCGGCAGCGGCTCGGTTAGTTCCTGCCCTTTGACACCGGCATAAGTGATCACCAGTTCAGCGGGTTCATCCAGAGTGTAACCACGATGCGCGCTGTTGACCGTTTCATTTAGCGCTTCACCTGCTGTGAACGTGCGTTGTTCGCCGCTCTCTTTATCCTCAACAATCAGTGTGCCGGAAAGAACAAACGCCGCATTTGGCATCGGGTGGGTGTGCCAGGGCAATGACGTGTGGGCAGGCAGTGACAGTCGCATCACTGTCAGTTCAGGTTCGCCGGTGGGATAAGCATTAATTACCTCACCGTTCCAGGCCTGGCTGCTGCGCATCACTTCGACCGCGTTAATCTCGTTATCCTGTTTTGACATGGTTAATCCCTGTTGTTACTCAATAGAATGCCAGTAGTGACCGAGCAGTAAGCGTAGAAGAAAATGGCGCTGATGCAGACAATACAAAAAAATAGCGGGAATGACCGGGTCAGCAGAGTAGATGGTTAATTAATGTCCGAAATTTGCTCTGCGGTTATAAGATATATTCCACCGTCAGTACGCAACCTGTGCGTTCTGTATTATCTTTGAAGCCATCTACTATCTGAGGGATTTCTGATAATGAAAGGTCTGTTTACGGCATTACTCGCCAGTTCTGTTTTATTATTATCCGCCTGCTCTAAAGACGACGATAACAAAGTCAAAGTAGCAATTAACACCGGGCCGGATGAAGCAATCTGGCAGGTAGTACAGCAGGTTGCCAAAGATAAATACAAGCTCGATGTCGAAGTCCTGAATTTCAATGATTATGTGCTGCCAAATGAAGCCCTGAATAACAAAGAGGTGGATGCCAACGCTTTTCAGAGCTTGCCTTATCTTGAAGACCAGTCGAAAGAGCGCGGCTATAAATTTGCGGTCGTAGGTAAGACTTTCGTGTTCCCGATTGCGGCCTATTCGCACAAAATCAAGAACATCAGTGAATTGCAGAATGGTGCGACTGTTACCATCTCTAACGAGGCGACCACGCTGGGACGCAGCCTGCTGTTACTTCAGGCGCAGGGTCTGATTAAACTGAAAGACGGTGTGGGTTATTTACCGACCTCGCTGGATATCATCGAAAATCCAAAAAATCTGAAGCTGGTTGAAGTGGATACGCCACAGCTTACCCGTACGTTAGACGATCCGAACGTCTCTTTATCCATCATCAATACCAACTTCTCGGCTCAGGCTGGATTATCAGCACATCGGGATGGCTTATTTATGGAAAGTGCCTCGTCGCCTTACGTCAATGCGCTGGTATCACGTGAAGATAATAAAGACAGTGACAAAATTCAGAAACTGAAGTCAGCGCTGCAGTCGCCGGAGGTCGCAGCAAAAGCGGAGGAAGTCTATAAAGGTGATGCCATTAAAGGCTGGTAAATCGCCCGTAATGGATTTTGAACGATCAAAAAAGGCCGCACTCTGATGCGGCCTTTTTCATATCTGCTTTTTCATCTGCACGTCTGTCGGCACGGTTGCGTGCAGGCGACCGTCAGGAAAGCCAGAGGGGAAGTTACGCAGCTGCACCTTTAGGCTGAGCAGAAAGATGCCCCGCCCACAGACTCGCCACCCATTTCACCCCTTTAGAGGTGAAGCGCGCCTGAGAAAAAGCGTGCTGGTTTTCACCGGTGCCGGTATGCAGCGTAAAGTAGCCCGCCTGCAGATGGTAGTGTTGCGGCGTCAGTGTTCCTTTGGCGCGGTACATGATGTTGCGCTCCAGCAGAAACTGGCGGAATTCTGGCTCTTTCACTTTCAGCATCTTGCAGAGCTGACGAAAGCCCAGCGAGTCGTCAACTTCTACGAAGCTATCAAAGAACGCTGCCTTGGGAGCCGAGAGGGCCAGCTGTTGCTCCGCCGCCTGACGCTGCTCGAACTGCTCAGCCCACGCGCGAGCCGCTTCAGCCGGATTGGTGAAGTCAGGCAGATGCGTGGTCTTTTCACGATCCTGCCAGCGGTCCAGCACTTCAGCCGTAAAGCCCGGAGAAAGACGCGCGACAGCCAGCAGTGAGTCACGCTTGCTGAGACGATACTCCTGACGCACTTCTCCATCCCGCTCGTAGTCATTCACTTTGAGTGGCTGAGAAAGACGCTGAGCCGTTTCCAGACTTTTGATTAACCGCTTCACTTCTCCGTGTGTAATGCCGGTCATCTGAGCCAGTTCACGGCTGCTCATTGTGACCGATTGTTCCAGAGATTTGAGGCTTTCAGTCGAAATCATCATGGGTTCACCCCTCGCTAACGCTACCAATACCCGGCGGGTAGTCCATTTATTATACAAACAACTGTTCAAATATCCAGTATTTTATTTAAGCAGTAACGTAAATGGAACCGGTTACGCAAACAAGGGAGCAGAAGGCGTTTTTCCAGTCTGGAAGGCGTGTTCATGGCGAGTAGATCGATGCCCGGTGTCCATTTCCTGCAGCCAGTAAGGCTTATGACGTCATCTGTTATTTACATATAATCACAATGATGGACACAGACTCTTTACATTGCAGTATAGTGAAGGCTCTCAGCAGGTTACTGACCTGCAATGCTCACTATTTTGATTCAGTGTGCTGAGGCTCAGTCTGGCCCGTTACCACTGAATGTTATCTATTACTGGAGTAAGTCATGCAGCCGTTGAAAGTCGCCTTTATCAAAGCTAACTGGCACAGCGAAATTGTTTCTCAGGTTCTGACCGGGTTTGAACAGGAACTGGAAAGTCGCGGTGCCTCATACGAGATTAAAACATGGGATGTTCCTGGCGCTTTTGAAATGCCGCTGCTGGCGCAACGTCTGGCACAGACTGGCAATTACGATGCGATTGTCTGTGCGGCACTGGTGGTGGATGGTGGCATCTATCGCCATGATTTCGTCGCTCAGGCGGTCGTGAGTGGTCTGATGCAGGCGCAGCTGACCACTAACGTGCCCGTCTTCTCCGTGTCACTGACACCTCACAATTTCCAGCCATCGGCAGAGTTCATCGACTTCTATACCCAGCACTTCGTTAAAAAGGGTCAGGAAGCGGCACGCGCTGTCTGCCAGATACACGCGCTCGATCTCTGATAAACCTGTAATCGATGCGGATAACGCATCTATCTGCGCCGTCGAGGAGAGAAAGTTGGAAAATTTACGCCCGCCTTTACCGCCCTTTACCCGGCCTGAACAGGCAATGGAAAAAGTACGGCTTGCCGAAGATGGCTGGAACAGTCGGGATGCTGAACGTGTCGCGCTGGCCTATTCGGCAGATAGCCGGTGGCGTAATCGCGATACCTTTCTGACAGGCCGGGCAGATATTGTCGCGTTCCTGCAGCAAAAATGGCAGCGGGAGCAGCAGTATCGGCTGATTAAAGAGTTGTGGAGTTTTGACCAGAACCGGATTGCGGTGCGGTTTGCCTATGAATGGCACGACGAGCAGCTACAGTGGTATCGCTCTTATGGTAACGAGAACTGGGCATTTGATGAGCAGGGCTTGATGACGCAGCGTTTTGCCAGCATCAACGACCTGAAAATCAGCGAAGAACAGCGGTTGTTTCACTGGCCTCAGGGTCGCCGACCGGATGACCATCCATCGCTGAGCGAGCTGGGTTTATAACAGGCATTTCCAGCGGAGAGCGCGGCTCTCCGCCGTTATTAACTCAGCCTTGCTCGCCCTTGTTCTCGACAAAGGTGGCTTTGTTGCGGGTGACCGTATAGGCCACTTTTTTGACATCTTCAGGTGACGTGGTCACTTCAACCGGCGCAATGGTGACACGGCCTAAACCAAACAGCGTCGGTACATACCCCCCGACCTGATGCTTGCCCGCCGGCACATGCAGCAGTTTGCTTTCACCATTCGGCAATCTGCCAGCGTCTTTGCCATCTACCGTCAGGAATACACTGGAGCCATCATCCGCGCGTGTCTTGATATGGGAGACGTCGATCTGCGTCGGACCAGCAGCAAATTCATCTGGTGCATCGCTGGCGGCGTGTTTTGCACAACCGGTCAGTACAGCAGCAGCCGTCATAACGGCGAGAGTAAAACGATAACGCATTGGGCACTCTTTCTCCTGATCATCAGAACCGATTATTTTAGCGGTTTGCAGGCCGGATGTAAGGGGGTGGGAAGTCAGCATGCTCTTAAAATGGACAAAACAGCGCTGCTTTTGCGGACTATTTACGTAAAGAATCTTTACTGAATAAATACACAGTCTTTTTATGATGAGTAATAGCGCATTTAACCTGCTGATCGCCCTGAATTTAACCTGTTCAGCAGTCAAGGTAAGCGCAGCGTAACGCATGCTGTTTTGCGCTTTTAACAGGCGTTACCCCTGTTAATTAACCTTTATAAGGTTCATAGTGGGTGTTCATCCCCGGCTAATCCCGGCGGCCTTTCCCTCAGCAGAGGGCACGATATGCAATTTCATACTACCGATACTGTTTGTGCGATAACCGGCACGCATCCCGCGAATCTGAAACGCTGGATGAAGCAGGGATTACTGACATCACCGCAGAATGCAGACGAGTGGACCAATGCTCATCTCAGCGAAATCCATACTCTGGTTGGTTTAACGGCAACCGGCGCAACCCTGAATGAGATCAGGCAGGGTCAGCAGGACGCATCGGCAGTCCAGACCTATGGCTGGGCGGCGCGTAAAGGCGACATGCTCTGGCAGCTTGAATTTGGCACACCGCTGTCGCTTTCACGTCAGATGCACAACATGTCCAGTAACTACAGCGGCGATGATTTCATCATTAATCTGTTGCGGCCGTTGAGTGCCTGGCTCTATGCCGATCACCGTCAGGGCGCGTCACGACGTCTCGACCGTTTTGAGCAAACTGTTAAGCAGCAGGCGGACAAAGTGATGCGTATCTCATCGCGCAATAAATCGTCTGTTCCTCTGTTTCTGGAAGCGGTGAGCGTGCTCGATAAAACGGAGATCTGGCTGGAGGCTATTCGTCTGACGGCGATGGGCTTTAATGTCGCGGTTGACTCACGTGCCACCGGACAGCCTGCCATTAAAAGTGCCATCCATCAGCACCAGCATCATGTGATGTGGTGTGGTGCGGGAATCAGTCCGGTGATGCAGGACTATTTTGAACAACAGAGTCAGAAGGGTTTTCCGGTCATGCTCAGTGGACCTGATTGTAAGCTGCATTTTTCACAAACCTCCTCTTCCAGCGCTGCCTGATAGCAGGCAGCTTCTCTATTTCTTCGCTTTTTCTGCGCCAGTAAATAATTTTTTCCGTTAAGAATCTCTTAAGGTATCTGCGTATACTGGTGCCTCAACCTGACTCATTGACGAGACTACGATGAAAAAGACTTTACTGACCCTTTGCCTGTTGCCACTGACTTTCACCGCTGCGCATGCGGCATCTAATCTGACCGGTTGTGCCGCCAAAAAGCAGGAGATTGAGACCCAGATTTCCTTCGCCCGCCAGCACAATAACACCCATCAGGTTGCCGGCCTTGAAAAAGCGCTGCGCGAAGTTGATCAGAACTGCACTGAAGGAAGCCTGTTAAAGCAGCGCCAGGAAAAAGTGGCAGAGAAAAAGTTTAAGGTGCAGGAGCGTGAACAGGAGCTGGAAAAAGCAAAAGCGGAAGGACGCAGTGCAAGCAAGATTCAGAAACGCGAAGATAAGCTGGCAGAAGCGCGTGAGGAGCTAAAAGAAGCTGAACAGGCTTTGCATCAGTAAATCTCCCGGGCCAGCTTTTCAATACTGGCCCGCTATTTCTCTTCCCCCGCCCTCAGCAACATTTTTCATTGTAAACAGATGATTGGACTGCTTATTTGCTGCTCAATCCATTACTTAAGGTAATCCTTTAATTACTTATTCTCATGCACTTAATTGGTGCACCAAAGTCAATAAAGTTAAGACCAATTATTTAACTTTTTGAACGCCCTCAAAGAATTGAAAGATAGCGAGATCCTTCCTTATATGCAGTCCATACGCACCTGGAGCGCATTATTATTCGCCTTTAAGGGGCATCTCGCAAAATCTATTCACTGATTCCGCCCTAAAATGGGGCGCGAATGCACTTTTACAGGGCAGGCACCCCATCTTATTTGTTTCAGAAGTGTTAGATTATGTCCGCGCCATACAATGCGCTCACCATCCACGGCTCCACACAATAAATAACTTCATTAAGAAAGGTTTTTTATGGATAAGTTATCTTATGCGTCTGAAAGCAGCACATCTGCCTGGTCCACTTACTTACAGCAAATTGATCGGGTTGCGCCCTATCTGGGCGATCTTTCACGTTGGATAGATACTTTGCGGCATCCAAAACGTGCGCTGATTGTCGACATTCCTCTCCAGATGGATGATGGCTCAATTCGCCATTTCGAAGGCTATCGCGTTCAGCACAACCTTTCGCGCGGCCCGGGTAAAGGCGGTATTCGCTATCATCCGGCTGTCGACCTGAATGAAGTCATGGCGCTTTCTGCGTGGATGACCATCAAATGTGCGGCGGTTAACCTTCCTTACGGTGGGGCTAAGGGCGGCATCCGGGTCGATCCTTTCAAACTCTCTGAGGGTGAACTTGAACGGCTGACCCGTCGTTATACCAGCGAGATCGGCATCATCATTGGACCGCAAAAAGATATTCCGGCACCGGACGTCGGCACTAACAGCAAAGTGATGGCGTGGATGATGGACACCTACTCCATGAACCACGGCACCACGATTACCGGCGTGGTCACCGGCAAACCCATTCACCTGGGTGGTTCGCTGGGCCGTGAAAAAGCCACTGGCCGTGGGGTGTTTATTACCGGCCGTGAAGTGGCTCGTCGTTCAGGTATTGAAATCGAAGGTGCCCGCGTGGCGGTTCAGGGCTTTGGTAACGTCGGCAGCGAAGCGGCACGCCTGTTTGATGAAGCAGGCGCACGTGTAGTGGTGATTCAGGATCACACCGCGACCCTGTTTAATGCAGACGGCATTAATATGGCTGCCCTGACCGAATGGCAGATCGCCAATAAGCAGATTGCCGGTTTCCCGGGCGCACAAAGTATTGAGAAAGAGGCGTTCTGGACCACTGAGATGGATATCCTGATCCCGGCGGCGCTGGAAGGTCAGATTACCCGTGAGCGGGCAGAGATCCTCAGCTGCAAAATCGTGCTGGAAGGCGCAAACGGTCCGACTTATCCGGATGCCGATGATATGCTGGCAACGCGCGGCATTATCGTTGTGCCGGATGTGGTCTGTAATGCCGGCGGCGTGACCGTCAGCTACTTCGAATGGGTTCAGGACATGGCCAGCTTCTTCTGGAGTGAAGATGAGATCAATCGTCGCTCTGATAAGATTATGACCGAAGCGATGGTTCATATCTGGGAGAAGTCAAAGGAGAAGGATTGCTCGCTGCGCACTGCGGCGTATATCGTGGCGTGTGAACGGATCCTGATGGCGCGTAAAGATCGCGGTATCTACCCGGGTTAATGCTTATGGCGCTGTTGTCTGCAACAGCGCCTTTTTTCTACTTCATCAGCACCTGAAACTGCGGATTAATTTCATCAAAGATCGGTAACGCAGCGGCACCCAGTGCAGCGGTATCGCTGCCGGTCATGCCCCTCTTCAGCCGCATATCTGACAGGTAACGTCTGCGCACCGACTGATAAAGCGGCGGCAGGCGTGCGACCATCTGCTCCAGCAATGGCGCAGGCATCATCCCGCCAATGATCACCGCCTCTGCATCAAACACCGACTCCAGAATATTGATCGCCTGACGTAACGGAGTCATCACGCTCTCAATCCAGGCAGTGAAAAGCGCGGGTTCGGTCTGCATCAGATCTTCAGGCAGCGCCCGCATCGGAACGAGCCCGCAGAATTAACAGGCGGCCTGTAACGAGACATAACGTTCCAGACAGTCCTGATTACCGCAGTAACAGTCGCGTCCGCCCGGCTCCAACACAATGTGGCCAATCTCGCCCGCATTATGGGCGCGACCGGTATAGCTGTGGCCATCCGTGAAGATGCCGGCACCCAGACCGGTGCCGATGTAGAGATAAATAAAGGAGTTAAAGTGGCGCGCTGTACAGTGAAAGCGTTTGCCGGTCTGGATAACGTCTCTGGCGGGGCAATTCTGCTGGATAAAAAAGCAGACCAACGATCTCAATCCCGCTGACCGGGATATTGCCAGGGTGTTTCAGAGCTATGCGCTTTATTCGCATCTGACCGTCGCCGAAATTATTGACTAATACTCCCCCTAACTTCAGCTGCACTCAGTCGTCGTTAGAGACGTTTTCAGGGGGTGAACGGGATTGCCCGAATGAATTTTTTCTGAACGGTGGTCGATCTAAATAGTGACGGCAGTGCCACTGGATGTTATCACTATTTCTTCGCCAATAACGTCAGCTAAACTTCTTCATCATTTTTTTAAAGAAAGGCTCCTCATCTTTAACCTGACAATCAGATATTATTTCTTCAGTAACATTTTTCTCACTAATGTTTTCAACAAGGATCTTAAACCTACGCTTTACTTCTTTACCTGCAGGAGTGCAATCTCCTGAGCTTGCCAGATAAACGGCCGCACTGTATGCCGCATAGCAGTCATCAATGTTGGCCGGATGATCTTTACAACCACTATATACACTATAAGCCAGATCAGCATGACCTTTATAATAATTAATTTCAGGCGTATTTTTTAACTGTGAAAATACACCAGGAAGTAATAGTGTGAAGACCAGACTAAGTGTTACCACTCCCATCAGGACTATATATCTGAACTTCATCGCCTTGCCTTTTTAGTCATTAATGTTAAAAAACTCTTTCTACTGCACGCGCCAGTAAGACTGGTGGTTTACCGTGATATTGAAAATAACTCAGTCAATTCGTCATTTCAATACTATACTGCCCCTGGTATTCAACATAGTTACGTTTCATTTATCAGATAAGGTTGTCTTCTTTCCTGTTATACCTCTTCAGAACAGGCAATTTCCCTTACTTTCCTGGTACAAAAGAAGAGTTCTGCGTCCACAAATCAGACAAATTTAGCCAATACGTTGAAGAACCGTGTATTCATTTTCTGTGCCCGGCATTCGTTTTACATATAACAGCCGCAGCCAGTAAATACGCCAGAGCAAACGCATGTCTGACATCAATTCCCGCAGCGTCAACACGAGCAGATATGCGTTCGGCAGACATCTGTCACGACGATTAAGATGGACATAGAGCATCAATGTAGCAAGACCTTATCGCTTTGACAGCTCAAGTTCCGCTGAAACGTATAGCTCTGCACGCTTTATCGCAACTGGCTGTATTCCCCATAAAGTGCAGACAAACTTAAATAATGAAAATACAGAAGTATTAAGCTTCCCGAGAATTGGCTTTTTATGTTTGGGAATTTATCCCCCGATGAATTAATAATCAGGATTATTTTCAGATATGCAGTATGAATTGGATTTGCTGGCATAAAAGGTGACGCTGGGGCCATGTGCTGCTAAATAAGTTTCAGTGTGGCAATGGCTACAAGGACGAAGACGGGCGTACTCTGCTTCACCGGTGGTCGCTAATCACCCTATCAGTGTTAGCGAAAAGGGATGGCGCTCTTATCTCTTTGCGAAGGACGTATGCTATTTGAACCGCCGCTCTATCCAGCAGCGACGGTTTTTCAGGCGTATCAGCACGCTTTACGCCAGATGAAACTGCTCCACCGTCTGTGACAGCTGCTGCGCCTGATCTTCGAGTGAACTGGCGGCCGCCGACATCTGCTGCACCAGCGCGGCGTTCTGCTGGGTGACGCCATCCATTTCATTGACCGCAATCGTGACCTGACTGATGCCACGTGCCTGTTCACTTGATGCGGTAACAATCTCACCGATAATTCCCTGCACTGAATTTACCGCATGCATCATCTCCTGCATGGTCTTACCGGCATCATTCACCAGCCGGACGCCACTCTCAACCCGTACGCTCGACTCTTCAATCAGTGCGCCAATCTCTTTCACCGCATTAGCACTGCGCTGGGCCAGATTTCGCACTTCCGAAGCGACCACCGCAAAACCACGGCCCTGCTCACCGGCACGGGCTGCTTCTACCGCTGCGTTGAGCGCCAGAATATTAGTCTGGAAGGCAATGCTATTGATCATCGTGGTAATGTCGCCAATCTTTTTCGAGCTGTCATCAATCTGCGCCATGGTCTGCACCACCTCACCCACCAGCAAGGCACCGCGACTGGCAATATGCGTCGCGTTTTCGGTCAGGCTGGTCGCCTGTTGCGCATTGTCGGCATTCAGGCGGATCGTGGCGCTGATCTGCTCCATGCTGGCGGCAGTCTGCTCCAGCGCGGCGGCCTGCTCTTCGGTACGTGAGGCCAGATTGAGGTTGCCGCTGGCAATTTCGCCCGCGCCCTGTCTTACCGATTCGCTGGAATCCTTAATCTGCCCGACAATCTGCCGGAGCTGACTTTGCATAGTATGAAGCGCAAAAAAGAGGCTGCTGCGATCGCCGTTTTTCACAGCAATCGCGTTATCCAGTTTGCCATCCGCGACGGCCAGCGCAATATTTGCCGCTTCAATCGGCTCGCCGCCAATCGGACGCAGTACCTTACGACTGAACAGCATGCCGAGTACGGTGCCGACCAGCAGAATACTCACCACCATCAGCAGCAGCGCCCACATCAGTTGCCGGTTGGCAGCAGCCATCACCTGACTGACCGGTGCGACGACGCCGAGATACCAGGGCTTGTCACTGTTACCAATCACCACCGGCTGCCAGGTAATTAATGCATCTTCGCCCAGCACGGCATCAAAATGCTGTACGACTTTCGTCGTAAAACCATCTTTTTCGCCTTTCCAGGGTTTACCGGCTTCCTCTTTCACGGGGGAGGAAACCACATTTCCGCCATTCGAGAGCAACAGCGCATAGCCGCTGCCCTGCCAGGGTTTGATCTGATTCACTTTCTGCTGCAGTGAGGCCAGTGAAATGTCAGAGGTGACGATCGCTTTTAAGGTGCCCTGCTCGATAATCGCGGCAGCTACAGAGGTGAGCAAGGTCGGTACGCCGTTATAGGCATAGCTGTAAGGTTCGATCAGAGTGTCTTTTTTGGCTTTTTGTGGGACAAGGTAGTAATCCCCTTCACCTGGCGTAAGGAAGGAGAGCAGCGGATGCATCACGTAGTTGCCTGAAGTATCGCGATCGACAAACCAGGCATAGCGACCCTGTGGGGCCTGACCCGGCTGTGTAGCGAACTCCGCATCGCGTCCATCAAACGCATCAGGTTCAAAGGTGACAGACATAGACAGATAGTCCGGGTTGTCGCGCAGCGCATACTCCATGACCTTATCAACCACCTTACGATCGGTAATACCCGCGTGCGGTAAGGCGATTACGCTCTGTCCAAGATGACTGGCAACATCACGGGCATGCCCCAGCTCCTGCTGCACCTGAAGCGCACGGCTTTGTGCAATCTGCTGCAGATAGTTTTCTGCGAGCACCTTCTGTTCTTTACCTGATTGCCAGCTGAGGACGCCGATAGTCACAGTAAATCCCAGCATGATTGTCAAACCACCCATGATCAGCATCTGCGTACGTGTACTCATTCTTTTCTTATGTGTTAACTGACTGGCCATAGTGATTCCCCTGGAATGTACCTGTTTCTTTCCCTCCTTGTGATTACGTTGCTCCTGAGATCATCTATCGGCGGCGTTTTTTTGAACTTTAGTCACCGTAATTCTGACGTGCAGCCTGTCTGGCTGTGAGTCATTCAGGGAAAGTGATCGCAAAGGGGATATGGCGAAGCGCATGAACGGACTTTTTTTGATCTGCAACAATATTGCTGCCCGCCTTTACTGTCAGTTTATGTCAACAGGTGCTGTAGCCCCTTGTCACTGTGGAGAGAGATCAATGATCGGAAAATCAGGATTAGCCATTGGGATGGTTGTCTGGCTGGCGTATGTGGCCTGGATCGTTCACTACTATTCAGACACCTTTATGCAGTTCTCCCGCTAAGCAAACAGGACCTTCGGGTCCTTTTTTTTCGCCCTTAATTCCTCATAGTTGGCCTGTGAGCCGGATCTTCGCTATTATCGACTCATTCTGTGAGCCGAATAGTAAACCCTATTCGGCTCATCGCCTCTTATTGTGAGCCAACTATGAGCGTTAACTGGATCTGGCAGCAGCCGGACTGGCCCGATTTTCAATGGCAGGATACCGTACTGTTACCGCGCCTGCGCCATCTGCAGCAGCAGCGCGGTTTACTGCTGGGACGAGCCAGCCTGCAGTCAGACAGTGATTCGCAGACGCTGGATACCCTGCTAAGTAATATCCTTTCTTCTTCCGCGATTGAAGAGGAGCGGGTAAACGTGCAGTCAGTACGCTCATCGCTGGCGCGCCGGCTAGGCGTCAGAGAAGAACAGCCTTATCCGGTCTCCGATCGTTCAGAAGGGCTGGCCGCCATGATGCTGGATGCCATCAACAATCGCAGCCAGCCATTGACGCTCGACCGATTATGTCAATGGCATCACTGGCTTTTCCCGGCCGATGAATGGACGGTGCAGCGCCTGAGCGTCGGCACGCTGCGCGGTAGTGAGCCCATGCAGGTGATCTCTGGTCGCATTGATCGCCCCACGGTGCATTTTGAAGCGCCACCGCGACAGGGGCTGGAGCCGCAGCTGGCACAGTTTATTGAGTGGTTCAACCACAGTCAGCAGGATGTAATGCTGGACCCGCTGCTGCGTGCTGCCATCTGTCATCTCTGGTTTGTTACGCTGCATCCGTTTGATGACGGTAATGGCCGTATCACGCGAGCGCTGACCGATCTGGCACTGGCGCAGGCCGACAGTCAGAGCATTCGCCTTTATGCCATGTCACCCGCTATCCTGGCGCAGCGTGCCGGTTATTACCGCATCCTGGAGCAGACGCAGAAAGGCGGCCTTGATATCACAGACTGGCTGGTGTGGTTTCTTGATATCCTGGATGAGAGCCTGAAGCAGGCGATGGACGTCATCGATCGCACCCAGATAAAAGCGCGTTTCTGGCTGCGTCATCAGGAGGTGGGATTAAGCGCGGAACAAGTAAAAGTGCTGAACCGGCTGCTAGACGGCGGTGAGCAGGGTTTTGAACTGGGGATCAGCGCCAGCCAGTATCAGAAGGTGGCTAAAGTGAGCAAAGCAACCGCGACCCGTCATCTGGTGGATCTGGTTGAAAAAGGCTGCCTTTACCGGCTGGAGGGCGGCGGCAGAAGCACCCGCTACCAGGTAGTAACAGATGCTAAGAAGCTATAGCGTTAATCACGTGATGTTCTGCAACGTTAACTGCCAGGTGAGTTTAACTCTGAACATAACGCTCAAGCGACTCAGGACTTAATTGAGAGGCAGAAGCCCTGTCAGCGATAATCAACAAAGAAGGATGTAATTTCAATACGGATGCAGGAATCTGCTCCGTCACCGCGCCCTCAATTACCTGCGCCAAAGCCCAGGCTTTATTTTCGCCGCTGACAATGAGTAACAGATTTTTTGCTGCCATGACGCTCATTGGCCCCATAGTCACATAATGATCAGGTACAGAGCTTAAATCACCCTTCATTTCAGTCCGGGCGATGAATTCAGCGAGATCGCCCTCTATCGGATGCTTAACCACCGTGTGATGAAATCGGGTCAGGCCAGGGATGTTGCCGCAAAAATGGCCATCTGACCCCAG
Source organism: Pantoea sp. F_5 (assembly GCF_008631595.1). Lineage (NCBI taxonomy): Bacteria > Pseudomonadati > Pseudomonadota > Gammaproteobacteria > Enterobacterales > Erwiniaceae > Pantoea > Pantoea sp. F_5. Next base: position 71,255 of record NZ_VWUO01000010.1, read on the forward strand.
TCCCATCAGCACTAAATCTAATCCACCCTCCTCCTTTAACAGACGCTCAAAATCCAAAAAATTGTCATTGGTGAGTTTATGAATGTTCGTTTCTTTAATTTGTGCCGGTGACAGGAAAAGCTGACGCAGATTGGATATCGTAACGCCTTCACGATGTAGACCTTTGAACGCAATTTCATCAAAGTTATAGTAATGAACATGTGAATAGCCGGAACGTCCGCCAATGGCTGAAACAAGGTGTTCGTACAATTTAGCAGGCGTATGACCTGCCGTAATTGCCAGATTCACACGTCGGTTTTGAGTCATATAACCCAGCATATGGTGACTTGCGATCTGGCTCATTTCATTATAATTATCCGTCACGATCAGTTTCATTTCATCATCCCGTAATCGTTTTGCTGACAAACATCAATGTGGCATCGCGACCTGTCGTGAGCCACAATGATGGGTATTAACAGGCAGTCATCTCACCCTTTAAGTGAGGCTCCGTTTGTCGCTATCACCTCCTGATACCAGTAGAAGCTTTTCTTGCGGCTACGCGCCAGCGAGCCTTCGCCATTATCATCGCGGTCCACATAAATGAAGCCGTAACGTTTAGAGAGTTCGGCTTTGGATGCGCTGACCAAATCGATCGGACCCCAGCTGGTATATCCCATAACTTTTACACCATCCTCAATGGCTCCACGCACCTGAACAAGGTGATCGTTGAGATAGCTGATGCGATAGTCATCCTGCACGACGCCCGTTGCATCCGGTATATCTTTCGCGCCCAGTCCATTCTCAACAATGAACAGTGGCTTTTGATAACGGTCCCACAGCAGATTAAGCAGGGTACGTAAGCCCACCGGATCTATCTGCCAGCCCCATTCAGAACTCTGCAGGTGGGGATTGGGTACCATGCTCAGAATATTACCGCGCATCTGCTGATTCAGTGTCTCATCGGCGGTGACGCAGCCGGACATGTAATAGCTGAAAGAGATAAAATCGACGGTCGACTCGAGTATCTGGCGATCGGCATCGGTAATATCCAGTTGGATATCGTTTTCGCGGAAGAAGCGCAACATATAGCCAGGGTAAGCCCCCCGACACTGTACATCGCCGAAAAACTGCCATTTTCGGTTCTCCTGCAGCGCTTCAAAGACATCATCGGGCTTACAGCTCAGCGGATAAACCAGACCTCCCAGCAGCATATTGCCGATTCTTGCATCGGGATTAATGTCATGACAAATTTCTACCGCCATAGCACTGGCAACCAGTTGATGATGGATGGCCTGATAAATCTCGCTTTTACTGCTGGTTTCTGGCAGGCCTACGCCAGTCATCGGCGCATGTAAAGACATATTGATTTCATTGAAGGTCAGCCACAACCTGACTTTTTTCTGATAGCGGGTAAACACCGTACGCGCGTAATGCTCAAAAAAGCCAATCACCCGACGGTTTCCCCAGCCGCCATACTGCTTTACTAAACCCCAGGGCATTTCATAATGTGACAGTGTCACAAGCGGGGTAATGTTATGTGCTGCCAGCTCATCGAATAATCGGTCATAAAAGGCCAGGCCTGCTTCATTGGGTTGTTGCTCGTCACCATTGGGAAAGATACGCGTCCAGGCGATTGATACTCGCAGACAGCTAAATCCCATCTCTGCAAACAGTTTTATATCGTCCGGATAGCGATGGTAAAAATCGATCGCTACATCTTTCAGGCTCTTACTCCCCGCAACGCGATCGACTACCGGGCCAAAAATCCCTTGTGGCTGAAGGTCAGAGGTGGAAAGGCCTTTCCCCTCTTCACGCCAGGCACCTTCAACCTGATTAGCGGCAACCGCACCGCCCCATAAAAATGTATCCGGGAAAGTTTTCATCCTGTGCTCCTTTTACTGATGAATGATGCTGAGTAACGGCGTTCCTGCGGTGACAGCTGTCCCTGCCACCGTCAAAACGTCACGATACGCATCGCTGTTAGTGATAATGATCGGTGTTGCAAGGTCATATCCGGCATCAAGAATGGCCTGACGATCAAACGTCAGCAGCAGATCGCCGGGCTTAACCGCGTCGCCCACTTTTACGTGTGCCGTGAAAGGTTTGCCCTCAAGCCTGACGGTATCGATACCCACATGAATCAGCAGCTCAATCCCACTGTCACTCAACAGGCCGATGGCGTGTCGGGTCTGAAACAGCGAGGCAACCTCACCTGCGAAGGGCGCAATGACTTTGTTGTCTGAAGGAATGATGGTCACACCCTGTCCCAGCAGGCCACTGGCGAACGTCGCGTCCGGCACCTGATCAAGGGCCAGTACGGTGCCGGTCATCGGTGAGAGGATGTCATCTTCGCCGGGCATTACCGGGATCGCTGCGTCTGGCGTGCTGTTACGGGGTATTCCCGCTACCAGCGTCATGACACAGCTCAGGATCAGCGCCAGTAGTGTTCCGGCAATCCCACCCCATAAGGTTGAATCAACCCCACCTGGCGGGATCATTTGCGCGAGGGTAAAGATGTTGGCAAAGCCAAAGGAATAGACGTGGCTACTGCTGAAGCCGACAATGCCACCGCCGATGGCACCCGCCACACAGCCAAAGATGAAGGGACGGCGTAACGGCAGATTAACGCCATAGACAGCCGGTTCAGTGATACCAAAGATCCCTGCGGTCACTGATGAACCCGCCAGCATCTTCTGGCGCGCATCCTGGCTGCGCAGTAAAACCCCTAGTGCCGCACCAACCTGACCCATAACAGCAGGCAACAGTACGGGCAGCATCGAGTCATGTCCCAGTACAGCAAGGTTGTTGATCATCAGCGGCACCAGTCCCCAGTGCAAACCAAAAATTACACAAACCTGCCACAGTGCACCCATGGCGGCCCCAGCCAGCCAGGGGGCCAGAGCATAAATCCACTGGTAACCGTTCGCCAGCATCTGGCTCAGCCACGTGGCCAGTGGGCCAATTACCAAAAAGGTCAGCGGCACAGTGATGCTCAGACAGATCACTGGCGCAAAAAAGTTTTTCATGGCGGCGGGCAGCAGCCGGGTACTCTGTTTTTCCAGCCAGCAACTCACCCACGCGGCGAGAATGATGGGTATAACCGACGCACTGTAGTTAAACCAGGTCACAGGAATGTCGAGAAACGCATCAGTCAAGACGCCGGACTGCTGGCTGACATTGAAGGCAGCAATCATCGTCGGATGAATCAGTGCACCGCCGATGGCCATGGTGATAAAGGGATTACCGCCAAACTTTTTACCTGCGGTAAAGCCCAGTATCAGCGGAAAGAAATAAAACAGCGCATCACTTGCCGCAAACCAGATTTTATAGGTTCCACCCTCCACAGATAGCCAGCCACAGACCACGGCCAGCGCCAGCAGACCTTTGAGAATACCGGAGGCGGCAAGAATGCCGATAAAGGGGGTGAAAATGCCTGAAACAATGTCGATCAGTTGACTGCAAAGGTTACCTGCCTTCTCATTATCCTTTATTGCTTCTGAAGTCTCATCAGCCAGACCGGCTTCAGCGCGAACGGCCTGCCAGACATCATGAACATGGTTGCCAATCACTACCTGAAACTGACCGCCGCTTTCGACGACCATAATGACACCCGGATTCTTCTTAAGTCCTTCCGCATCGGCTTTGTGGTTATCTTTCAGTTTAAAGCGAAGCCGGGTGGCACAATGAACCAGACTTACGATGTTCTCTCTGCCACCAATATGGCCGAGGATATCCTGCGCCAGCGTGTGATATTCCATCTCAATTTCCTTAAACCGATGTCCGTTGACATCCGTTGACTGAGCCAAAAATAAAAAAACCCGAGAGCGTCCTCTTTTCAGAGGACGCGCTCAGGTTTTGCCTGCGTTAAGCAGTAACAATCCAGTTTATGGGGCTTACTGCCCCTCTTTTCTCACCCGCTCGATATGAATGGCGAGAAACATAATCTCTTCCGCCGTCAGCTCTCGCTGATAGCTTTTTTGCAAATGCTGCGCGATTTTCACCGCGCATTTCCAGGCTTTGGGATAGTTATCTTTTACTGCCGTATGCAATGAAACATCGTCATCGTTGACCACGGTTCGCGTCAGCATCCGCTGCGCGAAAAACTTCAGATGGGTGACAAACCGCTGATAACTCAGTGACGATTCGTTATATTCAAGCTGCAACTGATACTTCACCAGTTGCAGGATCTCCTGCATGACCCGGGTGACATCCATCACTTCCGGCATGTCATTATGGAGCTGTGCTGTCACCAGATGTAGCGCGATAAACCCGGCTTCATCCTCAGGTAGTTCGACATTCAGACGACGGGCGATGATTGCCCTGGCCTCCTGCCCCAGTTCGAACTCTTTGGGATAAAGACGTTTGATATCCCAGAGCAATACATTTTTAATTGCCAGACCTTTGTTCTGCCTTTCAATGGCAAAATAGCAGTGGTCGGTTAATGTGATATAAAGACTCTCCTGCAATTTCCCCAGACGCTGAATCGCAAGATCAATAATGCTATTGCAGGTCGTCATTACTTCAGGCGGGATTTGGTGTAACAACTCCTCCAGCCGACGAACCAGCACATCACTTTGCGGTGCGAACACTTTCTCAATTTGCGCGCCGTTGAGACTGTCACCGACGCGTTTCTGAAAGGCCAGCCCTCGCCCCATGACGACCTGCTCGCGCCCCTGCTCATCATGAACCATCACCACGTTATTATTCAGAATTTTGGCGATTTTCATCGGAACCCCAGAAACAAAAAAACCTGACATCCGGCAGAGGCCAGAAATCAGGTTTTGCCTGCCTAAGCAGTAACAATCCATTCCGGGCACTCTATCATTTTTATTCGCGACCTCAATCTGTCAGGGTAAAAAGCGTGACAGCGATCGAGAACCTTTTTCAGCTTAAAAAGTCACGACCGTCTTAAGTTCCGTCACCCAGGCATCCTGCGTATGGGATATCCCCGCCGGACGATGCCAGTACTGAAGCCCGGGTTGAAGTTCCAGCCAGGAAACGGGGCGGAATCGGTAATAGAATTCCCCATTCAGCGAATGACCAGGCACCGGATGATAAGCCGCATCGTTGTAGTCAGAAATACCACTGATCGTGTTCATGTAGCGCTGATTACGCGCGTACTGATTGCTCATATCCGTCCAGGTCAGGCCAAAACCTATCCAGTCTTCAGGACGGGCGTCAAACAGCCCCCGATAGCGGAGTGACGCGGCATAGACCGAATGCATGTAGTTAGTTCGCTGATCGGCCAGGCTCATACTGAATGAAGTACTCAACCCGCGACTGGCGTCATCCTGATGTCGCGTCAGTTGCTGATTAAGTCCGGCGTAAAGAAACCCTGTCCGGTTATGCTTCTCATAACCGCCGGGATCACTGGCACCTGCGCCACCGGACCGGCCGCGATAGAGGTCAGTTTGCGGGGCATTGGTAAAAACCACCCCCAGGTTATAGGCACCCGGCAGGCCGTTAATGATCGGGCGGGCTTCAATTTCTACCGGCAGCAGGACACCTTTGCTGCGTCGGGTGGAGCCACTCCAGGCGTGATGACGACTGGCAGCATCCGGGTTCTGCTCCATCACACCACCTTTCAAAGTGACAACGGGAGTTAACCGGTATTCGAGCGTGGTTCCCCATGTATGAACGTTCCAGTTATTCCAGGTCAGTGAGTTCGCGGATTTTCCGCCACACTGTGAAAGCATCTGGAAATCACAGGGTATAATCTGATCGAAGGTCTGAACCTTGTTCATCATTCCGATACGCCATGTCATACGCCGATCATCAAAACTTCGGGCAAAGGTCAGCCAGCCCAGTCGGGTAATTGATTGTCCGCCCCAGCTCTCCTGCGTGAGATCGTTCACATTCACGCGAGGATCCTGCACGCGTCGCGTGGTCAGATCATCGTTATGATTGCGGTTAACAATGTTCGCTTCGATACGTGCATCGGGAATATTTGTCCAGCGCGACAAATCCTGATTAAAGGTCAAAGCAAACTGATCGATATAAGCGACGTGTGAAGCATGATTGTATCCACCGCCGCCATTCCAGCCAATTTCATTCAGATAACCCAGGTTATAGGTAAATCCATTGTCGTTAAGCAATTTACGAAGGCCATACATATCACCCAGAACAGGATCAGGTGGAGATTCAAACCCTAATACTGTTCCGCTCCATTCCTGCGCTGCAGACAAGGGTGAAAAGGTCAATAATGAGAGTGCGCACAGCATGCTTTTATATTTCATCTTAGCAACCTGTTTTTGATTTTAATGATGTACGGTTCGCAGGAGAGCCCTGAACCTGCTGTCATCTACGTCATGCTTCCCTGGCCTGAACAGGCCGATTAATTATTGCTAGTGTTATTAATGACTTACACATTATCGGAGTAAATTTAAGGCAAAAAAAAACCTAAGCACCCCACAGTGGTAATGACTGTGGAACGCTTAGGTTTTGCCTGTTATCCAGTAACAACCCTACGCTGAAAACGGCTCTAACCTAACACTGATTTTTAAAGTTTAATAGTACTGCCGGGTTATTTCACAAGAAAATGTGAGCCAATTAACAATTAATATCTCTTATTTCACAGCTCTGGTGTTAATTAATAATTAAAATGAGGTAAGGAAATCACCAGGAGAATATCATATTAGTTTACTTGCTAATTCATTTAATCAAGACTGTTGATATTTATGCGTAGAATTAAAATAATCAAACGGCGTCTGACGCTTAAAAATGAATGATCAAAAATCCAGATTATTGAATCCTGATTGATACTATAACGCTGAGTTCCAAATTTTAGCTGGCTGATTTGCGTGATTTACAGGGAGATGATTGCAGGCGGGCACTCAGCATAAAGGAACCACAGGCGGATTTATTTTGAATGACCTGACAAAAGGTCAGATAAAGCCGTTAATCAGAAACAACAACGCCGGAAGGGTCGCTTCCGGCGTTGTGGCAGTTACGCAGCTTTAACGGCACGTACTTTCTTCGCAGCAGGCGCTTCCGCCTGCTCATCCGCACCTTCTTCTGCCACGGCTTCAGGCTTCGTCGCGCCTGCGGCTACGTCCGGCAGTTTGCTGGTGCGCAGAATATGCTGGACCGCATCTTTCTGCTCCGCAATCAGCAGACCAAGCGTTTCTGCCTGAGATTCGTCCAGTGCCGGTTGATGCTGTAACAGCCAGTCAGTGAAGGCTTCGGCCATATCGAGCATTTTGTCGTAGGCATCGGCCTCTTTCTTATTGGCAAACGTCATCTTCTCTTCACCCTTTCTGACTACAACAAATTTTGTTTCAACAGCCATCTTTTTGCCCTCAGGTACTGTGTATGCATACAGTATATCATGCCGGTTATGCTTTGCCAGCAGAGAATGGAGTTTACCGGTTACGCGCAGGCTAACTTTAACCGGGCGCAGGTTTTTTTCATTTTCCTGCCGCTTCTCTGCCGGAAACCAGACTGACTACACCAGCAGCTCTTCAAGGAACATCGCCAGTGCTTTACGCGGATCGTCCTCTTCGGACACGATCACCTCGATCCCCCACTGCCCCAGCACCTCTTTGGCTACCGGGTTGTTGCGATTTGTGAACAGATACGACTTGGGTCGCGCGGTCGCCAGCCCGGTGCGGCCCCACATCTTGGTAAGACGATAAAACAGCAGGCGTATGTTGAAATCACTGATGCTGTAGCCGACAAACAGTACGGAGTTGCCCATTACGTCATGGGTCAGTTTGATGTCGAGAGGGGAGTCAAAATAGAGGCGTTCAAAATAGCTGCTCTCATCGAGCACGATAGAGGTGTCATCATCGAAGTCACCGTGCAGCTTGATGATGTGACGTTTATCTTCAGTCAGCGAGACCAGGTCTGCGGCGTTCGCCACTTTGTAATAGGGGACGCCGTGCGCCTCGTGCGCCGCTTCCAGCCAGCGATCGTAATTGGTGGTGTAGATGCGCGAGAAGTTACCCTGGGTAATCATGGTATGAATTTCAGAAGACCGGACATCGATATCCGGCCGGTGCCACTCACGATCCATCCAGCTGCGCAGCGGGCCTAGCGAGCCTTTCTTTTGCTTGTAATACTCTGCCAGCGACAGGTGCGTTCCATAGGTATTGAAGATTTTGGGATCGTAACCCAACTCGTTAGCAAGGTGAGCAATCAGTTCATGCCACTCGGGGAGGCCAAAATTACGCGAAATACCGGCACCGGCAAACAGAATCAGTTTGCCGGAATCATAGGCGCGTTTGAGTTCAGGTTTCATGCCACTCCCCGCGAGGTTTTTAAAAAGGTGGCGAAGCGATCCAGCGCGATGCGCCGCATCGAAATCTCATTCTTGAGTTCGCCCATTTCTGCAAAGGTCTGCTCATAGCCTTCGGGGATAAACACGCAGTCCCACTGGAAGCCGCGTGTCCCGGCGGGTTTAGCGGCGATGGTGCCGCGCAGTTCACCCGAGAACTGATACATTTTGCGACCGTCGCAGTAGCCGAGCACCGTTTTGGCCGTCACAGCCTGGCTGTCCAGTCCCTGCACCAGTGCGGTAAAGCGCTCAGCGTCGAGGCGGTTCCAGAAGATACGGGTCAGCCCGGCGGGCAGACCATTGAGGCCATCCAGATAGAGACCGGTATGCTCAACAAACAGTGGCCGCCCAATCAGCGAAAAGGCTTTGGTCAGTTTATCACGCACCAGGTCCAGCTCGTTTTCAGTCTGAATTTCTTCGATACGACGGGCGATGGGTAATACTTCGACCCCGACAGGCTCGAGTATCTTACGCACCTCCGCCAGCTTTTGCTCATTGGCAGAAAGGAATCTGATTTTCATGGGGCTTCCAGGTCAATTACTCCGCCACGCAGTGAGGATTTTTTACGAAAACAGGCGGGCAGGATAAATCACTAACGCTGGAGAGTGTAGTTCAATTCTGGGGTCATTAAATGGCAGAACCGGCTTCAGCAGGAGAGCCGGTTCTGCCGACTCAGTAAACAATGCCCGGCGGATTCACTGTGGAGTGCGTCACAGCTTCATCCTGTTCACCCCAGCGGGCCAGCACCTGCTGATACTGCCCACCCGTGATAGTGCTATCCAGTGCGGCCTGTAAAGCCGGTGCCAGCCCATTGCCCTTTTTAGTGGTCACGGCGACCCAGGCGCGGAACGGTCCGCTGCCCACCAGCTTTGTCTGGCCGCGTGAAGCCACTTTCCAGGCGGCCATCGAGTGCGGGCCAAAGATCGCATCGGCCCGCCCCGACAGCAGCGTCAGCGTCGCAGAGGCATCATCGGTAAGATAGACTGGCGTCACCGCAGGCAGACCTTTGGCCCGGTTCTGCTGATCCCAGCTCAGCAATATGCGCTCCTGATTGGTGCCCGATGAGACGATAATCCGCTTACCGGCAATATCAGGCGGGCTGCTGATCTGGCTGATCTTACTGTCGCTTTTTACCGCAAAGGCGTGGTTATCAGCGCGATAGGTCGCAAAATCGAACTTCTTCTTACGCTCCTCAGTAACGGCAATGTTAAACATGGCGACATCATAGCGTCCGGCACTGATGCCCAGTGGCCAGTCCTCCCACGAGGCCGGAACCAGCTTCAGCTTTAACCCCAGACTGTCAGCCAGCAGCCTGGCGATGTCCGGATCGCTGCCGATCCGCGTGACGTTGTCAGACGCCAGCAGCGACAGCGGTGGAGAGTTAGTCGCGGCGGTTGCTACCGTCAGCGTGCCGGGTTCGATAAAGTGAAAGTCAGCCGGGATTTTCGCGATCGCCCGGGGATTCGCCGGGGCATGAATCGGCGTCTCATTTTTCAGCACATCGAGCTTCTCCGCCGCCTTACAGGTCAGCACTGGGAGCAGCGTCAGCGCTGTTAAGGTCAGCGCCTTCATAGCACGCGCGCCAGAAAACGGCGGGTACGTTCGTGGCGCGGATTGTTCAGTACCTGCGTGGTGCTGCCCTGCTCAACAATCCGGCCATCCACCATAAAGACCACCTTGTCCGCCACTTCACGGGCAAAGCCAATCTCATGGGTCACAATTACCAGCGTGGTGCCGGAACGCGCCAGCTTTTTGATGACGTCGAGCACTTCACCAACCAGCTCCGGATCCAGCGCCGAGGTCGGCTCATCGAACAGCATCACGCGGGGATTGAGCATCAGAGCGCGCGCAATAGCGATACGCTGCTGCTGCCCGCCCGACAGATGACGCGGCCAGGCGTCGGCTTTATGGCGCAGACCGACAATGTCCAGCAGTTCGCCCGCCCGCGCTATCGCTTCAGATTTCGTCAGCTGACGATGGGCAATCGGCGCTTCAATCAGGTTATCCAGCACGCTGAGGTGCGGAAAGAGATTGAAGTTCTGGAACACGTAGCCGACGTTGATACGCTGCCGCAGAATCGCCTTCTCTTTGAGTTCATACAGCTTATCGCCGCGCTGCTGATAGCCAATGTAGTCGCCATCAATCTGAATAAAGCCCTCGTCGACCCGCTCCAGATGATTAATGGTGCGCAGCAGCGTGGATTTGCCGGAGCCGGATGGCCCCAGGATCACCGTGACCGATCCAGGCTCCAGCGACAGCGAAACATCATCCAGTGCTGTGTGTTTACCAAAACGCTTGGTCACGCCAGTAATACTAATGGCACCTGTTGTGTGTGAAGTGCGGTAATCAATGGCTTCGGACATGGCTGATCTCCTCGGTCGGATGAAGTGGCGTGACGCGACTGCGCCATTGTTGCCAGCGCGAAGGCTGCGGCTCACGGTTCACGCTGCGGGCCAGCCAGCGCTCAACGTAATACTGAATCACGGACAGGACGGTGGTGATAATCAGATACCAGGCGGCACCGACCATCAGCAGCGGGATCACTTCCTGATTACGGTTGTAAATCATCTGGATGGTGTAAAACAGCTCCGGCATCGCCAGCACGTAAACCATCGAAGTACCTTTTGCCAGACTGATAATCTCGTTGAATGCGGTCGGAATAATGGCGCGCAGCGCCTGCGGCAGAATGATGCGGAAGGTCCGGCGTGAGGCAGAAAGCCCCAGCGCAGAAGCGGCTTCAACCTGCCCGTGATCGACGCCGAGGATCCCGCCGCGGATAATCTCTGCACTGTAAGCCGCCTGCACCAGCGTCAGACCAATTACCGCCGCCGGGAACTGGCCCAGCACATTAATCGTCTGAAACGCCCCCCACGACAGGCCGGTAAACGGAATACCAATCGACAGCGTGTCGTAGAGGTAGGAGAAGTTATAGAGAATGATCAGCACCACAATCAGCGGCAGAGAGCGGAACAGCCAGATATAGCCCCACGCCAGGGTGCTCAGCAGCCACGACGAGGAGAGACGTGCCAGCGCCAGCAGACCGCCAAAGAAGAGGCTGAAAATAGTGCCCAGCAGAGTCAGGAGCAGCGTCTGACCCAGGCCGTGCAGGATCACCGGATCAAAAAACCAGCGGGCAAACACGCCCCACTCCCAGCGAGGGTTAAAGGCCACTGACTGAATCACGCCCGCCAGGATAAACAGCGCCAGAATAGCGCCGGCGGTGCGCGCCGGATAACGTGCCGGGACCACCTGTAGATGTTGATGTTTGCTCATCGTCCCTCCTTAACTCGCCTCAGCGACGTTATAAACGCCGATTACTTTAATAAAACGCAGTCGCCCGTCATGTGGCGGCTGGCCGTAACGCTCCAGATCGCCGCTCAGATCGAACTGTGGCTGATAGCCGTGACCGGTATAAAGCCGCACCGCCTCCGGCTGGCGAAAGCCGGTGGTGAGAAACAGCCGCTGATAGCCCGCCTGCAGCGCACGCCGTTCCAGCTCCTGCAACACCACCAGCGCCAGCCCCTGGCGGCGCAGATCGCTGCGGGTCCAGATACGCTTCAGCTCAGCGGTCTGTGGGTCATAAGGTTTATAAGCGCCCATCGCAATGATTTCGCCGTCGCGTTCCAGCACAATAAACAGCCCCTGCGGCGGCAGATACCATTCGGTCAGTTCCTGCTCCTGCTCGTTACGGCGGGAGAAAAAGTCGCCATAACGTGCCGAATATTCACCAAACAGACCACCCAGAATCGGTTGCAGTTCGGGGGCCTCGGGCGAAACTTCGCGGAAAGTCGATTCACTCATGCTCAGCTCCTTAGTCGCCCAGCCCGGCGGGGTTGATTTCAGAACGATCGATATGCTCCACGCCTTCACCCCAGCGGTTCAGCACCTTCTGATAATCACCATTGCTGATGACGCCATTCAGCGCAGTGCTGATCGGTTCTGCGAGGCCGCTGCCTTTTTTCACCGTAACGGCAATGTGCGCCGCTTTTGGCCAGCCACCATCCACACTGCCGATCAGCCGGGTTTTACCGGTCAGTGCCGCTTTCCAGGCACCAATGACGTTAGGACCAAACCAGGCATCGGCCCGCCCCGCTTGCAGTGCCAGCGTCTGGGCGGCGTCATCTTTCGCATAGATCGGAGTAAAGCCTTTCAGACCCTTTGCCTGATTCTCTTTATCCCACGCCAGCAGAATCGCCTCCTGATTGGTGCCGGATCCCACAATGATCCGCAATCCGGCAATGTCTTCCGCTTTGGTCAGTGACTTAATCGGGCTGCTGGTTTTGACATAAAAGCCGAGCGAGTCTTTGCGGTAGGTGGCGAAGTCGAACTTTTCTTTGCGCTCTTTAGTCACGGTAATGTTGGAGATTGCCGCATCATACTTGCCCGAGGCCACACCCAGCGGCCAGCCTTCCCACGACGTCGGCACGATATTGAGTTTTAATCCCAGGCTATCCGCAACCAGTCGGGCAATATCCACCTCGCTGCCGAGCAGGGTTTTGTTGTCATCGGAAAATACCGTCAGCGGCGGAGAGTTCTGCGCCGCCACGGCCACGGTAAAGGAACCCGGTACCACAAAGTGATGCCCCGCGGGCAGTTGCGCGATGGCGTCAGGATTTTTCACCGTATTAATCGGCGCTTTATTGGCTTCCAGGCTGACGCGCTGGCCGTTATAGGAAACGCTGGTGCCTTCTGCCAGCGCATGGCTGCTGGCGGTCAGAATAAGCAGGGCAAGAAGACGCGATGTTTTTTTCATGACGTGGGCTCTTATTGTGAGGTGAACTGATTAACGGGTTGTTTCAGAGCGAAGCTGTCGCGCAGCGTACTGCCCGGGTAGTCGTGGCGCGTCAGGCCGCGAGCCTGCAGAATCGGCACCACGCGGTCGACAAAACGTTCAAAGGTGTCAGGTGTGCCGCCATTGATAATGAAGCCGTCTGTGGCGTGGGTTTCGAACCAGAGCTGCAGGCCATCGGCCACCTCTTCGGGCGTGCCGTGAAACAGCGGACGCGGCGTTGCGGCTTCCAGTGCCGCCTGGCGCAGCGTATGGCTATGCTGCTGTGCTTTGCGTTTGATCTCGTCGGTGGTGCTGCGGAAGCTGTTCTGACCAATGTCGCCGATGTCCGGGAACGGCTGATCCAGCGGATATTGTGAAAAGTCGTGGTGGTCAAAGAAACGACCGAGGTAGTTAAGCGCGTCGGCAATCGATACCAGCGCCGCCGTGGTCTGATACTGGCGCTCTACGTCTTCCGCATCATCACCCACGATCACGCTGACACCCTGGAAGATGTGCAGATCCTCTGGCTGACGACCGTTTGCTACCAGCTGCTGTTTCACATCCTGATAAAACACCTGCGCTTCTTCGCGAGTGGGCTGATGGGTAAAGATGGCGTCAGCATGACGCGCCGCCAGCTTTTTACCGTCGTCGGACGCACCTGCCTGGAAGATAATCGGACGGCCCTGCGGCGTGCGGGCGATGTTTAGCGGTCCCTGCACCTGGAAGAAGTCGCCATGATGATCGAGCGTGTGCAACTTCGCCGGATCGAAGAACTGCCCGCTCTCCTTGTCCCGTACAAAGGCATCCTGCTCCCACGAATCCCATAAGCCTTTCACTACCTGCAGATACTCGTCGGCAATGCGGTAACGCAACGCGTGTTCCGGGTGTTTCTCGCGGGAAAAGTTTTTGGCGGAACCCTCCAGCGGCGAGGTAACAACGTTCCAGCCCGCACGCCCGCCGCTGAGGTGATCGAGGCTGGCAAACTGACGTGCCACGGTGAACGGCTCGCTGTAAGAAGTGGAAACGGTGCCGACCAGCCCCAGATGTTCTGTGACGCCCGCCAGTGCCGAGAGCAGCGTCAGCGGTTCAAAACGATTCAAAAAATGCGGGATCGATTTCTCATTAATAAACAACCCGTCGGCAACAAACAGAAAATCGAGCTTGCCCTGCTCCGCCTTGCGGGCAATTTTTTTGGCGTACTCCAGATTAATACTGGCATCGGCCTGCGCCGCAGGATGGCGCCAGGCAGACATGTTTCCCGACGCGCCATGCAGAATAGTGCCCAGCCGAAGTTGTCTTGTGGTCATGATGCTCTCTCTTTTTTAGTCGTAGCGATGCCCGACGAGGGTTGTCAGAACCCCCGTGTTTAAACGGACTGCAGATGAATTCAGTTCAGAATGGCTTCCCGACATCGCGCATTGAGGTGTTGCAGCGCCTGGCGGGCCAGTCGGGCGAAGTAGTCGGCGGCGGGGGCAATCAGCGCCTCATCCGGGGTAAAGCTGGCATGGTGCAGACCAAAATCACTGGCGCTGCCGATGCTGACAAACGCACCCGGCACCTGTTGCAGATAGAACGCAAAATCCTCACCCAGCAGATGCAGTTCGGCAGACTGCACCCGATAGCCTGCCTGCTGCGCGACATCACTGCTGAAGGTTGCCCAGTGCGCATCGTTGATTAGCACTGGCGGACCGGGATGCCAGCTCAGGGTCGCCTGCGCGCCATTGGCCTCAGCAAAGTGCTCAACCAGCGTACGCACCCGCTGTTCCAGTTCGGCACGCAGCTGTAAATCGTGCGTTCTCGCCGTGCCGCCAAACTCCACGCCGCCCGGCAATACGTTCCAGCTTTTGCCGCCGTCGATGCGGGTAATGCTCAGCACCAGACTGTCCAGCGCACTAAAGCTGCGGCTGGTGAGTCCCTGTAAGGCCTGGATAATCTGGCTGGCGGTGACAATACTGTCCACGCCCTGCTCCGGATACGCGGCATGTGCGCCTTTGCCGGTGACGCGAATAATAAATTTGTCCGTATTGGCGTAAAACGCCCCGCAGCGGGTAGCAAACGTACCAACAGGCAGTGAAGGCTCGTTGTGCATGCCGAAAATAGCCTGCACCTCATCCAGCACGCCCGCCTCGATAAACTGGCGTGCTCCGCGTGCAATCTCTTCTGCAGGCTGAAACAGGATGCGCACCCGACCAGGCAACTGATCGGCCTGTTCGTTAAGCTGTAACGCCGCGCCCAGCATCACAGCGCTATGGAGGTCGTGACCGCAGGCGTGCATCACACCGGGATGACGGGAGTGAAAACGCACCCCGCTCGCCTCATGGATTGGCAGCGCATCGATGTCGGCGCGCAGGGCGATGACGGCCTCTCCACTGCCAATTTCCGCCACAAGACCCGTCTCAAGGGGATAGTCGAGCAGCCGGATGCCCGCCGCCTGCAACCAGCCCCGCAGTCGGGCGGTGGTGGCGAACTCCTGACCCGACAGCTCTGGCCAGGTGTGCAGTTCACGCCGCCATTCAATCAGTTGTGATGCATTGCTCATGATGACTCTCCACTCAGACTCAGGCTGCAACCAGATGCTGTGTAGCCAGCAACTGCAGTGACTGCAGGCGGGCAACCGGCTCGGTAATCGGCGTGTCGATAACGAACTCATCAATGTCGAAATTATGGTGCAGCGCATCCAGCTGGGCATGAACCTGTGCTGCGGTACCTTTCAGCAGTGACGGCGTGCGCGGCTCAATCTGATAATCGCGATATCCACCCTGCCGCACATAGCGCTCAGCCTGTTCCAGACTGGCGACGTTAACGCCAGGCCCGTCTTTCACCGATACATGATAATGACGCAGCGTGGAAACCAGCAGGTCAGCCTGGGCGGGCGAGTCGGCCACCACGACCTGAACAGCCACCAGTGCGCGCTGGCCGTTACTGAGGCGAGAGAAGGTACTCAGTGCATGCTCCAGCAACTGGCGGTCGCCATTGATATGAGCTGCAAAGACGAACTGCCAGCCCAGACTGGCCGCCAGCCGCGCACTCTCTTCACTGGCACCCAGCAGAAAACGGTTAGCGGGACGTGATGGCAGCGGCGTCGCGGCTAAACCTTCGTCATCAGGCTGTACCTGTGTATGTTTAAGCCAGCTATCCAGCAGCTGAAGCTGTTCGGCAAAGCTGCCTTTTTTAGCCGCATCGACACCCTGTTGCAGTGCATGGGTAGAAAGTGGCAGTCCGCCCGGCGCTTTGCCCACACCGAGATCGATACGGCCCGGTGCCAGTGAGGCGAGCAGATTAAAATTTTCCGCCACTTTATACGGGCTGTAATGCTGCAACATCACCCCACCCGAGCCGACACGAATATGGCGGGTCTGGGCAACGATCCAGGCAATCAACACTTCCGGTGAAGGACTGGCGAGCTGCGCAGTATTGTGATGTTCCGCCAGCCAGAAGCGGTGATAACCCCACTCCTCAGCTAACTGCGCCAGCTGCAGCGTGCGCTGCAGTGCTGCTGCAGGCGACTCGCCCTGCAGCACGGGCGCTTTATCTAACAGACTTAGTCGATATGCCATTCACCTGGTCCTTGTTCATTCCGGTTGCGGACCAGTGTGCTGCGCAGTCGATTATTGGTAAAACATCATATTGTTTTATGCTTTATTGAATTCGTCATAATGGGGAGATAATGACGTCGACAGGAGATAATCAGGCGCTAGGGCTGGATATCCGGGTGATATTTTGCGTTTAACGCTCTTCTTGACCTGATGATCATCTGCTTAAAGCCAGCGCGTGGCAAAGTTATGCAGAAAATCGTCTTATGTTTTTTCAGGCGGGCGTCTGATTTAATCAGAGATTATGTGTCAGACAACCTCTGGAATATGATTAGCTGGTTTACGCCTTCATTCAGGCCATTACCTTTGCCGCTGGCGTCTTTATCATTCTGCAGGGCGTGCGTTTAATTCTGGCCGAAATTGTCCCGGCTTTTACCGGCTTTTACCGGCTTTTCAGAAAAACTGGTGCCAGAAGCCAGACCCGCGCTCGATTGCCCGATTGTCTTTCCCTATGCGCCGAATGCGGTGCTGGTTGGCTTTATCTCCAGCTTTGTCGGTGGCCTGGTCGGACTGTTTGTCCTGGGTCAGCTGCATTGGGTATTGATTCTGCCCGGTGTGGTCCCTCACTTCTTCTGTGGTGCGACAGCTGGCGTGTTTGGTAATGCAACCGGCGGCAAACGCGGAGCAATCTGTGGTGCCTTTGCTCATGGCCTGTTGATCACCTTCCTGCCTGTCGCCCTGTCGCCCTGTCGCCGGTACCCGGACAGACTGGACTGACCAACACCACTTTCCCGGATACAGACTTTGGCGTCACAGGCATCCTGCTCGGTAATATGGCGCACTTTATGAATAAGGGAACCATCACCCTGATTATCAGCGGCATTTTTGGTCTGCTAGTGGTTTATAACTTCATGGCTAAATGGCTAAAAAGAAGGTTCCTGCTGAAACGAACGAAGTGTAATGAGGCACTGTAATACTAACCGACCGGTTTGGCCGAACCTCCGGTATTCCCACAGTGACTGACCGCAGTACGCCCATCCTGATATCGATTAATGTCAGTTTTCCTCCTTTGTTTTACCCACACGGTAATGCACAACTCTAATGCACCCCTCATTTCTGATTCAAACCGGTCCTGGTTTCTCATAAAAGAGGACTATTCCGAACGAAAAAAGTGATCTGAATCACACTTTCAACATTAGACATACTAATAAATAAAATTTAACAACAAAACAATTGAATGATAATGATTAACATTTACACTCTCATCCGCATATAACAAAGCGTTAAACGCTGCAAAATCCACAAATAATATGCGGTATTTTCTCTTTTTAGGATGAAAACACTAATCCACGTAATGGTCAGGGTTTTTATCTGGTTAGTTAGTTTTATGTTTACTGGAGTTGTTGAGCGGATTTCTAACGCTGCTGACGTTGTGTCGGCAGGGTCACTGGTATTCACGCACAGGAACTGAAAATGCTTTTACGCTCATCCACTCAGACGGCACTGGACCTCGCGCCAGCCTCCAATGCCAGCGGAGCCGAAACGGCTATTTTTAACGATCAGCAACTGGCGGCCTGGTCGCAGCAGACTCAGGAGGTGCTGGCGCTGATGACGCGCACCGTTACTGGCGTAGAGAAGCCTTTCAGCGGGATTCTGCCCCACGAACTGGCGGCGGAGTTCAGCGAGGTCGATCTCGATCGTCCGCTGGGCAATAACGATGACGCGCTGGCAGAGCTGAGTCAGCTCTATCTGCGTGACGCTGTCTGGTTCCACCATCCTAAATACCTGGCGCACCTGAACTGCCCGGTCGTGCTGCCTTCTCTGATGGCCGAGCAGATTATGGCGGCGGTAAACAGCTCGGTTGATACCTGGGATCAGAGTGCCGGCGGCACGCTGATTGAACAGAAGGTGATCGACTGGACGCTGGGCCGTATTGGTCTGCCTGCCGGATCGGATGGGATCTTTACCAGTGGCGGCACCCAGTCCAACCTGATGGCGATGCTGCTGGCGCGTGACAGCTGGTGCGCGGAACATCATCCGGGGCATCTGATTAAGCATCGCGGCCTGCCGGAGACGGCATCTAAGTGGCGGGTGTTTACCTCGAAACTCAGCCACTTCAGTATTCAGAAGTCGATGGCGATTCTGGGACTGGGCTATGACGCGGTTATCGCCGTTGATCACGATGACCACTACCGTATGGACGCAAAATGTCTGGAAGAGGAGATCGCACGCTGCCGCAATGAAGGGCTGATCCCGATTGCCGTGGTCGCCACCAGCGGCACCACCGACTTTGGCAGCATCGATCCGCTGCCCGACATCGCCCGTCTCTGTGACGATTATGGTCTCTGGATGCACGTTGATGCCGCCTACGGCTGCGGCCTGCTGGTTTCTGAGAATCATCGCGCGCGGCTTAACGGCATTGAGCGTGCTGACTCCGTCACTGTCGATTATCACAAATCGTTCTTCCAGACCGTCAGCTGCGGTGCCTTCTTTGTGCGCGACAGCCAAAACCTGAAGCATGTCACGCACCATGCAGATTACCTGAATCCACTTAGCGCTCAGCAGGAAGGCACGCCGAATCTGGTTAACAAAAGTATTCAGACCACACGCCGTTTTGACGCCCTGAAAATGTGGCTGACACTGCGCGTGATGGGCCCCGCGGCGCTGGGTGACGCCTTCGACACGCTGATAGATCTGACCCAGGCCGCGCACCAGCGATTAACTGCGCATCCTGCCATTGAAGTGCTGCATGCGCCTGAACTGACGACCCAGATTTTCCGCTACGTTCCCGGCAAACATGCCAGCGATGCGCAGATTGACGAGATCAACGCTGCCATCCGTAAAGCGCTGTTCCGTTCCGGTAATGCGGTGATTGCGGGCACCAAAGTCAATGGGCGTCAGTATCTGAAATTCACCCTATTAAATCCCACCACGACCACGGCCGACATTGAAGATGTACTGAGCCTGATTGCGCACTATGGCCGCGAACAGGTGCGTGCCTCTGCGCTGAGCGCGGCGAATCATGGAGAGATGTGAAATGAATAATCCCGTTTATGACTTTATTGGTATCGGCATCGGCCCGTTCAACCTGAGCCTGGCCTGTCTGAGCGAGCCGGTTGAGGGGCTGAATGGTCTGTTTCTGGATGAGAATCCGGGCTTTGACTGGCACACCGGCATGATGCTGGAAAATGCGCATCTGCAGACGCCGTTTATGGCCGACCTGGTGACGCTTGCCGATCCTACCAGCCCGTACAGTCTGCTCAACTACATGAAGGAAAAGGGAAAATTATACTCTTTTTATATCCGTGAAGACTTCTTCCTGATGCGCAAAGAGTATAACCAGTACTGCCAGTGGGCCAGCTCAAAACTCTCTAATCTGCGCTGGAACAGCCATGTCGAGTATGTCAGCTATGATGAGCCCGCCGGGATCTATCATCTTCAGGTGACCGACACCCGAAGTGGTGAAAAACAGCGCTATCAGGCGCGTCATCTGGTCCTCGGCACCGGGCCAAAAGCTTGGATGCCAGCGTGCAGCCAGCCGCACCGCCAGCGCCTGACGCACTCCAGCCACTATCTGGCTAACAAAGCAGAATTGCAGCAGAAACGTTCGATTACGGTGCTGGGCAGCGGCCAGAGCGCCGCAGAAATCTACTACGACCTGTTGACCGATATTGACCGCTTTGGTTATCAGCTCAACTGGATCACCCGCGCGCCACGCTTCTATCCGCTGGAGTACACCAAGCTCACGCTGGAGATGACCTCACCGGAGTGGGTCGACTATTTCCACGCGCTGCCCGCCACCACCCGTGATGAGCTGAATGCGCGCCATAAGAATCTCTATAAAGGCATCAACAGCAGCTTAATCAATGACATCTATGACCTGATGTATGTGAAACAGCTCGACGGTGATCTCAACGTCAACCTCTTCACCCACTCCGCGCTGACCGCGATGCGCTGGCTGCCGCAGGGCGAATTCGAGTTGACGCTGCATCAGGAGGAGCAGGATTGCACCTTCACCCGTCGCACCGAAGGACTGGTGATGGCGACCGGCTATCACTATCAGCCACCGATGTTTTTAGAGGGCATCACCGCACGCCTGCGCTGGGATGAAAAAGGCCGCTACGACGTGCAGCGCAACTACAGCATCGACCATCATAATCAGATCTTCGTGCAGAACGCCGAGCTGCATACCCACGGCTTTGTCACGCCGGATCTCGGCATGGCCTGCTACCGTAACTCTGTGCTGCTGCGTGAACTGACCGGACGCGAGGTCTACCCGATTGAGCGCCAGATCGCCTTCCAGACCTTCCCGGCTAAATCGGAGCACTGAGATGAAATCACAACCATTGTTCAGTGCCGATCGCCCTGCAGGCACGTTCACCCTGAGACCCATGCTGGAGAGTGATGCGACGCTAATCCACAGCTGGGTCACCCGCGATTACGCCCGCTTCTGGGGCATGCAGCAGCAGAGCCTGGAGCAGGTCGCGACATTCTACCAGACGTTGACCGCATCCGATCCTCATGCCGCGCTGATTGGCTGCTGCAACGATCAGCCCGTCTGCCTGATTGAGTGCTACCGCGCGTGTGACGACGAGGTTGGCAAGTTTTATCCGGCTGCGCCTGATGATTACGGCATGCACATTCTGATTGCCCCGGCCAGCAAGCCGATCAAAGCCTTCAGCTGGCAGGTCTTCACGCTGGTGATGGACTATATGTTCAGCCGCCCCGAGGTGCGGCGCGTGGTGGTCGAGCCGGACGTGCGCAATGAAAAAATTCACGTACTGAATAAGCGCGCCGGGTTCCGCTACCAGCACACCATCGACATGGGTCATAAAACCGCCTGGCTGGCCTTTTGCCAGCGGGAAGATTATCAACACGCGTTACAGCAGGAGTCGCAGACCATGAACACCCTCTCATCACTGACAGACGGCACGCATCTGACGGGCGACCACTGGGCGCAGGCAAACCGCATGCTGATTCGCAAAGCGATTGCTGAGTTCGCGCATGAAAAAATCATTGCGCCGCAGGAAACGGGCAATGGCAGCTATCAGCTGGCGGTGCCGGGCGGAGAAGCGACTTACCATTTCCGGGCGTCGCGGCTGGCGCTGGATCACTGGGAGATCGACGCAGATTCCCTGCGCAAGCAGGAGAACGGTCGCGCGCTGCCGCTGGATGCGCTGAAGTTTATCGTGGAGTTCAACGGTGAGATCGGGATTCCGCAGGCGCTGCTGGCGACTTACATGGAAGAGATCAGCAGCACGCTGTGCAGCAGCGTTTATAAGCTGCAGAAGAATAATCCCGACAGCCAGGCGCTGGTCGCAGCTGATTTCCAGACGGTAGAAGCGGCGATGACTGAAGGCCACCCCTGCTTTGTTGCCAACAACGGACGTATTGGCTTCGATGCACAGGACTATCTGGCCTATGCGCCGGAAGCCGCCGCGCCCGTGCAGCTCATCTGGGTCGCGGTCCACCGCCGCAACGCCCATTTCTCCAGCCTCAACGAGTTGAGCTATGAGCAACTGATGCGTGATGAGCTGGGCGACACTACCGTGGAACAGTTCAATGCGCAGCTGGTGAACAAAGGGCTGGCGATTGAAGACTATATCCTGATGCCAGTACATCCGTGGCAGTGGCAAAACAAACTGCTGACCGTGTTTGCGGCCGATATTGCCAGTCACGATATTGTTTATCTCGGCACCGGCGACGATGCTTACCAGGCGCAGCAGTCCATCCGTACCTTCTTTAACCGCAGCCAGCCCTCAAAACGGTATGTGAAAACTGCGCTGTCGGTGCTTAACATGGGCTTTATGCGCGGTCTGTCGCCCTACTATATGGCGACGACACCTGCCATAAACGGCTGGCTGGAACAGCTGGTCGCGGGCGATGCCTGGCTGAAACGCTGTGATTTCCGCATCCTGCGTGAAGTCGCGTCAGTTGGCTATCACAACCGCTACTATGAGCAGGCGATCAAAGGCGACTCCGCCTATAAAAAGATGTTTGCGGCGCTGTGGCGGGATAATCCTGCCACCAGCCTGCAACCGGGCCAGCGTCTGATGACGATGGCCTCTTTCCTGCACGTCGATCACCACCAGCAGCCACTGTTGCCCGCACTGATCGCGGACTCCGGCTTACCTGCGAAGCAGTGGATCGAACGCTATCTGACCTGCTATCTCAGCCCGCTGCTGCACTGCTTCTATCAGCACGATCTGGTGTTTATGCCGCACGGTGAAAACCTGATCATGCTACTGGAGAACAACGTGCCGGTCAGCGCCTATATGAAGGATATCGGCGAAGAAATTGCCGTGATGAACCCGGACGCGATGCTGCCGGAGGGCGTGCAGCGTCTGGCAGTAGAAGTGCCGGAAGAACTTAAGTTGCTCTCCATCTTCACCGATGTGTTTGACTGCATCTTCCGCTTTATCAGCGCGATTCTGGACCAGTCAGAGACGCTGCCGCAAGAGGATTTCTGGCAGGCAGTGGCGCAGTGCGTGAAGGATTATCAGCAGGCGCATCCGGAGCATGCGACTAAGTTCGCGCGCTATGACATGTTCGCGCCCGAGTTTACCCGCTCCTGCCTGAACCGCCTGCAGCTGGCGAATAACCAGCAGATGATCAATCTCTCCGATCCCGCCGAGAACCTTAAGTTCGCCGGTACGCTGGTCAACCCGATTGCCCGCTGGCGCTAAGCGTTACACCGTCACTCGATAATTATGCGGTCACCCTGGTGGCCGCTTTTTTAATGGTTTTATTGCAGGAATCTTCAATGGCTTCTTTTCAACCGCTGGCACAGCTGTCCCGACGACATCTGATCTTTCCGCTTTCTCTGGTGTTGTTCGAGTTCGCCACCTATATCGCTCATGACATGATCCAGCCCGGCATGCTGCTGGTAACCCAGGAATTTAAGGTCGGGCCGGAGTGGGTTTCCACTTCGCTCACCGCTTATCTGGCCGGTGGCATTCTGCTGCAGTGGCTGCTGGGTCCGCTCTCAGATCGCATCGGGCGGCGTCCGGTACTGCTCAGCGGCGTGGCTTTTTTTATGCTCTCCTGCATCGCGACCCACTGGGTACAAAGCATTGAGCAGTTTGTCCTGCTGCGGTTTCTGCAGGGGATCAGCCTCTGCTTTATCGGTGCAGTAGGCTATGCGGCGGTACAGGAGGCGTTCACGGAGTCGCTCAGCATTAAAATGATGGCGCTGATGGCCAACGTCGCCCTGCTGGCCCCGCTGGCCGGGCCGCTGGCGGGCGCGGCTTTTCTGACCGTGGGAGAGTGGCGAACCCTGTTCTGGCTGATTGGTGCTGTCGCGGCGCTGGCGCTGGCCGGACTGTGGTATGCGATGCCTGAAACGGCGGGCGATCGTCAGAAACCGCTGTCGCTGGGATCGATTATCAGCGGTTACGCGGCGTTGCTGAAGGATCGTCAGGTGATGCGTGGTTCACTGGCTATCGGCCTGGTCACCGTACCCTGCATCGCCTGGGTGGCGCTTTCACCCGTGATTTTGATCCACGGCGCGCAACTCAGCCGCATCGACTATGCCCTGCTTCAGCTGCCGGTCTTTGCCGCGATGATTGCGGGCAACCTGATGCTGGGACGATTGTGCAGCCGTCTGCCGATTGAACAGCCGGTACGGCTTGGTGCCTGGCCAGTGGTCTGCGGACTGAGCATTGCGGTGGTCGCTACTCTGCTGGATCCGCAAAGCTATCTGTGGCTCACTGCCGGAATGAGTCTCTATGGCTTCGGCACCGGGCTGATTAACGCCGGACTGTATCGCATGACGCTGTTTTCCAGCCGCGCCGGAAAAGGCAGCGTGGCGGCAATGCTGGGCATGGTGAGCATCCTGATTATTGCGCTGGGCATTGAAGCCGCCAAAATCGCGTATTTCAGCTTTGGAACCGGCGGCTTTAGCCTGGTGAACCTGATCTGCGGCCTGCTGTGGCTGGGACTGGTGAGTGCGTTCCTGCGTGCCGGACAGCGTAAGTTGTGTGCCGAATTGTAATGACGCTACTGCAGGTCGTTAAGAAAATATAAACCCGCGGAATGGCAGATGTTTATTTGCCATTCCGTAAATTTGAACATCTGTAAATTCCCACCCACTCCCGTATTTATTATTTTCAGATAAGCTTTGACCAAATCGTTACTTTATCTGTGTGTTGCGTCATTCGATGATGATTCCGCCTGCTGAGGCAATTAATAACAAAGGAATTTATCATGACGACGTTATTCCCCCTTAAACCACGCGCACAGACGCTGTTTTTTACGTTACTTGCCGGGACGCTCACCTTCAATGCAGCCGCCGCGCCGGTTAAAGGCGGCACGCTGATTTATCTGGAACAGCAGGCACATACCAATCTCTATCCGCCCGCCGGGGGCTTTTACCCTAATGGCGGCATTCTCAATCAGATCACCGATAAATTAACCTGGCAGAATCCTGAAACATTACAGGTTGAACCCTGGATTGCGGAAAGCTGGACCACCAATGCCGATAAAACCGAATACACCTTTAAATTACGTCCTGGTGTGACTTTTTCCGACGGCACGCCATTAGATGCTAACGCGGTGGCGAAAAACTTTGATACTTACGGGCTGGGAAATAAAGCGCTGCGCCTGCCGGTATCGGAAGTGATTAATAACTATGATCACAGTGAAGTGATCGACCCGCTGACGGTGAAGTTTTATTTCAAAAAACCCTCCCCCGGCTTTTTGCAGGGCACCGCCACCATTGGTTCCGGCCTGGTGTCGCTGAGTACTCTGGCACGCAGTTTCGATCAACTGGGTGATGCCCGGCATATCATTGGTTCCGGGCCATTTGTGGTCAGTGATGAGAAGCTCGGTCGTGAAGTGGATCTGGTGGCGCGCAAAGAGTACCAGTGGGGCCCGAAAAACATAAAGCAGCAGGGTCCGGCTAATCTCGATGGGATTAAAGTGATTGTCACGCCGGAGGACAGCGTGCGTATTGGTGCGTTGCTGGCGGGACAGGCGGGCCTGATCCGTCAGGTGCAGGCATACGATGAGAAGCAGGCTAAAGATCAGAATTTCCCGGTTTATGCCGCACCGACCCGGGGCGTCAACGACAGCCTGAGCTTCCGCCCCGACAACCCGCTGGTGAGTGATATCCGGGTGCGTCAGGCGCTGCTGCACGCCACCAATTCGAAACAGGTGGTTGAAACCCTCTTCTCTCCCAACTATCCGCAGGCAACCTCGGTCGTCGCGACCACCGCTGCGGGCTACGTTAACCTGGCGGACAAACTGACGTTTGATCTGGCGAAAGCGAAGACCTTGCTCGACCAGGCAGGCTGGAAACCGGGTGCAGATGGCATCCGTGAAAAAGCGGGCCAGCGACTGGCTCTGACCGTCTATGAATCCCTGCCGCAGCCGCAGAACAAAGAGGTCCTGCAACTGGTCGCCCAGCAGTGGCGACAGGTGGGGGTTGCCCTCACCGTCAAAGCCGGTGATGCAGGCAGTAAAACGCTGGATAACCTGGATCCTCTGAAAACGCCGCTGAATGTCACGGAAGTTGGCCGCGCCGATCCCGACGTGATCAAAAGCAGTTTCTACCCGGCTAACCGCGACAGCCTGCTGCAGAAAGGCGGCTCCAGCGACAAAGTAAAAAGCTTCCGTGATGACAAACTCAATCAGCTGCTGGTGGACGTCTCCTCCGAAGTGGATCCGGCAAAACGGCTGCAGCTGACCGGTGATGTTCAGCGCTATCTGCTGGACCAGGCCTATGTGATTCCAATCTTTGAAGAACCGCAGGTTTATGCGGGCGCGCCCTGGCTGAAAGGGGTCAGTTTTGAAGCGGTAGGCCGTCCGGCGCTCTATGGTGCCTGGCTGGAAAAACAGTAACCGGAGGTGAGGATGCGCCACTATCTGCTGCAACGCGCCGGTCTGGGACTGCTGGTACTGTGGGCTGCGTTTACCTTGTCTTTTGTGCTGTTGCAGGTGCTGCCGGGTGATGCGGTGCTGATTAAATTTCAGAACCCGGATCTTGGCCTGAGTCCCCGGCAGATTGCTGAAATGCGCCAGGCCTATGGCGCAGACAGCCCGCTGTGGCAGCAATATCTGCATACGCTGGCGGCGATGCTGCATGGCGACTTCGGCTATTCGGTGCAGGCGGGCGTGCCGGTCAGTGAACTGCTGACCAGCAACCTGCCCGGCACGCTGCGACTGGCGCTATGCGGATTCCTGCTGGCAACGCTGCTGGCTTTCGTGCTGGCGACCCTCTCAAGGCTGCCCGCCCTGCGCTTCCTGCGTAATCTGCTGCAGTCCCTGCCCGCGCTGTTTATCTCCGTGCCGACCTTCTGGCTCGGCATTGCCCTGATTCAGCTCTTCTCATTTCAACTGCGCTGGATTCCGGTCATTAATCCCTCGCCGTGGCAGGGATTGGTTCTGCCCATCATCACCGTCGCGGTTCCAATCTCAGCGCCGCTGGCACAGATTCTGCTGCGCAGCATTGATGAGGTTTCCACCCGGCCTTTCGTGGCGGTGGCGCGGGCCAAAGGTGCGAGCGAGCACTATGTCCTGTGGCGGCACATCCTGCGTAACGCAATGCTGCCGGTGCTTACCGTGGCGGGTCTGCTGCTTGGGGAACTGATTGCCGGTGCGCTGATTACCGAAACGGTGTTTGGCCTGGGGGGACTGGGTCAGCTGACGCAGCAGGCGGTGAACAATCAGGATGTCGCAGTATTGCAGGCGGTGGTGATGATCTCCGCGCTGGGTTTTGTGGTGATCAACCTGCTGGTCGATCTGCTGATGCCGCTGTTTGATCCGCGCTTACAGCTCTTAAGAGGTGCAACATGAGTCTGGTAGATTACGCGGCCGCCCGTCAATCCGTCTCGTCTGAGCGTTATCGCTTCGCGCCGGGCCTGTGGCTCGCCCTGTTCGTGATGCTGCTGGCCGTGCTGGCGGCCCTTTTCCCGGCCCTTTTTACCCAGGCCAACCCGCTGGAAGGCATCGCGGGCGCACAGCGCCTGGCACCGCAGGCCGGACACTGGCTCGGCACCGATCAACTGGGCCGCGATCTCTTTGCCCGCATCGTTTACGGCGCGTCACATTCCCTCTCTGCCGCCGTCATGTCAGTGGCAATCGGCCTGTTGACCGGAACCGCGCTGGGCGTCCTGGCGGGAGCCACGGGCGGCAAAACTGAATCGATCGTGATGCGCGCCGTGGATGTGCTGCTGGCGATCCCGTCCCTGCTGCTCTCACTGAGCGTGCTGATTCTACTCGGTTTCGGCACCCTGAACGCCGCGCTCGCAGTGGGCATCGCCTCCATTGCCAGCTTCGCCCGGCTGGCGCGGGCCGAAGTGGTGCGCATTCGCCATAGCGAGTATATCGAAGCCGCTTACGGCAGCGGCGGCCGGTTTTTCAGCGTGCTGTGGCGTCACATTCTGCCCAATGCGCTGACGCCGGTGATCGCCTATGCCGCCCTGCAGTTTGGTCAGGCGATTCTGGCGCTGTCGACACTGAGCTTTCTCGGCTACGGCACGCCGCCGCCGGTCCCGGAATGGGGTCTGCTCATCGCTGAAGGGCGTAATTATCTGGCTACCGCCTGGTGGCTGACCACATTTCCTGGTGTGGTGGTCGTGGCTGTCGTGCTCGCGGCGAACCGCATCAGTCAGCAACTTTCAGGAGGACGCCGATGAACGCTCAGCCGTTACTCGCAGTCAACAACCTGACGCTAAGCTATCGCCGCGGCAACCAGTGGCAGCCGGTGGTGCATAATGTCAGCTTCGAACTGCACGCTGGTGAGATGGTGGCACTGGTCGGGGAATCCGGTTCAGGTAAAACCACCACGGCACAGGCCATTATGGGCCTGATGGCGGAAAACGGCCGCCGCGAAGCGGGTGAAATCCGACTCAACGGCGTCGATATCAGCCAGTGGTCGCAGAAGCGTTTTGACTCGCTGCGCGGTGCGCGCATCAGCCTTGTACCGCAGGATCCCGGCAATTCACTGAATCCGGTTAAAACCGTCGGCGAACAGGTGGAGGAGATTCTGCACCTGCATCTGCGATTACCGGCAGCACAGCGCAAGCAGCGGGTCATTGATCTGCTGACCCGCGTCGGTCTCAGCCACCCGGAACAGCGGGTCAGGCAGTTTCCGCATCAGTTGTCAGGCGGCATGAAGCAGCGTGTTTTGATCGCCATCGCCCTCGCCCTGCAACCGGAGATCATTATTGCGGATGAGCCGACCAGCGCGCTGGATGTCACGGTGCAGAAGCGTATTCTCGATCTGCTGGATGACCTGCGGCAGGAATCCAGTACCGCCGTGCTGTTCGTTACCCACGACCTGGCGCTGGCGGCGCAGCGTGCAGATCGCATCATTGTTTTTCGCCATGGTGAAATCCAGGAGTCGGGCCGCACCGCCCAGGTCATCAGCGCGCCATCACATCCCTACACCCGTCAGTTACTGAATGATGCTGCGCCGGAGCGCCCCGCCCGCGTTAAACCTGCGGCCGCCCGTTTTTCTGCCCCGGCAATTCGGGCAACCGGCGTGATGAAAAGCTTTTCGCTGGGTAAACAGCAGCGATTACAGGCGCTGAACAATGTCAGTTTTCAGGTGGCACGCGGCACCACGCATGCGCTGGTCGGCGAATCGGGATCCGGCAAAACGACGCTGGCACGTATCGTTCTGGGCTTTGAAACCGTCGATAGTGGCGCAGTGACGCTGGACGGCATTGTGGTCAATGGATTGCGCGGCGAGGCATTGCGACAGCTGCGCCGTAAGATCCAGTTCGTCTATCAGAACCCGTTTGCCTCGCTCGATCCGCGCCAGACGCTCTATTCCATTATCGAAGAACCCCTGCGTAATTTTGACAAGTTGGACCGCAGCCAGCGCCGTGAACGGGTGGAAGCGATCACCTCGCGGGTGGCACTGCCACTTTCCCTGTTATCACGTCAGCCACATGAACTTTCGGGCGGACAGCGGCAGCGTGTAGCCCTGGCGCGGGCGCTAATCTGCGAGCCTGAAATCCTGGTGCTGGACGAGGCGACGTCGGCGCTGGATGTCACGGTGCAGGCACAAATCCTTGACCTGTTGCAGCAGCTTCAGGCCGAACTGGGGCTGACCTATCTCTTTATCACGCACGATCTGGCGACGGTACGACAGATTGCCGACAGCGTAACCGTTTTAAAAGTGGGCGAAGCGGTGGAACAAGGTGACGTTGTCACTATATTCAGCGCACCTCAGCATCCCTATACGCGCGAACTGATTGGTGCGATTCCGCCACTCGTGCCGTTAACGCATAAGGAGTCAGCATGAGCCAACGTCTCGGATTTTTTACCCGACTGCTGGATAACGTCCCGGCTAAACAGCGTTATCAGCTGGCCATTGAGCAGATTCAGCATGCCGAGCGCTGTGGCTTTGATGCGGCATGGATTGCTCAACATCACTTTCATAAGGATGAGGGCGGACTGCCTTCGCCGCTGGTTTTTCTGGCGCACGCCGCCGCCCATACCCGTACCATCCGGCTCGGCACTGCCATCATCACGCTGCCGATGGAAAATGCATTACGGGTCGCAGAAGATGCTGCAGTACTGGATTTGCTGTCGGACGGACGGCTGGAGATCGGGCTGGGTTCGGGCGGCACGCCGGACTCGTTTTTACCCTTTGGCTTGACGTTTGCCGAACGCGGCGCGGCATTTGCAGACAATCTGCATACGCTGCTCAGTGCCTGGCGCGGTGATTCGCTGGGACATCCGGACAATCATCTCTGGCCCGCCGCGCCGCAGCTCGCCGGACGGGTGTGGATTGCCACCTTTTCGGTTGAGGGTGCAATCCGTGCCGGCCAGAGCGGACACGGTCTGATGCTGTCGCGCACCCAGCCACGGCCAGCAGGCCAGGCAGAACTTACGCTCGATGCGCTGCAGAATCCGCTGATTGATGCCTATCTCGCGGCACTTCCGGCGGGAACTGAGCCGCGTATTCTTGCCTCCCGCACTGCATTTGTCGCGGATTCAGACCACTACGCACGTCAGATCGCTGAACCTGGCATTCGCAAGCAGGCTGCTCAGCACCGTGGCGAAATCCGCGGGGAGAGCTTTGATGACCTGCTGGCACAGTTTGATGCCCATGTTGGCGGCATCGATCAGGTCGCGCGCTCGCTGGCGCAGGACAGCGTGCTGCCTCGCGTCACCGACATCTCATTCCAGGTGCATTCAGCAGAGCCTTCGCATGCCGACACGCTGCGCTCGATTGAGCTGATTGCCGGACATATTGCGCCCGCACTTCGTGCTGCTGGCGAACCAGACAGGAGAATTTCATGAGTCAACCTGACGATTTGATTGCCGCACTGGCGGATATCGATCCCGATTCCGGACTGGCCCACGCGCGGCAGACGCGTCACGCCGCGACGCGCCATGCCCAGGGCAGCTACAACGTGTTATTTGACCAGGGCGATGACGATTTTCCGTTAGCCGAGCGGCGTCTTCTGGCCGCAAAAGTCGCAGGCTGGCATGCCCGGTCGGAGCTGCAGACGCACTATCAGCCGCAGCAGCCCGTGCCCGATAGTGATCGGATCAGCGCCGCGCTGGACTTCGCGCATCGCCTCACCTTTGAGCCGGTTGCCGCGACACCTGCCCATCTGGAGACGCTGAAGCAGGCGGGATGGACCCCGCGCGGCATTGTCACGCTGGCACAGCTGGTGGCGTTCGTCAGTTTTCAGAGCCGGTTAATCACAGGCCTGCGCAGCCTGCAGGGCCATGAAGCAGCGGGTGAAGCTGCCCCGGTCGTCGCCGGTCACTGGCACGAGGCATTAAAAACCGCCAGCGGCAAAACGGCGCTGACCGCGTTTACACAGCAGGAACTCGGCTGGGAGCCGTGGCTGCCCGCCAGACCGCTGGCTGAATTCAGTGAGGAGGAGCAGGCGACACTGGCAAAATTCGGTCACACCGACTCCGACTATTTCCGTCTGCTGGGGCGTAACCTGCCGCTGCTGGAGCAGCGTACCCTGACCGACAAAGGCATTTTCTACACCGCTGGCGGGCTGCCGCGCGCCGAGCGTGAGCTGGCCGCCACCGTGGTCAGTAAGGTCAACGGCTGTATTTATTGCGCCTCGGTTCATGCGCGTAAAGCCAGCCAGCTTTCAAAGCAAGATGACGCAATACAGAAACTGCTGAATGTCGCGCCCGGCGCAGTGTTATCCCACGGACACACTGCCCGCTGGCAGGCGATCATCGCCTTTTCGGCGGCGCTGTCGCTGACCCCATCGCAACCTGGCCAGTCGCAGATCGCTGCACTGCGCGAGCAGGGTCTGGATACACTCGCCCTGCTCGACCTGATTCAGTCCACCGCCTTCTTTGCCTGGGCCAATCGCCTGATGCTGACGCTGGGCGAGCCTTTTCTGCCGGAACAACAGGGATAAACATGACATTGCCTTTAACTGAACAACTGGTGCAGTGGCGTCGCGAGCTGCATCAGCATCCGGAACTTTCAAACCATGAATTTGCCACAACTGAACGTATTACCCGCTGGCTTGAAAAGGCGGGTATCCGGCTGTTGCCGCTGGGACTGAAAACCGGCGTGGTGGCAGAAATCGGTCATGGTGAATCACTGATTGCCCTGCGCGCGGATATCGATGCGTTGCCGATTGATGAAATCACCGATCGCCCGTGGCGATCACAGACGCCGGGCGTCATGCACGCCTGCGGTCACGACGTTCACAGCGCGGTAATGCTGGGCGTCGCCCTGCAGCTTAAACAGCAGGAAGCCACGTTGCCAGGCCGGGTGCGGATTCTGTTTCAGCCCGCTGAAGAGACGTTTAATGGCGCACGTCAGCTGATGGATGCCGGTGCGCTGGAAGGCGTAGAGGCAATATTTGGCCTGCACAATGCGCCCGACCTGCCGCTCGGTACACTGCGTAGTCGGGCGGGCGCGTTTTATGCCAACGTTGATCGCTTTGTGATCCGCGTTGAAGGTAAAGGCGCGCATGCGGCACGACCCCAGGAGGGCATTGATTCGATTGTGATTGCCAGCCATATTGTGACCGCTTTACAAACCCTGCCGAGCCGGGTATTCAGCTCGCTGGAGACGGTGGTGCTGAGCGTGACGCGCTTTACTGCCGGGAATACCTGGAACGTGCTGCCGCAAAGCGTTGAGCTTGAGGGCACCGTACGCACCCACAATGCTGAGATTCGGACGCAGATCCCACACCGCATACGCTCGCTGATTCAGGGCATCGCTGCCGGATTTGGCGCGACTGCTGAGCTGGAGTGGTTCGCGGGGCCACCTGCCCTGATTAACACGCCAGGCTGGGTGGATGTGGCGCTGGAAGTCGCACACCAGAGCGGCTATCTCGCAGAGCATGCTGAGTCGCCGCAGATGGGCGGAGAAGATTTTGCCTTCTATCTGCAACAGGTGCCGGGCGCATTTGTCAGCATTGGCAGCGCCAGCGAATTTGGCCTGCATCACGCCGCCTTCGATCCGGATGAAGCGCTGATCGGCCCGGCGGTGGAATACTTCACGCAGCTGGTACCACGTGCGTTGCAGATTGTGGCGGCGCGATGACCAAAAAAAGGAGTGCAGCTATGTCTGTTCCGGTTCCTCAACCGATTCTGGATCACGCGGTGATTAACGTGGCCGACCAGCTCGACAGCGCCAGCGCGCGCTTCCGGCGGCTTGGCTTTCAGCTCACAGAGCGCGGTCATCATTCGCTGGGTTCGAGTAATCATCTGGCCATTTTTGGCGAAAATTATCTTGAGCTGCTTGGTTATGAACCCGGCAAAGGCAACCAGCGCGCCGATCTCTGGCAATCGCCACTGGGATTGAGTGGCCTGGTGTGGAAAAGCAGTGACGCCGACAGTGAGTTTCAGCATCTGGAACGTCAGGATCTGGATGGCGATCCGCCCGCCTCTTTTCATCGTCCTGTCGATCTGCCCGACGGTACGGTAACTGAAGCGCATTTTCGAACCGTCAGGCTGCGCCCTTCGCTGATACCCAATGGCCGCAGCTTTTTTTGCCAGCATCTGACGCCTGACGCGGTATGGCAGCCTGCATGGCAACGTCATCCCAATGGTGTGCGCAACATCAGTGAATTTGTCATTGTGGCGCAGGATCCGGCGCATTCGGCTCAGGTTTATAGTCGTCTCTTTGGTGCCGCAAAAGTGCTTGCCTGCCCTGAAGGCGCCTTTGTGCTGCGCGCCGGTGCCGCCACAGTTCGGTTTGCGTCAGCAGAGTATGCGCAACGTCGCTTTGGTCCGCTGCCAGAAGACTATGATGGCAGCGCCCGGATGGTTGCGCTGGGTTTCGAGACCGGGAATCTCGCGCAGGTCAGAAACGCACTGCAGGCAGGTGAGATTGCGTTTCAGGAGCACACTGAGGCGATTGTCGTGGAGTCAGGTGAAGGGTTTAATCTGGCCCTGCGTTTTACGTGAAGTGCGGGCCTGAAATGTGATGAAAAACGCCTCGGCTGAGGCGTTTTTTTATCAATTGTAGTGTTACGTCATAATGACGTTTGGCGTTCGATCGGCCTTTGAAGTCGTCTTAAATCAAAAAAACAACGATGGTGACAGGCCAAACCGCGCGCACAATGCCCGTATGTGTGACACGGTCAACTGACGTTCGCCGCTGAGGATTCGGCTGACCAGCGACTTTTTGCCAATTTCATTTTCGAAGTCACTCAGGCTGAGGTTGTGCTGCTCGATCAGTACCCTCAGAACGCCAGGCCCGGTGCTGATTTCACGCTGGCGGCTATTAAAGTCGGCCATCGCAGGATCATTATCTTCATAATGAGCAATGCGGGCACAAAGCAAATCTACCAGCGGATTATCCGGCTCATGTTCAATAAGGTATTCGACCAGTTCCAGTGCTCCTTCATAATCATGTCGCTGGTTGCTGCCGGCCAGCAGCGGCACCGCTTCTGCCAGCTGATTTGACAGCCTGATAGCTTCAGTATTCATTCGGTTACCTCCCGATATTTCTTAACAAGCTTGTCGTACTCAGCGTGAGTGCAGATATGTTTGATGAAGATTTTGCTGCGCTCAAAATCCGCGAAAAATATCACGCGCAAATGGTTGCCACTGACGTCAATGACCCACCATTTAGCGCGATACTTCATACGATCAAGGCTTGCATAAAGCGCCCTGAGATCGTCAGGACCACTGAAATCGCCCTGTCTGAGGTGGCGGTAAAGCAGATCCAGTGCTGCCGCTGCATTGGGATATTTTCTGGCCGCCTCGTCAAACGGCACGCGTGAAATAACATGCATTCCATTGGCTCCTGACTGTTTCCATTATGGAAACCATCTTCTCAAAACGGCTGAGCGTTGACAAGCTGAAAACGCAGAAACCCGCTTGTTCCCGAGTCCTTAATACGCCTTAAGCTGATGTAAAAATGCCGGCAGAGGCTTCACGAATATGAGAATTGATAAAGGGTTGCTGATACGAATCATCAAAATGCACAGGCAACATTGCATTTTGCTGTGGACGATAGTCCTGCCTGTGCTCTGAAATCTTTTTCTGAAAAAATTGTGCCAACAGCGGCGAGAGTTAGATGGCTGGATAAAAAAACGCCTCAACCGAGGCGTTTTTCACAGGCTTACCCGCGCAGATAAATCAGAAAGTGTAGCTCGCGGTTACCGCGAAGTTGCGTGGTTCACCGTAGACAACGGAGCTGGCCACGTTGGTGTCATACTCTTTGTCGAACAGGTTATTGAGGTTGCCCTGCAGCGACAGATTTTTGTTCACCTGATAGCGGGCAAACAGATCAACCAGTGCATAGCTGCCCTGACGGGCGCGCCATGTGCCGTTGCCTTCCGGTCCACCGACGTCGTTCCAGATATGTGTCTGCCAGTTGACGCCGCCTCCCAGCGTAAGCTGCTGCAGCATCGGCAGGCGATAGCTGCTGAACAGATTAAAACTGGTCTGCGGTAACTGCGGATTAAAGGTGCTGCCATCCCGGTTTTCCGCTATGTAGCGCGTGCCGCCAAAGGTCATCTGCCAGTTGTCGGTCAATGCGCCATTGACCTCAAACTCGACGCCACGACTCACTACACCTTTACGGCCAATGTAGGCCACATCGCCTGAACCCTGAATGGTCTGAGTGGTGGCTTCTCCGACGTTATCCAGTTCGGTGCGGAATACAGACACAGAGGCAGTCAGGCGACTGTCCATCCAGTCAGACTTCAGCCCGGCTTCGTAGTTTTTCCCAATGACCGGAGACAGATAAGCGCCACTGGCATCGCGATAATCCTGAGGCTGGAACACCGAGGTATAGCTGGCATAAGCAGACCAGTTTTCAGCAAAGTCATAAATCAGCCCGCCATACGGGGTAATGTTATTTTCCTCCGCTTCCCCGCCGGGCGTTTCACGGTTCCAGTTGGTGTAACGTGCGCCGAGGATCAGGTGAAGCGGATCGGCAAGCGACAGGCGTGTCGCCATGTACGTCGACTTCTGACGAACCAGCTGTGTATCGCTGGCGGGCAGACGTGGCGTCCAGTCAGATTCCGGGTACTGGCCATTGAAATCGTTGTAGTTACCCAGCGACTCAGAGGAAATATTCTCAAAGGTGCTGAAGTACTTGTTATCCTGGCGGGTATAATTGACGCCTACCATCAGCTCGTGCTGACGGCCCAGCAGTTCATACGGGCCGCTGGCAAAGGCATCAACAGCATCTACTTTGCGTTTACCGGTGTTATAGCCGGTGCCGCCCACCACGGGATAGTTGGCATAGGAAGAGACGCCCGCGCCCGTGTTGCGATCGAAATAGCCATCAAGATAGATCTGCTTACTGTCCAGACGCATATCGGTGTGCGTGCCGTTTAACGTCAGGTTCCAGCCGTTGTCGAAGTCCTGCTTCAGGTTCACAAAGACTTTACGGTTCTCTTTATCGTTGTAGGCCCAGTCTGGTGCCGTGTTGTAGCCGCGACGGGTATGAATCTGCGTGCCGTCGGTGTACCAGCGCGGTGCGCCGCCCCACATCGTGGAGTCTGTATTGACCTGGCTGAACTCATAACCCACCGACAGCGTGGCAGAGTCGGTCAGATCAGCGTCAATCACGCCATAGATAAACTGTTTTTTTGCACCGTAGCGCTCAATGAAGCTGTTGTTGTCCTGCCAGCCGGCGACCATGCGGCCACGAACATTGCCGGATTCACTGAGTGGCGCGGAAAGATCGGCCACGTAGCGTTGCTTGTTCCAGCTGCCGTAGCTGGCGGAAACGGTGCCACCGAACTCTTTACTGTCCGCGTGCTTGCGCACCATGTTGATGGCAGCAGACGGATTGCCCGGCCCGGTCAGCAGCCCGGTCGCCCCACGTACCACTTCAACGCGCTCATACAGCGCCATATCGGTCTGTGCATCGCCCAGATTCCAGCGCTCCGCAAAGGCGGTAGGAATGCCGTCGATCATGTAGTTATCGATCAGAAAGCCGCGCGCATAGTAGTTAGTGCGGTCCATATCGGCGCTGATACCATGAATGCCGGTGGTGTTAGACAGCACATCATTCAGTGACTGGAGTTGCTGATCGGACATACGCTGAGTACTGACGATGCTGACGGACTGCGGCACATCACGTACGGTGCCCAGCATTTTAGTACCGGTACGGGTAACCGGAACGCTGTAATCTGTTGCCGGTGACGTTGTCACGACATCATCGGCTGACGCGCTGACCGTCAATGTCTGACTATCGCTGGCGGCCGATGTGGACGTTTCTGCAGCGCGGACGACGTTATGCGCCAGCGATGAGGCGACGATGACGGCCAGTAAAGAGAATCGGAATGGGCGTTGCAGAGCAGGCTTACCCGTAACCCTGGGGTCATGAAGATCGAAAGTGTTCATTAATTCCTCAATTATCTTTATGTTTTTATGTTGCCACTGTCACGACCTTGCATCCTGCGGGCATCGCTGCCCTGCTTTGGGTTCGAGGAACCAGAAACCCTTTCCGTAAGCGCCTGTGCGCGGGTGTGATGAACTTTCAAAGCAAATGAGAAATATACGCATTGCGATTATCATTGCAAGATTTTGTTAACAAATAATGCGATTTTTTTCAGGATATCGTCTGCGCGTTCAGGTTTTTAAAGCCTGACAATAAGGAAAGGTTCTTAAAATAGCCGATGGATAAGCGAACGATCAGAGCAGCAGGAATGCCGTCTCGCTTTTATTAATTATAAAATCCTGCTTCAGCCGCTCATTGACCTGAAGTTGCCACTCTTTGTGCGACAATACCCGCCTTGATGCTTTTATTTCCTTATTTAACACCAGACTTTGCAGGTATTCGCACATGCGCAAAACTTCAACTCTTAAAGCGCTGATGATGACAACCACCGTTCTCACCGCTTTTACAGCTCACTCCGCCACGCTGGTTCAGAATGTCAGCGCAGGGTGGGAAAGCTTCACGGATAAGGTTGCCACAACATGGCAGCAGCCAGAAGGAATCGACTTTTATCTGCCCGCGATTACGTGGCACAACCGTGCCACGTATGATCGGGAACATATCAATAAATATAATGAAAGACCCTGGGGCGCAGGCGGTGGTATCTCCCGCTACGATGAGAAAGGCAACTGGAACGGCATCTATTTAATGGCGTTCAAGGACTCCTTCAATAAATGGGAGCCCTTTGGGGGTTATGGCTGGGTAGCGACATGGCGTCCGCTGGCTGACCAGAATTTTCACTGGGGTGCAGGTTACACAGCTGGCGTCACCGCCCGACATAATTGGGACTATATTCCGGTGCCTGCGCTGCTGCCGCTGGCTTCCATCGGCTATGGCGATCTCGATTTTCAGATGACCTACATACCGGGTACGCATAATAACGGTAACGTCTATTTTGCCTGGCTGCGCTACCACTTCTGATCGCCAAAACAGCAGCATTAGCGTGACATCGCCATGATGGAGAGAGTGTTCAGAGTGAGGGTCTCACCATCATAGCGATGTCGCAGCAGATGATAACTTTCGCATTCAATAATCTGCTCAACTGCCTCTGAAAAGATCTTCATTGCGCTGCGCATCTGGCTCAGGTAGTCATGGGTGTCATAGACCCGATCAATCCCCTCCAGCGCATGGTTCATGATTTTACGGGCAACATCATTAGGCGTGTCGAGGGCAGAAAGTTTTGATCGGGCGGTGCGGCGCAGATCGCGCGGGGTAAACGGCTCCAGTCCCAGCCCACGCGGTGCGCGGATCATCCGCCGCAGTGCCTGATTCAGCGCGCCTTTTGACAACGGCTGTAGGGGATCGCGTGGTGCGGGCACCAGCCAGGGCGAGTCCGGATCGGCGGCATTAAGTAACGCTTCGATGCACTGCCGCATCAGCGGTGAAATTGGCAGCACATGCTCGCGCTGTGATTTATTTCGGGTGCCCTGCATCCACAGTCCTAACTGCAGATCGAATTCCGATTTCTGCGCCTGCACAATCTCATCCGGCCGTCGGGCACTCACCAGACATAAACGCAGCGCCCAGCGCGCCTGTTCCGATAATGCCCAGTTATCCAGACCGTGCCAGAAAACCCAGATTTCCGCATCGGTCAGTTGCCGATTGCGCGGTGGCGTAGCGCGGCCTGCGACATCCCGTTTTTTCATCGAAGCAATCGGCGAATGATCGAGGTAGCCCTGCATCTCGGCCCAGGCGAGGAATTGTTTGGTCAGCGCGAAAACCCGACGCGCCTCCTCCTTTTTACCGTCGGCAATCAGGATGTTGTAAAGCCGGTTAAGGCGCAAACGGTTCAAGGTTTTGAGCGGCTGCGATCCGATGTTGGGCAAAACATGTTTCAGCAGAGACGAGATGGCGATCTCAGGACGCCGCCGGCTGATTAACAGTGACAGTTTTACCCAGACCTTCATCACCTGCTCTACCGTACCTTCATCGCCAAAATTATCCAGCTCGCTCAGCGAAGCCGCTTTTACCTGCTCCAGCCAGATTAAGACATGATGGCCAACATGTGATGAACGCGCTGCAGGGGTTATTAAATCTGTTATCACAACATTCTCTTTATACGGCTTTAAGCCGTCATTCTAACCACTCACAATCCGTGACTCCAGACCTAATAAGTCTGGAGTCACAATGACGTATTCTGAGCCATTCTGAGAAAATTTTCGGGTCATGACAAAGAAGTGTTTTTGCGGTCTGTTTTGCTCATCTGACCGAGCAGCTGATGAATAAGCAGCCCACTGTCAGGGGATGTAAAGGTGCCCTACCGAGATATACAATGATAACTATTATCATTATCATACGCATTTGCTTACATACCTTAACGATTCAGGGAGATTTTCTAAGTGAATGTAACCATGCGTGTCCATAAGCGCCCTGCCGCTCTGCTGCTGGCTGGTTTGTTGAGTACTTCTGCTAACGGCGCTACTCAGGAAGAGACAGAAAAGCTGGCTGATGATGAAACGATGCTGGTCACGGCTGAACAGGAGTTAAAACAGCAGCCCGGCGTTTCAGTCATTACCTCACAGGACATTGAAAAGAATCCACCGGTCAACGACCTCTCCGACATTATCCGTAAAATGCCGGGCGTCAATCTCACCGGTAACAGCGCCAATGGTGTACGCGGTAACAATCGTCAAATCGATATTCGCGGCATGGGGCCGGAAAATACGTTGATTCTGATCGACGGCGTGCCGACGACCTCACGCAATTCAGTGCGTTACAGCTGGCGCGGCGAGCGTGATTCCCGTGGCGACTCTAACTGGGTACCGCCGGAAATGGTTGAACGAATTGAAGTTATTCGTGGACCAGCGGCAGCCCGTTACGGTTCAGGCGCGGCTGGCGGTGTGGTGAACATCATTACCAAACGTCCGACAAATGACTGGAGCGGATCGCTGTCGCTCTACACCAACCAGCCAGAAGATGATAAAGAAGGGGCAACCCGACGCGCAAACTTTAACCTGAGTGGTCCGCTGGCGGGTGATGCGCTGACTATGCGGCTTTATGGCAACATCAATAAAACCGACAGTGATGCTTTCGATATCAATCAGTCGCATAACGGCTCCGGCGCGGCCAGTCGTGAAGGCGTTCGCAACAAAGACATCAACAGTGTGTTGTCCTGGAAGATTACGCCATTGCAGGTGCTGGATTTCAGCTATGGCTACAGTCGTCAGGGCAATATTTACGCCGGAGATACCCAGTACAGCAACGGGGCCGGTAATAAGCTTATCGAATCTCTCGACGGGTCGGAAACTAATCGCCTTTATCGTCAGACCTGGGGCCTCGTGCACAATGGCATCTGGGACTGGGGACAGTCAAAGCTGACTTTTAACTATGAGAAGACCAACAATACCCGTCTGAACGAAGGCACTGCGGGCTCGGGCGAAGGCCGAATTAACAGCAATACGTTTTCGACCAGTCGCTTTGAAAGTTACCGGGCGGGAGGCGAAGTCAGCTTCCCGCTGGAATTGCTGCGTGAACAGACCGTTACGCTGGGTGCCGAGTGGAACCGTGATGAGCTGAACGATCCAAACTCCATGAATGGCACCAGTGCGCCAGGCGTTTCAATTAACGGTATCAGTGGTGATGCGGGCAGCCGCAACAGCAAAAACAGCGCGGCGCTGAGTTCGCTCTATTTCGAAGATAATATCGCCGCGACCGATAGCACTGAGGTGATCCCGGGTCTGCGCTTTGATTATCACGATACTTTTGGGGCCAACTGGAGTCCGTCGCTGAATATTTCTCAGGCGCTGGGAGAAAGTTTTACTCTGAAAGCCGGTATCGCCCGTGCATTTAAAGCCCCTAACCTCTATCAGTCCAGCGAGGGCTATTTGCTGGCTACACGAGGCAATGGGTGCCCTGTTAATGTGACGAGCGGCAGCTGTTATCTGCTGGGTAATCAAAATCTTGATCCTGAAGTCAGCGTTAATAAAGAGCTGGGTATTGAGTTCAGTCAGAGTGGATATGTGGCGGGTCTTACCTGGTTCCGCAATGATTATAAGAACAAGATCGTCGCCGGGACCGATGTGCTGGGTTACGCCTCTAATGGCAACAACATTCTGAAGTGGAGCAACGGCGGCAAAGCGGTGGTTGAAGGTCTGGAAGGTAACGTTACGATACCGCTGGTCAGTGACGAACTTGAGTGGCGGACTAATGCCACTTACATGATCCAGTCAAAGGATAAAAAGACCGGCAATCCTCTGTCGATTATTCCGGAATACACCATCAACTCCATGCTGGACTGGCAGGTGACGCAGGATTTCTCTACCAACCTGAACTGGACAATGTATGGCCGCCAGAAACCAAGACAGTATGCGGAATCCCGCACAGAAAATGGCTCAATGTCGAATCGTGAAGTCGGAGCTTACTCGGTATTCG
The DNA here is from genome assembly GCF_008631595.1 of Pantoea sp. F_5. Lineage (NCBI taxonomy): Bacteria > Pseudomonadati > Pseudomonadota > Gammaproteobacteria > Enterobacterales > Erwiniaceae > Pantoea > Pantoea sp. F_5. The sequence continues at coordinate 113,041 of NZ_VWUO01000010.1, forward strand.
GGGTTAATTTCAATTATGACATTACTAAAAATCTGCGGGCCAACGCCGGAATCAATAACCTGCTGGATAAGCAGCTCTACCGGGAAGCAGATGGGGCATCGACCTATAATGAACCAGGCCGTGCTTATTATGCGGGTCTGACCATGACGTTTTAATCAACCGAAGCGCTTCCAACCGGAAGCGCTTTTTATCAGGAAAAACGACCCTCTTCCCTTACTTCGTTTCCCACTACTTAAAATCGACCTGCATCAATTCGGCAATCGTTGAATCACGTGTTGTCAGCACACAGCGATCCAGATAATCGGTGAATCTGGAAGGCTTATTCATGCCAGGCTGAAGCAGTTTAGAGTTATCAAACACCACATTCAGGTTTGAGAAGTGCCCATAAAGGTTCATCGCGCGCAGCATGATGCGTTCATTGCAGGGTCCGAACAGATCCTTAAACGTTCTTCTGCTATCTGACAGCTGTTTATAGGACACCTTCTGGTAATCCACACCCAGCGCCTTGTTTCCTGACGCTCTGGCCATCGCCTCATCTATCTCTGCAAACGTAACACTGCTGTGTGTTCCGGCAGAAATGTGAATGACTTCATTAATGACGTTTTCTGCGTCAAGCAGCAGAACCAGCGCGTCCGCGCAGTAATCAACCGGAACCACATCAATACGATCGTCAAGGTCGCAGGTGAATTTACCCAACGCCAGTGCCATCCTGAATACCCAGAAAATGCTGGCTGAAGGCAGGCATCCCTGATCGGAATGACCCACCACAATCGACGGACGGGCGATAACTAATGGCAGACCCGGTAGTTTTTCGATCATCAGCTTCTCAATTGAAGCCTTACTCCATGTGTATTCAACGACATGCTGATCCCGACTGGAGTTGAGTCCGCCCTCAGTCACCAGTGAGCCAGGTTCCGGCGCACAGGACATAGCGGTTCCAACGTGGATAAATTTCTTCAACCCTTCAACACGGCTCATTCGTTCGGCAAACCGGAACGTACCCTCAACGTTCACTTTCCAGATAGTGGGATTATTACCAAATGAGGCGACGGCGGCGCAGTTAATGACATGGGTAACATCATTAAGTCGTGCGTCATGAATAAAATTATCCGTCAATGCCAGATCACCCAAAATAATATTATCAGGTGCTATCGTATTGATTACTGACTCATTTAAGCCAAAATTCTTCAGGTTGGCTTTAAGCCTCTTCAACCCTTCATCAACGGTCTCGCCTCTGACCAGCAGCAGCAGTCGTTCCTGAACGCTGTTCTGCAATAGATTTGCTACGACAGCCCCGCCTAAAAACCCTGTTGAACCGGTAATAAGGATATTTTTCATGATAGTGCCATTCACGCTGGTTGAAGAAAGGAAAGCATTAACAAACGTTTTCCCAAACAGAAAACCATTCAAATAAATGAATGTGTTGTTATGAATAAATAATGTATAGCGAGCAGACTAAAAATCAGATTTAATGCTCTATCCGGCGATCACCTGTTGCTAACGCATCAGTGAGCTAACCAGACCAGTATAGGGCTGAAAGTTAACTCCCGGCTCAACAACACTAAAGATATTTCAACAAATCTGTCCATTTAGATTTTGTTTACTTTTTCCTCATAAAGTATGGCAATAAGCTGCTTTACGTTGCTTGATCACCCTGCGACATATGAACAACTTTTCTCATCCTGGTTCATTTTTATTTGATTTATTATCAATCAACACAGCCAGTCATTTATAACTTACTTTCATTAAGAATTCATTAAGCCCACATCCCCGTCATAATATATTCACAGATTAAATGAAGGCGATTTAGCCAACCATACTTAACCGTTGTTTAGCTGGCGTTTGATTATTATCATATTGGTTCTATCCGCCAGTAGATAACACATGTCAGGAATTTGAGATAGTTCATTGAAGGACTAACATTTCAGGCATCAGGAAAATGAAGCCTTCTTCTCTGCAAAGCACACCACACCCGCCATTTGGGGTAACACATGGGTTGCCGTGCTCCTGAAAAAAACAGCATCCCATTTATTTTGGGAAAAGCGTAACGACAGGTAACTAACATCGCGATTCCTGTATCCTGACGAGCGAAACAGTCCAACGCCTGGCTATGCTCAGCGGAGTTCAACCTGCAACTCTGACTATCAGGATATAATAGATGAAAAAATTATCAGTTATTTTTATGGCTACCGGTCTGTTTTTGTCTGTGAATTTACAGGCTAACGCCGAAGGATGTCTGAAAGGTGCCGCAGTCGGCGGCGTGGCAGGTCATGTTGCTCATCATCATGGCGTTGCCGGAGCCGCAGCAGGTTGCGCCGTCGGTCATCATATGGCGAAGAAAAAACAGAAAGAGGCGGAAAAAAATCAGTCGGCGCACAATTAAGCTAATCGCTGATTCAGAGGTTAAATAACGGATTGCCGGACAAGGTGCTGTCCGGCAATCGCCAGAATTTAAGCAATAGTCCAATTTTAAATTTTAGCCGCAATTTAATTGAGCCCCGTTTATCACGATGAGCAATGTAAGAAGCTTAGTGAATATTACGACATTTAATAAGATTTTTATTCTCTAGCCGTATTAATACTTTCATCCAGACTGATGCAGTCAAAATACGAAACATGACTGATTTTTTAATCTGCCCCCCCCCTAATCCGGAAATGTCCCTGCAATACAAACTGTCCAGCATAATTAACACCAACTGTCATCATGGATACCAGACATTATGTCACTTTTACGTCAGTGACCAGAAATTTGAATAAGGGACACATATCTTAAGTTCAGAGAGAGGGAAACGTCTTTTATAAAACCGCCCTTTATCGACCCAACCACATAGGACAACGCTGTTTGTACATTCCAGCACAATCATTGTTTTTCTTCTTTTTCGCCGTCGGACAATAGTGCCTGCCGCGATCATGCTGATGCCTTAGCTGTGCGATCCCCGGCTCCATTATTAACATTCAAAAGTAATGTTCTGATAATAAAATCGTTACTTCTTCTGATATCTTCAATTTCTGGCTGAATCTTTCCATATATCCGCATACCCTCAATCATCATGAAAAGACTTTTTGCTATTACTCTCGCCTCTTCATCCTGGCGAAAGACCTTTTGTTGCTGGCCTCTGAGCAATATGCACTCTAATTCGTCGATTATATTTTCAAATTTTGCAAAAACTTTAGATTTAACCTCTTCATCACCAGGCAAAAGCTCACTGGCTGCGGCAATTGTAAAACACCCCCTCTCTCCGGCAGGCGCAGAAGATAATTGAGCAGCAAAGTCGAGCATCTCTCGCAATGCGGCTTCTGGCGTCATTTCTGCGGTTCGCTTTTTTGTTCTTGAAGTGCCCTCATCCATATAGCGCTGCAAAGCAGCAAGATAGATAGCGCGCTTATCCGGGTAAAGCTTATAGATGCTGGCACTGGCCAGTCCTGAAGCTTTCATCAGATCAGCCATAGATGTGGCCTGATAGCCATGCTGCCAGAAGCAATCAAGTGCTGTGTTGAGGAATGCGTCTGGATCAAACTCTCTGGGCCTGCCTGCAGATGATTTCATAGGATTCTCCTGTGTTGACGATTAATTGTAGATCGACCAATCTACAATTAAAAGATTTTATTCTCACCCTATTCCTGGTCAATACGTTTTCTGAAAAAATTTGCTGAATCAGACATAAGCCGCTGCCGGGCGGCAGCGGTGAATTAACTACAAAGGCGTCACTTTCTGCACGTGGTGCTGAAAAACGTAGGGATCGGATAGCAGTTCAAACTGCTCATCATCAGGATATGTCACGGCAATCTGATACTTTTCGCCAGCAAAAGCTTTAATCGCCTCTAAGTCTTCCCAGTATGTAGCAAGAAAGAAATGCTCCCATTCACCCTGCGTTTCTCTGCGCACACGGGCTCCCAGATTGCCTGGTGTCCCTTCTGAATGTTCTACACCGGTCTTTTGCAGGTGAGCCGCAAAGCCCTCTGCATGCCTGAGTGGTACGCATCCGTGCCATGTTCTGACAATCATTTCGCTCTCCTCATGTTGTGGAACGATTTAAAACATAAAAAAAGTCCATGTTCTTTGTCTATGGTAAGAGCAGCATGATAATCTTTAACCGCAAAATAATTTCGCCTGATCCATGCCCCACCTCACTACCTGCTGGTTCAGACAATGTGCCAGTCGCAGAATTAATCTCGTGACTCGTACTGCTTAAAACTGACTCATGGAGAGAGTTACAGATGAATTCCTGTTCGACACCTCGTCTGGCGCTGATAATCACCAGTGCTTTGGGCTGCATATTTACTTTTTTTGTGTGGCGCAATGAAATCGACCGCACTACCTTTCTGGCACAACCCGTACTCAAAGCATTATGGTGCGCCGTTCTCCCTCTGGGACTGTCCGTTTTTTTGATCATAAAAAAATGGGGTAAAGGGGAGCCAGTGAAAGGCATGATGAATAACATCAAACTTTTCGCGGGGGCCGTTCTGATGGTTCTCTTTTTAGGTTACATGCTGCTCACCACTCTGGTCTGGCTACTTCCGGGTACCATCAGCACCTATACGGCATATAGTGAGTTTTCGCCTGGCAGTCGTAACAACTGTTCTGGCGTAGATGTTAACGATCCAGATCTGCAAAGACGGATTAAAGTGTGCGAACCTGCGGGCAATTATTTTGGTGGGGGAATGCTTCATGTTACCAAACGTAGCAATGCGGCAGGCATGACCATTGTTAACTCAGTTCTTAAAGATTGAGACGCAATCCGTCCCTATTCCCCGCCCTGAAAAGACGACCGCAGGCAGGTAAATTGGGCCAGATAATTTTCACTACAGTACTAAATTTGGCAGGCTGCTAAACTCTATTTGCAGACGTCTGACTTACTTCCAGGCGATATAGCCGCCAGGATGTCGCCTGGAACGCTCCTGAAAAAACGGCATCATGTATGATGTCACTAATTTCAATGACTGACCCATCGCGATGAGTTCAGCATTTCGGGAGAATCCCTGTTCTTTATAAAAGCAATCTTAATAGACTAAACGGAGGCAACCCATATCTCCCTTAGTCCTGATCACATCCGCACGCTTAAATGTTTAATTCTGATTTTAAAAAATGATGGTTTCAATGACTGCACTATTTACCACCATCATCAGCGCTGTTAATCCCGCTTTGCACCCGATATCTTCAGCTGCGCCCTGGCATTATAGAAACGACGATAGGATAACCAGACGGCGATGATGGTTGACAGACTGGCTGTGCCTATCAGCATGAACGTCACCATAATCTGGTACTTAATTGCCTTTAGCGGATCGATTCCGGCGAAAATCAGTCCGGACATCATGCCCGGCAGGCTGACCAGTCCGACAGTTTTGGCTGCATCCACTGTCGGGATCATCGCTGTGCGAATGCTGTCAGCAATAATCCGGCCTGAGGCAAGCTTCACCGATGCACCCAGGCTCAGCATCTCCATAATTTTCTGGTGATTGTCGCTGAAGCTCTGATTCAGGTTGCTGAAACAGAGCCCTACGGCAACCATGGCGTTTCCGGCGATCATGCCTGAAATGGGAATGACCTGCATCGGCACAAACGCTATCGCGCCGCTCAATACCAGAATCGTCAGGGTTATGACGGTGCTGCTGAAGACTGAAACAAATGCTATCGCAAAAGCGTTATCAATATTCTGACCGCGTTTGCGGGCGTTGATCGCGGCATTCACACAGATAAACAGCACCATCAATACTGTCAGCCAGCTGTTATTGACATCAAAAATCGATTTCAGCACAAAGCCCACAATGACCAGCTGAACAATCGCCCGACAAACGCTCCAGACAATATCTTTGCCCATGCCAAGTTTTTCTTTCTGGCTGATAAGCAGCGCGATGACGACCAGCGTCAGCGACAGCAACAGCGAGCTGTCACTGATATTATGCTGATTCACGCTCACTCTCCTTTTCTGGCGGCTCAAGGCGCAGCACATGCCCGGCCTGCTGAATATCGCTGACATCATGACTGATCCGCACCACCGCCACTTTTTCTTCAGCTACGATCCGGTTAATCAGTGCAAGTACGGCCAGCCTGTTCTCATCATCAAGAGCGCTGGTCACTTCATCCAGTAACAGTACGTCAGGCATAAATTGCAGATTACGGAGCAGTCCCACACGCTGCTTTTCTCCGCCTGAAAGTTGTTCAACCGGTTTATCCAGCATGTTCGGAGAAAGATTAACGCTTTCCAGCGCAGCAACGAGCGTCTCCCGCTGAGGCTTCTGACGGCGAATCTGCCAGGGCAGCGCAAGATTGTCATAAACCGACTGGCCAAACAGTTGTGGCGTCTGAAAACAGTACGAAACCTGCTGACGATAGGACCCGGCTTTTAGCGTGGTGATATCTCTGTTTCTGAAAAGAATTTGTCCGGAAGTCGGGGTAATAAGTGAAGCAAGGATTTTCAGAAACGTGCTTTTTCCGCTGCCGGATGGACCGGTCAGTAACACGTAATCGCCCTGAGTGACCTGCAAAGATACCGGTCGCAGTAACTGGCGGTCCCCAACTGAAAAAGTAATATCCTGCGCATCCAGCAGGGGCAAAGCTTTGTCCATAATTACGCCTCGGGGCCTGACAAAATTCAGAATGGATGGAGTTTAGTATCTGAAAAAAGCTGGTGCTATGGCTCACGGATTAATAACCGGTAGTGTACTTCCCAGCCTTTAAACGCAAACGGAATGGCGCATCAGAGACATCTGGCTAAGAGGGAAAGCATAAGGCATTACACTGCGGCTGTTCATCTTTTGGGAGCAACTGTAACCGGACAGGCTACAGCCGGTCAAAACAGCAAGCGTGTCAGGCCCGGTAACGGCACCAGCGTGACAGACCTGCTATACGAGACTTATTTGTTTTCCCAGCTTGTAGAAACCGGATTGGTTACGCTGTTTTTTTCCTGCGTATAGGTGCCGTTCTGCTGCGCGATGGCTTCGCCGGTATCCACAATCGCGTTCTGAATAAAAACGTTCTGCTTTTCATTTCTGATAAAGGTTAACTGGTGAAAGGCCGTTTTATTGCCCCAGTCGGATGAAGGCAGTGAGATAAAGCGTACGGTGAAGGTTTCATCATCAAACCTGCCCTGCATGACGTAAACACCGTAGTGGTTTTCTCCCTGAGAAATGATCTTATAGGTGCCGTTGTCGTAATAATAAATCTCCGCATCCGGAAAGGGTTTTTTGTCATACATTTTTCGGTAGTGCAGAACCTGTTTGATGGTGGGCTGACCAAAGCCGACGGTAAGCTTGTTACCCTCTGCTGATGTCGTCAGACCTTCAGCATGAACACTGCTCATCAGCATTAACAGGCTGGTGGTGACCATGGCGGTGGTTTTCACTCTATTTCTCCTTATGGGATTTGGAGGACAATAGCGTAATACTCCCCGGAACTTACATGGCAGCGGGTAGCAGGTGAAGAGGCAGATAACACCTTATTACACATTGTTATAATCACGATAAGTGACCAGATTATTTCAGAAGCTCGTGCAGGGTAAACGTTGCCCGCTGTCGATTGATGTAAACAGTCTGATTAAGCAAACCGGCACTAACATTGACCGATAAACCCAGAATAGCCAGGTTAAAAATAAATGAGATAACAGACTGCAATAACGCCAGCTTACGCATTTCTGTTGTTCCGGTGGCGACGTCTGCCGTTTGCGACGCAACCGCGATGGTGAATGAAAAGTAGAGAAAGTCCCAGTAGCCAGGATTTTTCGTTTTATCCGGAAAGATCAGCGGACTCACGCTGTTATCCCGGTAAAGATAGTGCTGATGGGCATAATGCATCGCAAAAGCGCTGGGTAACATGGCCCAGGATGCAATCAGTGTCATTGCCGTCAGCAACAAATGCAGCAGTCTCGGCGTGCCGGTGAGACCTTTAAGCGTGGGGAGTTCACTTAGTATGGCCACTATGCTGACGATACAGGCCACGATCACAATGCCCAGCACCAGTGCAGCACTCTGATCCTGCTGTTGAGCAATGCGCTTAATACCCGTCGCATTGGTACGCAGCATGCGAAACCAGATATTAGCCACAGCGAAAAATCGCGAAGCCATCGGCATTAATGACGGCATTACGTGACCGTACGATGGCCTCGCGTCACCTGACACCCGCCCGTTTTTCATTCCAGATCGTGACACGCTAATCCACTGAGCTAAGTGGCTTTTTCAGGCCAGGCTAGAATTACACAGGTAAGCGTCAGCATAAAACCGGGTTAACGGCGCGACTCATCAAAAAGAGGACGGAAATATGAAATTCGGTGTGATATTTGAAGATACGGGCGTCGAAGAGGAACATGATTTTGATACCAAGCCTGTTGCCGGCGATTTAGTGACATTAACGCGCGACGGAGTTGGCAAAGATTACATTGTTATCATTGAGCCTGACCCGGACCATACCCATGATGACGGGCGTGACGGGCATCCGACGAAGGCCAGAGTCCGGCCCGCGTAGTGCTCGGTAAGACGAAATTAACCGCCCGGCGAGGCGGTTTTATTATTGCACGCGATCATGAATAAAGACGACTTGCTTACCTGAGCGGCTTTAGCGCTACATCAGTACGATACCAAAACGTTTCAGAAGCAGAGCCCAGAGTGCGAAAAGCAGGATAGTGATACCGCAGGAGATGAGCAGCGTCAGCCAGAAGCCGGTGCGTTGATAGAGAAAGGGGAACAGAATAAACATGGGCAGTGTCGGCACCACATACCAGAAGGTGTACCAGGCATGAGCACTGATTTTTGCCTGTGTCTGCCCTTCTATCTTCATCCAGATAAGCACCAGCACGGTGACCAGCGGTAAGGCGGCAAGTAAGCCACCCAGGCGATCGCTACGTTTAGCCGCTTCTGAAATCAGCACGATCATAAAAGCCGTGATAGCATATTTTGATATCAGCCAGAGCATGATTGTCCTCAATATTCCTGTTCATCCGGCACCTGTGTGCCGGAGCGTTTACGATCGTCCCGCTCCGGGATTTCAGCAGACGCAGTTACGGCATCATCCTGCGCAGGGTGTCATCTTTCAGAAAATAGTGATGGAACAGCGCCGCCAGCGCATGCAGACCAATTAACCAGTATCCGAGCGGGGCCAGCGTTTCGTGCCAGTCAATCAGCATACTGGCCGTGACGGGATCGGGCGATGTCGCCACAGGCATATTGATCCCAAACAGGGCCCACTCTTTTCCACGCAGGTAACGCGAACTTAGCCCGAGAACCGGTAAAACCACAAACAGCACATAAATCAACGTGTGAACCAGATGTGAAAGACCTGTCTGCCAGCGTGCCACGGGCGGTGTAATCGGCGGCGTTACAGAACGGGTACGCAGCCAGAGGCGCGCTATCATCAGGATCAGGACGCAGAAACCTGCGGAAAAGTGGGTGATCATCACCGCATTTCGCTGCCAGGTTCCCTTCTCTGCCATCCAGCGCAGTTCGATGGTGGCGTAGGCGACGATAATCAGTAAGACCGTCAGCCAGTGGAAAAGAATTTGCGAACCCCGGTATTTATTCAGCATAGATAAACTTCCGTCACGAGTTTTTTTGCGTCACTATACCCGTTAATTATTAGATGTGTATTAGGCGTTTACTAGCGCGTTATGACAGGCAACACGGCTTAATTATACAGGCTGATAAGAACCAATCTGCCTCAAACGCAACGCAGGATCAGCTACGTGCCACAGAGATAGCCTGTGGTTAAGGGTGCCTGCCGCTGACATATTGCCTGCGGCGCTCAGCATTCGCTTCCTCTTGTCCTGCAGACCCACTGCTCATTTTCATGCGTAAGAATATCCAGTTAATCCCTAAGCCTAATCAGGCTTTTTAGTTCATTACGCCTTTAGCATTCAGCGCTGCGGGTATAAGAAGTTTATGATTTAACACAGCGATAAATCTTAAACTTAACCTAATGTTCATCCTGTAAAATCGCGAAAGCATGCAGCTGACGCGCTGCGTGCCGCCATAAATACACTCCGCACTGGAACGATTAGCCCGCCCTGCGCGAATGTTTCTTTAAGTCAAATCCGCGCCCTGCCGCCATGACCCGCTTGCGCCTCGCTTAACTTTAGTGCCAGCGTAAATAAGAGTAAAAATAACGCGCGTTACCGTAACCTTAGAACTCTACATTTCTCATGCAAAAACAGTAACTTCTCCTCTCATTAGAGTTCGCCTATGCTGGCTGCTCACGACATTTTGCGTCAGAGGGATTTGCTATGTTTAACGTACCCGCAACCTACAGTGCAGAGGCTGTTGAGTGCCTTTACGAAGTTATCGACATACTCAACCTGAACGGCGCACGATGCCACGTTATCTTTGATAGTCAGGCCTCCCGCGCCGCAGTGATCGAGGCAGATACCACAGAGCAACTCGGCGAAATGCGCCACCCTGTGCTGGCTGTGCTTGAGATGGAGCGAGTCACCAGCATTAATACCTTATTGCGTATTAAATCATTCTGGACCGATTCAGACGGCGCTCACCCTGAAATAGCGTCAGGCAGCCTGGCGAATGCACTATATAAAGCGCTGACGATGAAGAAACATATTACGCTGGTAGGATTGTAAGGCAGGCTAAAGTCCGTGCGGTGCGGGCTTTTTACAGTGGTCAGTGACAGGCCTGACAGCACGCATCCCTACACAACACCTGAATGTTGCTGCACCTTTTACACTCGCGCTGTGTGCTGAGGACGATCTCACTTATCAATGCTCAGCATCAGGATATAGCCAGGTGCAGATGTTCAGCTCATCACGATATGATCAACGCTGAGGAGGCGGTTAGTTTGTTCTCAAGAATGTTAATGATGAGTTCGCGTGGAAAAATCGTTTCTGTTGCGCTTCTAAGTTCTTCCAGCGTCCACCAATGATGACCGCGAATAACGTCCTTTTCGTTGCGACTCCAGCCTGAGTGGTCAGGTTCTCTCTTATCGGCATCAATAATAAAGTATCGTTCTTCAGCCAGTACGGTCTCCCCATCTGGCAGCATCATTGTGAAACTCCGGGACGCTATCTGCGATCCGGCTGTGGCTCTTGTCAGGCCGGTTTCTTCAAATAATTCGCGCAAAGCCGCCTGTTCATAGGATTCATTGTGCTCAAGACCTCCACCTGGCGTTGCCCAATATGATTTTCCCTTTAGCGCATCATTTTTATGACAGAACTTAAACAGCAGCACGTGGTTTTGAGGCGATAGAATAATGAGTCGGGATGACGGCCGAATGCGCACAATTCCCCCTTAGTTAAAGGTTAAAACCGGTTTACGCTATTCAGATAAACATAATTCAAGCCTGGTTTCCTCCTGAGAACTTTTTTCGCTGTTATGACCTTATCGGATGCCTGCTTTCTGCTCGTGGCGGATAGCAGGTACCTTTTAAAAAAAGTGATTAAAAGATCATTACCTGAACATGCAGAATAAAAACTTGATCTGCCCTGCTCTTCAATTCCAGCATACCCGATTTATACAGTACTGACTGAACCTGAAAAATCAGTACCTCGCCCGACTACTGCTCAGGTGCAGAAAAGCCCCGGGTGGCGGCAACGCTTCCGGGTCTTCAGGCACATTGTTCAGCATCCGCAAAAATGACGCAGCCCAGTAATGGCTATTGTGCATATGCAGGCCTTTCATCAAACGGGCATGCAGACACCGCCGTTCGTGTAACGGCATCTGCAGGGCGCGATGGACCGCACTGGCCATTGCATCAGGATCATAAGGATTGACGATGATGGCACCCTCCATCTGCCCGGCGGCACCGGCAAACTGGGAGAGGATAAGCACCCCAGGATTTTTAGAGTCCTGCAGCGCGACGTACATTTTGGCCATCAGGCTCATGCCCGCCATCAGCGGCGTGACCAGCGCAACGCGTGAGGCACGATAGATACCGGCCTGCTCCTCCCGGCTGTAAGCGTGAGTCAGATAGTTCATCGGATACCAGTTCATGGTGCCATGCACACCATTAAGTTCTCCACATAGCGCTTCCAGAGTGTGACTGAGTTGTGACGCATCATGTGCATGTCCGGCTGCCGGCGGCGCAAGCTGCAACAGCGTGATATTTTTCTGGTAGCAATCATGCCTCCGCAGTAACACTTCCATCGTGCTGATTCGATAAGGCAGTCCTGAACTCTCATCAAGATGGCCGCCGCTCAGTACGCTATTTTCGGGCAGACTTTCTCGGCACTGCATTTCCATAAAGGCGCAACTGTTACTCTCGCGCAGAGACTCAACATCGTCGAGATCGATCCCGACCGGGAACACACCAACTTTGATAATCCGGCCATGAATACGGAAGCAGTGCGCTTCCAGCTGCTCCAGCCGGAATTCACTCTCCAGCCAGACCAGGAAATTATTCATATCCTGCACGGTCTGAAAGCCAATCAGGTCACAACACAGCAGCGAGTCAGTGAACCAGCGCCACTCAGGTATGGTTTCAAACATTCTGCCTGCCGGGAAAGGCTGATGCAGAAAGATACCGACTGAATTGGGCAAGCCCTCTTTGCGGATGTAGCTGGCACAGCCCAGCAGGTGATAATCCTGAATCCAGATAACATCGTCTGGTGTGGAATTTTCGCAAATGGCCCGCGCATAGGCTTTATTAATGTTTTTATATTCCTGAAATCCATTGCTGGAAAAACGGGCCATGTCAGGACGCTGGTGGAAAACAGGCCAGAGACCTTTATGAATATAATTGTGATATCCCTCATTAAGCTCGCCCGGCGTGTAAGGGAAGGTCACGGTTTCATACTGATCGTGCTGCTGCACATCGCAGGGTCTTGACGCATCCTGAGAGATTACTGTGCTTTCACCATTCCAGCTAATCCAGAGGCCGCCCTGCCGGGAGAGTATCCCGTCATAGACTGCAGTAAGCGTCGAGCGTTGCGATTGATTATGTGAAACAAGAATAAGGCCTGACATGGTGTGTTCCCTGAGTGAAGGCTGTGGACAGGCAGTCGAGCCTGGCAGCCTGCGGCTATTAAGCTGAGGTCGGAGGATAAACGGGAGAAAACCGCTCATGAGTGCGCGCCCTGCCGGCTTAATGGCTGCTGGCGCTTCTGGCGCAAATCGGGTCATTAATTCCATCATGCGAAGCCGTCACCCAGATGCCGGGCAGTGAGGGACATGCGATAAAGCCGTTGCGTTCAAAAAAATCCGGCACGGGTTCACCCATTGCAACAATATGGCGGCAGCCTCTGGTGCCAGGATGAGAAAGACAGCAGTGCAGCAGCCATGATCCAAGCCCGACAAAGCGATACTCGGGAGATATAAACAGATTCCGGATCACCCAGGTTTCAGCCATGTCAGTGACGACCCGGGCAAAACCGATTTGTCGGCCATTTCGATAAAGTCCGAAGCACAGGCTGTTGTTGAGCGCCAGAATCAGCGCGCGGCTGTCGGGTATCGTTGCGCCCAGCCATTGAGCAATCAGACGATAGTTCAGCAGCGACGGATCGGTACTGGCCTCAATGGCATCCCGGAACCACTTGCGGGACCAAATAAGGCGAAGGCGCTGCTGCCGAGCAAGATCGGCCAATGCCACCTCGCGGCAAACTGATATAGACCAGGGCTTATTAAGGCATTTCATTTACGGCTTTCCTGAAGAGAGGCGCACGCGCCCGGTGCCGTCAATTAAACCGGGTGGCCCGTAAAAATGGCGTAAAAAGAGGCTGAGGAAGTGTAAAAACGCTGCAAATCATCTGGCGATAGGGCATTAGCGGGCAAGTACGGCGCGAAAGTCTGCGCTGGATGGTGGCGAGCTAACCGGGCACTGGCCTGCATCTGCCTCTCTTAACAAAAATTTCTGTTCAGTGAGGCCCGATGAAACTGGCAGATACAAAAGGCGCTAAAGGCTTTCAGGCAATGACGACTGACGGAAACGCGTCGGGGATGATAACTTTACTTAACAGTGATGCTTAGTTCTCTGAGCGGTCCTGAATGTTCTCCCGAAGAAAAGCCCTCTCATAGAGGGCTTTAATGAGTGTGAACGCAATACATGACGCTTACAGACGAAAGGCATTCACTGCTTCACGTAACGAATGTGCCTGGGCTGAAAGTGACTGTGATGCCGAAGAAGATTCTTCGACCAGTGCAGCATTATTCTGCGTGACGCCATCCATCTCATTGACTGCAATACTGACCTGAGAAATGCCCTGCATCTGCTCTGCTGAGGCAAGTGAGATGTTGTCCATCGCGTCGGCCAGTTTTCCAACCATAGCATTGATATCAAGGATGCTCTTGCCTGTTCCGGTTGCGACAACAACACCACTTTCGACCTGTGCTACCGCTTCTTCAATCAGATGTTTGATGTCTCTGGCAGCCGTAGCGCTGCGCTGAGCAAGCGTCCTGACTTCACCGGCAACGACGGCAAAACCCCGCCCCTGTTCGCCGGCACGAGCAGCTTCAACCGCAGCGTTAAGCGCAAGAATATTGGTCTGAAAGGCTATCCCTTCGATAACGGCGGTAATATCGCGGACTTTCACTGCGCTTTTGGAAATATCATTCATCGTCTCTGACATCCGCTGCATATCCTGCTCACCTGACCGCGCCAGGGCCGCAGTTTCGCGGGCAGAGTCAGCAGTCTGCTGCGCCCCCGCTGCATTGCTTTTTACCGTGACGGTGAGCTGTTCGATACTGGCAGCAGTTTCCTGTAACGCGGCAGCCTGCTGCTCTGTACGGGAGGAAAGCTCTGTATTGCCCTGGGAAATTTCTTCAGCAGCCATCGCTACCGAAGCGGAGGAGTCTTTGATATGGGAGACCAGGTTGCGCAGATTATTTTGCATGCTATCCAGGGACGCCATCATGCTTGCGGTATCCCCCTGACGAAGTGTCACCGTCGTTGTCAGATCTCCTGCCGCAATGGCGGCAGCCAGACCCTGAGCATGAGAAGGTTCGCCACCCAGCTGAACCTTGAGCCAGCGGGTAATCAGGCCACTCATCACAAATCCCAACATTACAAACAGAGTTGTCAGAACAGCCAGCGTTACATAAACACCCGAGAGCGCCTGCGTTGACGTTTCCGCCGTTTTACCTGTAACCCGCGCCTGATAATTTACCATGCCGTCCACTGCGATACGATATTGAGTAAGCGCAGGAATCAGTTCGCTCCGGAGCTTATCCTGTAACGCAATAGCATCTTGCGTAAACAGATTCTGCTCTGCCTGACGAAGCGGACCTGTTGCTACTTCAATTTTATTGAGTTGCGTGGAAGCCTCTTCAACTTCAGCAAGATTAATTCCGGGAATGCTTTTAGCGCCGTTGATTAGCCCCCGGAAATGCGCAGTGGTATTGTCATTCGCGGTCTGTAATGCAAAAAACTGTGTTTTAAGTTTTTCCTCTGTCTGTGGCTGCGTGCCAGCAGCCGCAGTGACTAAAAGAAGCGCCTGCTGAGTCAGGTTGTCTTTTAACGTCTGAAGCACCTGAAGATCGCCAAGGCGCGCGCGGGTCAATGCCTGCTGTTCGCTGGCGGTATTAAGTTTAAACCCGGCAAAGCCTGTTACGAAAACGCCCGCTAAGATGACAGTGAGAAATGCTGCGGTGAGCATAACGCTTAATTTTGTTTTTTTATTGCTCATCGCTGAGCGCTCCGACGTCTGATTTATTAAGTTATTACCGACGTTCCACACCTGTGGCTCGCTGGTCCCTTCCCTCTTTATCGGCAGCAAGCAAGGAAATTGCAGTCAGGAAGCATGCGAGGCGCAATAATTTCTGGGGAGGGGACTATCAATAGATGAGGGATGCCATAAGAGAGTGAGTTTTAGTATGACTGAGCGCCAGAGACGTGAAAGATCTTCCACCTCTTTTTGCGAGGTAAAGTATGCAGTTTTACCCAAAAGGTGTGTGTAAAGTGTGAGGATAGCACTCTGGCGCATTATGCCTTTGATTCTGTTACTTGCTTATTTATCTGGCCCTGAACTGGCAACTTCTGAAAAAGTTACACCCTGAAGTCTCTCAAAGGAGTCAGAAATTAATCACATGCGACCTGTCACCGCTGAAATAACGCACTACATTATCAAACGCCGTTCTGAAATAGAGCGCATAGCTGTCCTTTTCAACATATCCCAGGTGCGGCGTACAAAGCACGTTCGGCATCTGCAGGTATGGATGCCGGCTGTTGTAGATCGGTTCATCTTCGTAAACATCCAGCGCCGCAAATCCAGGTCGTCCCTGTTTCAGGGCATTCTGCAACGCGCCGTCATAAACCAGCTCAGCACGGCTGGTATTCACGAATAACGCATCCGTTTTCATCAGCGCGAGATCGTTTGCCGTGATGTTGCCTTGTGTCGCAGCCACCAGCCGCTGATGCACGGTTATTACATCGCTCGTAGCGAAAAATTGCTCGCGGCTTTCGGGCACCGTCCATCCATCAGCACGCGCCTCTTCCTGGGCTCGCAGACTTCCCCATACCTGCACCTGCATACCAAAAACGGCAGCATAGGACGCAAGACGCTTACCAATTTTTCCATATCCCAGTATGCCGATGACCTGATTGTGAACCGCCGAGCCGATTTCTGTTTGCCAGTGCCCTTCGGCCATTGCTTTCACCGACGAGACAAATTTTCGGCGGGATGCCATGATCAACAGCCAGGTTAACTCCGCAGGAGCAACCGGAGAACCACTCCCTTCCACAAGAGCAACACCTGCCCGTGTACAGGCATCAATGTCGACATTTCTCGCCAGCTTACCCGTCTGACTGATCAATTTAAGATTTGGCGTGCGTCGCAAAAAGGCTTCGTCAATGACAGTCCTTTCGCGGATAAGTATTAATGCTTCAGCCGATGACAGCTGTTCATCTGCCATCGGATCCCTGCTGAGATCGCCCATTGCAGCGCAGTGAAAGTTGTTATCACTATGGAGAAAATCCAGTTTTTGAGTGGCAAACTGATAATCATCTGGAATAACGATATGAATGGTCATTAAGAAACCTCATTATTTAACAGTTGTGCACACATTTAAACTTCATTAATTGAAACGTTTATTAATTTTACGACTTTGGAACTCATTACCTTTGCTAATATTCATTGTCAGCCTGTGTCGTTATTTACCTGATTTAAGATCAAAACGATGATGGGTAACTTTTCCTGCTAAAACCTTATTGATCTGCTATAAGCTAAGCGACCATTTTGAATGGGGGACGATACCCGTATCGATGTCATGCTATTACGATGTAATGAAAAGTAATCCGACGCCGATAACGATAGTGAGTAAGTAGTCTTACTCGTCAGCATACTATATGAACACACAGTAAATATAATAAAAGATTGCCGAAGTAAACAGTAAGAAAGCGTTCAGATAAGCCGTCTATAAAACTGGTTATCATAATGATTATGCTGAAAAAAAGATTAAACCAGTAGGCGACTGTCGACAGAGTTCGCTGAGCTTATAAAGCCTGAATTGCAGAGACATTTTTGTTAACAGGCTGAAAATCATGTATTGACGGGAATGAAATGAAACCAGGTGTGGAAAATGATGAAACGCGCGAACTTTTGCGGCAGCGCATTAAGCTGGGCGAGTTTCACCCGTTTTTTCAGCCTATAGTTTCTCTGGAGGATTTGCGCGTGATGGGGTTTGAGATGCTCGCGCGGCACATATCTCCGGAGGGGATCGTTACGCCTCCTTCTGACTTCATTCCTGCTATGGAGCGAAGTGGTCTGCTCGACGAATTAATGCTCAGTCTTATGGTGCAGGGTTTCAAAATTGCTGCCACATGGCCTGAACAGCAGTTTTTATCGATGAATGTTTCTCCTTCGCAGCTTGATGGCAGGTATCTCACTGAAACGATAAGACATACAGCCAGGGAATTTCAGTTCGATCTTGCAAGGTTGAAGATTGAGATCACTGAAACAGCCCTGTTAAATGATATCAATACCGCCCGGACAGAGATTGAAGCCCTGTCAGGTATGGGCTGTACAATCGCAATGGATGATTTTGGAACAGGCTATTCCAGCCTCGCCTGGCTGATTCAGTTACCGGTTAACACGCTTAAAATTGACAGCAGTTTTATTCGCTCCATGCTGCACAAAAAGGACAGTCGCAAAATCATTTCCAGCGTCGTCGGTCTGGGCCGGAGTCTTGATATGGATGTGATCGCGGAGGGCGTTGAAACCGAAGAACAGGCTGAAATGCTACGGGGGATAGGTTGCCTCTATGCGCAGGGCTATTTGTTCGGGAAGCCTGTTTCAGGAGCGGAAAGCTGCCGGATGCTCAATGCGATACCGCATAAGGGATCTCTGCGACGGGTTGCGCGTCTTTCCCTCGATCAGCGAGCACATCAGATTTCATCCATGTATGCCATTCCCGGCACGTCAATATGTTTTCTTAATCCGGAATTGGTGATCGTGGATGCCAGCGACACGTTTGCCGAACGCGTCGGCTGGGCTCCGCAGGATCTTATCCATAAATATATTTATGAAGTTATTCCGTCACAGGCGGAAAAATTACTCTGGCTGCAGGAATTCAGATTGAAAGGACTCCCTTATCCACCTTACGAGGTTGTGTTACCCGACGGGTCGTCCGATCTGGTCATGGTGACCCGGGTAGAAGATGAGGCCAAAGATTTACTGGGCTTTTGTGTATTTGGTGTGAAGATGAGCGATACGAGGTTGTGTTACCCGACGGGTCGTCCGATCTGGTCATGGTGACCCGGGTAGAAGATGAGGCCAAAGATTTACTGGGCTTTTGTGTATTTGGTGTGAAGATGAGCGATCGCAAATGCCATTAAGCTGAGCATTTTTTCAGGATGATGACAATCAGTAACGCTCAACATTGCCGAATGCGTTGTGTATCTGCACCTGCGCTTCATGTGCCTTCAGGATTTATCTCTTTAATAAGCGTCTCGCCCTGATTATGGATGTTCCCGACATTGGCTGAAACAGGATGCCAGGTGAAATCCTTTTCGGGTAATGCGGCTTCATGGGCAATGTCCTGCGCCCGCTGGGATGAGGTTTCAACACTGAGCCATTCGCATACCGCGTCCGCCCGTAAAACCAGTGGACGGCGGTCATGGATATCAACCATCCCTTTGTTGCTCGCCGCAGTGACGATAACAAATCCCTCATGTCCATGGTCTTTACCGTAAGGTGCCCTGCCGATAGCGGCGAAAAACAGCGGTTGATTCGCTTTATGGTGAATAAAATAGGGCTGTTTCCTGTCACCCTCACGCTTCCACTCGTACCAGCCATCGGCGGGAACAATGGCACGTCCCTGCTCCCATAGCGGCTTAAACATACGGCCGGTTGGAGCTGTTTCACTCCGGGCATTGATTAGCGGCTGCTTATTCCACCACTCAGGACCGTAACCCCAGTAAACCGGGTCCAGGTGAAATTCATCATCCCGCTCATTGAGCAGCAGCACGTTGGTGCCTGGCGCAACGTTGAAACGCCCTATCGGCTCCGGATCATAAATGATTTCATCGGGCTTCAGTCCCAGAGAGTCAAAGTAATCGTCTCGGCTACTGTACTGCGCAAACCGTCCACACATAGGCACCTCCTGGCTTAAGGATAGACCTGTGTTGATTAAGTCATGATCAAAATATCAACTTTCTGGCTGAAGATATCGCCCCAGCTGTCGAGAATGTAGTAAAGGATACGAAGAGAACCGAATAAAAAGGGCTACGACGTGTTTACCTTTGTTGCTGACAAGCCAGTCAGGTTACACAAACTTGCCTCTCTGCCCCGGAAGCAATTATCGATTGCGATCCTGTCGTAAGAAGAACGACGTTGAATCGATGTTACTGAGAAACTGCAATGTACAGCCCGTCATTAAGGAGTGGTGTGATTTCGGTTATTAGTCACAGCGCGATATTTAATCATCAGGAAAATAGCTAATGAGCCTCGTTTATATACCAGCTCTCATTCCACTCTTGTTGAACAAAGAGAATGAGAAAGGAAGCCCGCTTACAGAGGAGGAAGTCAGCCGTATCAGGGATAGTGCCACCTGTATCGAAGTGGCGCGCGATATTGCTTTTACAATGGCGGAATGCCGCGGATACTTTGATATCAACCCTGATAAATGCTGGGATGAATGGAGAGCATACCGGAATAAGCGTTTAGATTCCAATGGCGACAATCGATAGCTGCATCGGGATATAGAACTGTACCTCACGTTTTACGGGCAGGTATCTGATTGCAGCACTTCAGAATTGACATACTGATAGCATCCGTTCTGGCTGGACGATGGCATACTGCATGTAGATCTGATGTTTAACACTTTCGATAGCCGTATATGCTTACTGCGGGGCGAAATGTATCGGAATTTCGTCTTTCAGAAAGGCGGGGCTCATTAGAAAAGAGTGGGCATCTACAGCTTCTTTAATTGATTCAACAGCAGCAGTGCAGAGAGCGGGGTCTCCGGCCTGAACGACGATGCTTACCGGAGGCTCGCCGGCCGACTGCCTGATCCTTGCATCACATGTTTTACCGCGATAAGTATCTGCATCAGAAAAACGATATTGTTTTGCTGTAACAGCCTGGCAGAGCCAGAGCTGGGTTTCACACTCCTGGATTTGCCTGGATGTCTGAGATTCGCACTGACTTTTAATCTCTGATGTAACGGGAGTCTTGATTCCCTGCTGTCGGATGTGATTTTTTCTCATGTGGTATCCGGAAACTGCTAATGCCGCAGTCAAATCAATTATTTTTTCATCATTACATCCCTGTTTTTTCTGGGATTTATACCATCAATGCTAAAGACTTAATATCCACAACCGCCTGATAAAAATCCTGATTTCATCTAATCAGTATCTGCAAATCTTTCAGAGAAGACACCGTTTGTCGGGTGCCTGCACTGCAATTACCCGGCCGAACACATCTCTGTATTAACAGTAAATTTCCTATCCTCAAACGAAATAAGCGATCGTTTTTAAAAAATTTTTACCACGTTTCCTGCGCGTAAGATTCTCTCCCCTCTTTTCAAACTACTGCGTTAGCGTTAATATATACGAAACATATACGTTTCATATAAGGCTCATATGGGTATCGTAAAAATCTCCGACCTGATGCATGAAAATCTGCGCATCGCCAGCCAGGCGATGAGCCGCTCAATTAATGCACAGGCAGAACACTGGCTTAAACTCGGCATGCTGGCTGAACTTTATCCGCAGCAGACCCAACACCAGCTGGCGCAGATGTTGATTCGGCTTGAACTGGACGGCAGTGCTGATATCCGCAATATGCTTCATAAAGAGAGCCTCACCACACAAGGAGACGTGTCATGAACACCGTAAAGATTCATACCGCCGCAGAGATTGAGATGGCGCGAGCAGCCGGGCAAGCTGCGGCTCAGGTACTGGCGATGATTACACCGCACGTTCGCCCGGGCATTACCACCGAAGAACTGGATGATATCTGTCACGACTTCATTGTGAATGAACTCAAGGTGACGCCCGCGAATATCGGCTATCAAGGCTATACTCGCACGACCTGCACGTCGGTCAATCACGTTGTGTGCCACGGTATACCAGCCAGCAAAAAGCTTAAGGACGGCGATATCGTTAATATCGATGTGGCAGTTATTAAGGATGGCTGGTATGGCGATACCAGCCGGATGTACTTTGTCGGCACGCCATCAGTCCGTGCAAAGCGTCTGGTCGAGATCACCTATCAATCGATGGTGGCGGGAATCAAAACGGTCCGCCCAGGCGCGACGCTGGGCGATGTGGGCGCGGCAATTCAGCGTGTTGCAGAAGCTGCCGGTTTCTCAGTAGTGCGTGAATATTGCGGGCATGGCGTGGGTGAGATTTATCACACCGATCCGCAGGTGCTGCATTACGGCACGCCGGGCGAAGGGATGCCACTGAGGGCGGGTATGATCTTCACCATAGAACCAATGATTAATGCCGGTAAAGCCGGAACCAGCGTGCTGTCTGATGGCTGGACGGTCGTTACCAAAGATCGCTCGCTCTCGGCGCAGTGGGAACATACCGTCGCCGTCACCGAAAAGGGTTTCGATCTGCTGACACCGTGGCCTGAAGGCACGGGCGACTGCCCGGCGATTTGATCACTCAGCCTGAGAACGCGTCTCAGGCTGACTTCTTCATTTGCTCCTGACTGCACTGAGTATGCTCAGCGAGTCTGAATGCCATATCTGCACATTGTTGCGACCTGCGCGCTTCACCTGATAAAGCGCCTCATCAGCACATCTCAGCCACTCATGAATCGATGCGGCATCACGTGCTGCTGCAATCCCGATACTCACCGAGCACTGTAAGGTGGATGACGCTGGCAGCCGCAACAGGGCAATTCCCTGTCTGATCTGTTCTGCCAGCTGCAGGATGCTGGTTTCATCCGCATCCCGTACGATTACACATAACTCATCACCCCCAAAGCGGGCGGGCACATCTTTCAGGCCGACGCTGTCACGCAGCAGTGCTGAAATCTCAGTAAGCAGAAAGTCACCCGCTTCATGCCCATAGTTATCGTTAACCTGTTTAAAGTGGTCGACATCCAGCAGCATTAACCAGGCTTTGCCCTCGCCTCGCTGCGTACGCAAAAACTCACTTTCCAGCCGGCGCTCAAACAGTCGACGATTAGGGATTTTCAGGCCCGGATCCATCAGCGCGATCCGTTCCAGCTCGCGGTTCTTCTGCCGCAGATTCAGCGTCAGATTGTGTGACACCACGCTGAGTGCCAGCAGATACAGGCTGGCCAGCGGCAGTGTCAGCCAGACGGTTCGGGTACTGAACGTCAGCACCAGCGGAGCCTTTTCCGCTGACCAGACCAGCACAAAGGCAAACAGAAAGGCCTTCAGCGCAGATTTCAGCTGGACCCAGCCACCTGCCGAATAGCGATCGGAAATCAGCACTGCCATGATAATAATTGAGGGCAAGGGACTCAGGGCCATCACAGCAACCCAGACGCCGCCAAAAGCGGCATCCAGTGTCAGATTCTTACGCTCAAAACCGGTAGAGTCGCGTGACCGTAACGCCATTCTGTATGCGGCATATGGCCAGATAAAGGCATTCGTAAAGAGAAGAGCACAAAGTTCCATGCTTTTTCCCATCTCCATCAGAACGGACAGAATAGGCAGAAAACAGAGAACGGTGCCGAGCTGGCGCATCATGAACATACGTCGCACAAATCGCGTCGAGCGGCGCTTCAGTTGAACATCATCGGGAGTGTAATAATTCATAGGTGAACTGAAGCAGTGACGGATAACGCAGTTTATCGGCATTAAGTTAAATAAGATAAAAGTTTTTACAGAAAGTTCTTATTGCATGTTGGTTAATTAAACAGGCTGTAATGATGTTTATTCGGAGAGAAGCTGTGGCGGAAAATGCCGCGCGCCTTGTTGCGCGCGGTAGCAAATTATCTGCGGCCTTTGACAACCGAGGCAGACCAGTTGAAATCGCTGACTTCACTGGCGGTAAGTGACTCAGGTTTCTTTTTGCGCAGCGGTTTTTTCTTCTCCTTTTCGGCCTTCGCTCTCTCCTTCTCCAGCTTACTGGCCATCACCATCTGCCGGGCTTCACTATTGAATTCTTTCTCTTTTTTACCATCCGGCTCTTTACCGGTTCGCTGACGGTACTTTTCAGCCAGCCCTTTATAGGTTTGTTCAACGGCCAGACGTTCATCAGCATTGAACTGATCAATGGAAATCATCTTCTTATCGTTCATAGCGGCGTGTCCTGTGGCAAATTGTCCGCTCAAGTGTACCGCATTCAGCGCCCATTAACGCAGCGAATGACAGGCCCATGTTCCTGTACGTCCCTGCTATCAGGTAATTTCTCTGAAAGCCGCGCCTTAGCCCTGTTAAAAACAAGGTTATCTCTTAATATAAAACTAATGTTCATCAGGTTTACTGGCAGTGACCACGTACTGCCGAGGAGCTGAAGGAATGATTAAAGAGACCGATCGTCTGTCACAGGCGTTATTACGGCGGCATGGGATTGGCGTTAAGCAGAAACGTATACACTTTCGTGGCAGGGATTTACTGTTTCAGCTGCATAATGCCCGTTATGAAGTTTTCAATGGCGATCGCTGTATCGCGACTGTCGAAACGAATAATATCAATGAAGCGATTAAGCAGTTTAAAGCGCTGGATAACCCTGCGGAGAAATAAACATGCCAGATTATCGCCTGTTTCAGAAAAACCAGACCGTCAGGGCCGTGAACCATGTAAGCCAGGATCAGCAGGACCGGTTAGCAGCGGAAGGCTATAAGGTAGTATGGGACGTGGTCAATGCCGATAGCGCTGATGCGGCGCTTTTGCGCTATCAGCAGTTGCGTCACGATGAGGGTAACGCTGCGCAGAATTTCGCAACGGATTCGCTGTTCAGCTCTCTTCTGGGTCTGATATCCCGCTAAGTCAGCATGGAGCTGCGGGTTTACGGGTGAAGTTACTGTTAATTCATGCCGTGCTGATTAAAATAGAGAAAATTTCCCGCACACAGGTTTCTGATGAAAATCACTATTCACAAAGAAGATGCGCTGTTTATGCACAACTTCTTTGCTGCACCCTGCGATACCTTTGATACTGACTCACTTCAGTCGCAACATATTCAGCAATCGCTTCAGCTGGCCATTCAGCAGAAAAATGCAGAAGCAGACAGCGACTGGAAGCGCAGCCTGACTTTTCTGCTGCTGTTTCTCTTTTTATATGCTGCGCTGGGTGCCTCGCTGACGCTGGATCTCAGCACCACAGGCGCGGCGCATAAGAGTATCGAGTATGCGCTGGAAGCGATTCCGGTGCTCATCGCCTTCTCCGGCTTCTTCATCTCCATTCTTTATCTCTTCCTGACCCGCGCCAGCGCGCGTAAGCAGCGTAACTGGGAAAAAAGTATTCTGGTGCTTGAGAAGTACGCCATCGGTAATTTGTTTAAAGCCACCCATACTCAGGGCGGTGGTACCAGCAATTACTCTGTACCCAATCTTTATATTTCGCTCGCACTGTTTATCTGTGTGACCTGGCTGGTGATTTATAACTATCTGACGTTTACCACCAGCGGCGTGTTTGGCAGTGTCATCTCGCTTTTCATCAGCACGATGGTTTATGTCATTCTGGATATTCAGCTGCTCAAGCCTTTTATTCATGTGGTTGAAAAAGACGAATCCGAAAAGAGTAACGCGGATAAAGAGCAGGATTAACGACCTTCCCTGACGTTAAAGCAGATACCCGGCCAGTGAGTCGGGTATTTTTTGGCTGCTAAAAGACGCTTTCGCTAAA
This sequence comes from Pantoea sp. F_5, assembly GCF_008631595.1. Taxonomy (NCBI): domain Bacteria; kingdom Pseudomonadati; phylum Pseudomonadota; class Gammaproteobacteria; order Enterobacterales; family Erwiniaceae; genus Pantoea; species Pantoea sp. F_5. Next base: position 138,175 of record NZ_VWUO01000010.1, read on the forward strand.
AAGCTTTTGCTGCACCGAGACGAATGGAACGGCGAACTGACAACAAATTGTATGTTGTAACTATAGATACCCTCCACCTTTTACACTGCAACTTACTGAACGCTGCCTGAAGGCCCGCTTTCACCGCGGGCCAGGCGAGTTACCAGCGGGTTTTCTGCATATCAATAACGAAACGATATTTCACATCGCTGGTCAGCATGCGTTCAAAGGCAGTCTCCAACTCTTCACCGGTGATCATCTCTACGTCAGCCGTGATGTTGTGTTCACCACAGAAGTCGAGCATCTGCTGCGTCTCCTGAATGCTGCCGATTGAGGTGCCCGTAATACTCAGGCGGCGGAACACCATTGGCGTGACATTCGGTGACGGATGCGGTTGATCGGGGATTCCTACCAGCACCAGCTGACCGTTGGTCTTCAGCGTACTGAGATAAGGATCGAGGTCATGAGGTGCAGCAACACAGTCAAGGATGATATCCAGCGACGCCAGACACCCGGCCATCTGGGCTGCATCTCGCGAGATCACGACGTTACTGGCACCCAGCCGACGCGCATCCGCCCCTTTCGCCGGAGAGGTCGTAAACAGAGTCACTTCTGCACCCAGCGCGCTGGCCAGCTTAACCGCCATATGGCCCAGTCCGCCGAGACCGATCACACCTACACGATCGCCTGCTTTGACATTAAAGTGCTGCAAGGGTGACCAGACGGTCACGCCAGCGCACAGCAGCGGAGCAACCGCGTTCAGCGCCAGATTATCCGGCACCGTGACGACGAAATTCTGGTCGGCGATAACATGCTGCGCATAGCCACCAAACGTCGTGTTGCCGGTATATTTATCGGTGCCGTTATAGGTCGGCGTAAAACCCGCCTCACAATATTGCTCTTCGTGCTGCTTGCAGAAGTGACACTCACGGCAGGAATCGACCATCACGCCAACCCCCACCGTCTCTCCAACAGAGAACTTCGTGACGTTGTCACCTGTTGCAGTCACGCGACCAACAATCTCGTGTCCGGGCACCAGCGGATAACGGCTGACGCCCCATTCATTGCGTGCCATATGCAGATCAGAGTGGCAGACGCCGCAGTAGAGAATCTCAATTTTTACATCGTCAGCCTGCAGATCGCGTAATTCAACCTGACCTGTCCTGAGTGGTTGATCTGCCTGAGTAGCTACCAGCGCGTTAATTTTCATCTGTTGCCTCTTCTTACCTGATGATCGTAAAGAAAGCAGCACACTATAGACACACGGAACCGCTTTTGATAGTAGTTACCTTTTGGTTACCATGAGATGAAATGGGAAGGGGACTATGCCAGTCTGGGTTGACGGAAAACTCTGTTTTTATGCGGACTCACCGCCACGCCGCCTGCTGGAACTGTTTTCCGTGAAGTGGAGCACAATGGTGCTGCATGCGCTTTTTCACTGGCCGGATAATCGGGCGCGTACGGGCGAACTGGAGCGCAGCTTGCAGGGCATCTCAAAGAAAATGCTGATTCAGACGCTGCGTGAGCTGGAGCAGCGCGGACTCGTATCACGCCATGTGTGGCAGGTGGTGCCGCCAAAAGTGGAATACAGCCTCACGGCGCTGGGCCATACCTTCGCACAACCGATTGAGCAGATGTATCAGTGGGGACTGGAGAATCAGGCTGCGCTGGATGAAATGGAAAATCATGTGCGCAGCCATCAGGAGCGTGGCGGATAAAGCGCCGCCCGTTATGCAGGTTACCGCGTTTTAGTCGAACGGGAATTCGCGCGCCAGCACGCGCGCAATCACATTCAGCGCGCCCTCATCATTGTTGCTCTGCGTCTGGTAGCGCGCCACGGCGGCGACAGCGTCGGCCGCATTGGCCATTGAGAAACTGAAGCAGGCCTGGCGCAGCATCTCGATATCATTCGCGCTGTCGCCAATCGCCAGCACTTCACAATCACTGATGCCCCATTTTTCCTGCAACAGCGCGATGCCGTGGGCTTTATGGCAACCGGGAATGATGAGGTCAATAAAGCCAAAGCCGCTGGAAACCGGATGCATGATATTTTCCAGCTCGCCCAAACGCGCATGCAGGCGTTGCAGCAGTGCTTCCACCCCTTCATTCTCCAGCTTTAGCGAGAACTTGAAGATGGTGTCATCAATGGCATACAGGTCATCGCGCTTTTCCAGACGGTGATAGTGGTTTGCCAGCTGGTCCATCACCTCGTCAGAGGCAGAAGAATGCATATAAGCACCCTTTCGTCCACAGACCACCACTGCGATGTCGGGTTCATGCGCCAGAATATCGAGGATCTTATGCACCTTCTCCTGCGCTAATTCACCACAGAAAATCTCTTCATTGCAGTCAGAGACCCAGGCACCATTTTCTGCCACGAAAGCGATCTCATCTTTGATGTCGGGAAAATAGCGCTGCAGCTGGTAATACTGATTACCGCTGGCCACCACAAAACGGATGCCCTTCTGCTTCAGCAGCGCATACTGACGTGAAAACCGCTGAACGTTGTATTGCTTATTATCGTCCAGAAAGGTGCCATCCATATCCACCGCAATCATCTTAACCGCCATTTCGCCTGCCCCTTTACGTTCGCCGTTCTGTCCTGTCGGCTGATTGATTTGATTCATAAAGCTTACTCGCTGTGTGGATTAATGAGAATGCAAATAGTGACTTTGCTAACGGCTTTCAGAGCGTTCCGGTAGGGAAGTTGTGTTACAGCGCACGTTTTTAATCGTTAAAAGAATGTTAACCTCAGCCGCATATTACGAATGAAGATTATTTTAATTGCATTCGTAACTCAACCCCGAACTTTGAGGAGTGTGAAATGCGTGATGAATCCAGAGCAACACCTTTGCCTGATGACGTTAAGAGCGCTATCCGCGAGATGAAACAGCAGCTACGCCGTCAGATCGGCGACGTCGATGCCCTTTTCGGGCAGGTGTGCGAGAACGTTACTGCCGCGATTGCTGAGGCAAAAGCGGACGAAGCGCGATCCGGCAGTGCCTGGCCAGTGGTGCCGATGCAGGACATTACAGAAGGGAAGGTTTCGGATGAAACCCGGTCGCTGATTAAACGTCGCGGTTGTGTCGTGATCAAGCAGCACTTCGCGCGTGATCAGGCCCTGGCTTGGGATAAGACAATGCTGAATTACCTGGATCACAACCGTTTTGATGCGCAGTATCGCGGTCCCGGTGATGACTTCTTTGGCACGCTCGCTGCCTCACGTCCCGAAATCTACCCGATTTACTGGTCACATGCGCAGATGGAAGCGCGACAGAGTGTGGCGATGGCTGATGCGCAATCGTTTCTGAACCGTTTATGGATGTTTAACTCTCAGGGCAAACAGTGGTTTGATCCCGATGTCAGCGTGATCTATCCCGATCGCATCCGTCGCCGTTTGCCGGGCACGACGTCGAAAGGATTAGGCGCACATACCGACTCCGGCGCGCTGGAACGCTGGTTACTGCCCGCTTACCAGCAGGTTTTCAGCAAGCTGTTTCACGGTGATTTTGCCGCTTACGATCCCTGGGATGCGGCACACCGTACCGACGTTGATGAGTATGACCTGCCTGGCACGACTAAGTGTTCTGTATTCCGCACGTTTCAGGGCTGGACCGCACTCTCTGATATGATCCCCGGTCAGGGTCTGCTGCATGTGGTGCCGGTACCCCAGGCGATGGCGTATATTCTGCTGCGCCCACTGCTTTCCGATGTGCCTGAAGATGAACTCTGTGGCGTCGCGCCGGGTCGGGTGTTACCTGTCACTGCGCAGTGGCATCCGCACCTGATCGCCGGACTCTGTTCAATCCCGGCTCTGGAGGCGGGCGATTCAGTGTGGTGGCACTGTGATGTGATCCATTCCGTTGCACCGGTGGACGATCAGCAGGGCTGGGGCAATGTGATGTATATCCCCGCTGCGCCGATGTGTGATAAAAACCGCGTCTACGCCCGCCAGGTTGCGCAGGCACTGGAACAGGGACGTTCGCCGGGTGATTTTCCGCCGGAAGATTATGAGGCCGGATGGGAGCAACGTTTTAAGCCGGAAGATCTGAATATTAACGGACGTCGTTCACTGGATTTAGCCTGACCCTGACCCCGCGTTGTGCACCGACGCGGGGGATTCCCTGATACACTGCACGTTTTATCCCTGACGAAACCCAATTATGAATCCGCGACATCATCAGATTATTCAACTGGTTAATAGCCGGGGCAGCGTAACGGTCAGTGAACTGGCGCAGCTGACCGGTGTTTCTGAAGTGACGGTGCGTCAGGATCTCACGCTGCTGGAGCGTGACCGACTGCTGCGCCGGGTGCATGGCTCCGCGCTGGCGCTGGACAGTGACAATGTCGGCACCCGCATGAATACCCGCTATCCCACCAAGCAGGCGCTGGCGCAACACGCCGCCAGCCTGGTGCAGACGGGTGAATCGGTATTCATCGAAGGGGGCAGTACCAATGCGCTGCTGGCACGTGCGCTGGCTGACCGTGCCGATCTGACGCTGATCACCGTCAGCCACTATATCGCCCAGCTTCTGCGGGATGCCACGTGTGAAGTCATTGTACTGGGTGGATTGCTGCAGAAAAGCAGTGAGTCGGTGGTCGGCCCGCTGACGCGTTACTCCATTCAGCAGGTCCATTTTCACAGAGCGTTTGTGGGTGTGGATGGCTGGCACCCGGAGACCGGTTTCACCGGCCGCAATATGCTGCGCTGTGATGTGGTGGATGCCGTGCTGGCGAAAGGCGCTGAAAGCTATGCCCTGACCGATTCCTCTAAATTCGGGCAGATTCACCCTTATCCGCTCTCATCCGGTTACCAGGTCGGCCATGTGATTACCGATGAGACGCTGGATGCCGGAACCGTCGCGTATCTCAGAGAACAGGCCATTGAGGTGATACAAATCGCAGCGAATTAAGCGGACCAGGGACCTTTAGTAACGGAATCGCGCAACATCAGGCTGGCCGTAAAAGACGCCTGACTGTGCCAGTCACCGCCATCCAGCATGGTCAGCAGGCGGGTAATCGTCTCATCGATCATCTCCGTCACCGGCAGCTTCATGCTGGATAACGACGGCGTGATATAAGGTGCCAGCGGGATATCATCGAAGCCTATCACCGACACCCGCTCGGGCACCGCGATGCCGCATTCGATCAGCCGCTTGATGGCTCCAATCGCCATCTCATCATTGCTTGCCACCAGCGCCGTGAATGACACATTGCGTTCCAGCAGCTGGTCCACGGCAACCATCCCGCTCTGCGCCGTCCATTTACCCGCCACAATACGGCGGTCATCCGCTTCCAGACCCTGTTCGGCCAGCGCAGCATGATAGCCTGACAGGCGTTCGACGCCGGTCGGGGAATCCAGCGAACCGGTGATAAAGGCGATGTCGCGATGCCCCTGATTCAGCAGATGGGTTACCGCTGTGGCGCTGCTGGCGTGCTGATCGCTGTAAATGCAGTAGCTCTGGTTGACGCGTAGCCGCCGGTTGATGACCATTATCGGCTGTTTATGGCGGGAGATAATCGCATCCAGCGCGTCGATACTCAGAAAGCGCGGGTAGATAATGATGCCGTCACACCGCAGGTCGAGCAAAAACTGAATCGCCGCTTCTTCCTGCTCAGCGGTGTGTTTACCATCTGCCAGAATCAGCTGGCGGCCCTGCTGCTCCATCATGCGTGCGGAGTGCGCCATCAACTCAGTGAAGTAGCTGCCGCTATAGAGCGTATTGGTGATCACCAGTCCGATAGTCTGAGACGTTTTAGTTGCCAGATTGCGGGCCAGCAGATTGGGACGGTAGCCGGTCTCGGCAATCGCCTTTAACACCCTTTCACGCTTCTCCTGCCCGACATAGCCGTTGCCAGAGAGCACACGTGACACTGTCGCTTTTGAGACGCCTGCTCTTTCTGCCACTTCCAGAATTGTTGCCATGGTGAATTTCCCTCGCTGCATCGCTCTGCAGTCTACCTAAGCCTCTCAATGTTGGAAATATTTACCCTGTCCGCTGGCGCAGATACTTGATCCGTCTGAGTGATGAAGTTCACAAAAAATAAATCTGACTGATTTATCCCCTTGTCGGCTCACAGAAAGCACTTCATGATTTTGTGAAACCGGTTTCCTATTTAACTGATAGCAGCCGCTAAAAACATAAAAATGCTAACCGATTTACCCTACAGAGAAGAACGATCATGCCCATGAACTATGCCGAGGTGTCACGCGCCATTGTCAATGCGCTAGGCGGCCTCACCAATATTGAAGCTGTCACTCACTGCATGACGCGTCTGCGGTTTGTGGTGAAAGATGAAACTCAGGTCGACTATCCTCGCCTCAAAGCGATTAAAGGTGTCATGGGCGTGGTACACAACGACACGCAGTGCCAGGTGATCATTGGTAATAATGTTTCTCAGGCTTATCAGGCGGTACTGGCACTGGGATCGCCCGGTGGGGTAACCACTGAACCGGTGAAGCGCAAAATTACCCTGCGAGGCATCGGCGCGGGCATTCTGGATGCGCTGGTGGGTACCATGTCGCCGCTGATCCCGGCGATTATTGGCGGTTCCATGGTGAAGTTGCTGGCGATGATCCTGGATATGGCTGGCGTGTTTGAGAAAGGCTCGTCAACGCTGGTGATCCTCAACGTGATTGGCGACGGCGCATTCTTCTTCCTGCCGATTATGGTGGCCGCCTCTGCGGCGCTGAAATTCAAAACCAATATGTCGCTGGCAATCGCCATTGCGGGTGTCCTGGTTCACCCCAATTTTGTTGATCTGATGGCAAAAGCGGCGCAGGGTCAGCCGGTCGAGTTCGCCTTCATTCCGGTCACCGCGGTGAAATATACCTACACGGTGATCCCGGCACTGGTGATGACCTGGATTCTCTCCCACATTGAGCGCGGCGTAGACCGTATTACACCCGCCGTTACGAAAAACTTCCTGAAACCGATGCTGATTGTGCTGATTGCTGCCCCTATTGCGATTGTGCTGATTGGCCCGATCGGCATCTGGATCGGCAGCGGAATTTCGGCGCTGGTTTACACCGTGCATGGCTATCTTGGCTGGCTTTCCGTCGCGATTATGGGTGCCATCTGGCCGCTGCTGGTGATGACCGGGATGCATCGTGTGTTCACGCCTACCATCATCCAGACCATTGCCGAAACCGGCAAAGAGGGCATGGTCATGCCGTCAGAGATTGGTGCCAACCTGTCGCTGGGCGGGTCGTCGCTGGCGGTGGCGTTTCGCACAAAAAACCGTGAACTGCGCCAGACGGCGCTGGCAGCGGCGGCTTCAGCCATTATCGCCGGTATTTCTGAACCGGCGCTGTATGGTGTGGCGGTTCGTCTGAAACGTCCGCTGATCGCCTGTCTGATCAGCGGTTTTATCTGCGGCGCAGTCGCGGGCATTGGCGGGCTGGCCAGCCACTCAATGGCCTCTCCCGGCCTGTTTACCAGCGTCCAGTTTTTTGACCCCAGCAATCGCATGAGTATCGTCTGGGTCGGTGCCGTCATGGTGTTGTCTGTCGTGCTGTCATTTGTGCTGACGCTGCTGTTAGGGTTTGACGATATTCCTGAAGCGGAAACTGAAACCAAATCCGAATCCGCGACCGCCGCGCAATCTGCGCCAGTTACTGAACACACCAACGCGATTAATAGCCACTAAAGGAAAGGGTCACGCTGACCCGGAAAAGAGGATTGCATGTCTGAGTCAAGGTTCCCGCAAGGGTTTTTATGGGGCGGCGCGTTAGCCGCCAACCAGAGTGAAGGCGGTTTTCGTGAGGGCGGAAAGGGCTTAACCACCGTCGATATGATCCCGCATGGCCCACACCGTATGGCGGTTAAACTGGGTCTGGAAAAGCGCTTTACCCTGCGTGATGATGAATTTTATCCCAGCCATGATGCCATCGATTTCTATCACTGCTATCCGGAGGATATCGCACTAATGGCGGAAATGGGGTTCAGCGTGTTCCGCACGTCCATTGCCTGGAGCCGCCTCTATCCCAACGGCGACGAACTGACGCCCAACCCGGAAGGCATCGCTTTTTACCGCGCGGTCTTTGAGGAGTGCCGGAAATATAATATCGAACCGCTGGTTACGCTCTGTCATTTCGATGTGCCGATGCATCTGGTGACCGAGTATGGCTCATGGCGCAATCGCAAAATGGTCGACTTCTTTGCGCGCTATGCCCGCAGCTGTTTCGAGGCGTTTGATGGCCTGGTGAAATACTGGCTGACCTTCAACGAGATTAACATCCTGCTGCACAGCCCGTTTTCCGGGGCGGGGCTGGTCTTCGAGCCGGGTGAAAACAGGGAGCAGGTGAAGTATCAGGCGGCGCATCATGAGCTGGTTGCCAGCGCGCTGGTTACGCGAATCGCGCATGAAGTGAACCCGGCGAATCAGGTCGGCTGTATGCTTGCAGGGGGCAACTTCTATCCATGGTCCAGTAAACCGGAGGATGTCTGGGCAGCGCTGGAGAAGGATCGTGAAAACCTGTTTTTCATTGATGTGCAGGCACGCGGTGCTTATCCGGCTTACGCTGCGCGCGTGTTCCGGGAAAAAGGCGTCACGCTTGAGATCGCTGACGGCGATGCCGAAATCCTGAAAAATAGCGTCGACTTTGTCTCGTTCAGTTATTACGCCTCTCGCTGCGCCTCGGCGGAAATGAACGAGCAGAACAGTAGTGCTGCTAATGTGGTGAAATCCCTGACCAATCCCCATGTGCCACGCAGTGAGTGGGGCTGGGGCATCGATCCGCTGGGCTTACGCATCACCATGAATATGATGTACGACCGTTATCAGAAGCCGCTTTTCCTGGTAGAAAATGGACTGGGCGCGCGCGATGAAATCGATGCGAATGGCGAGATCAATGACGACTATCGCATCAGCTATCTGCGGGAGCATATCCGTGCCATGGGCGATGCCATTGAAGATGGCGTGCCTGTGATGGGTTACACCAGCTGGGGCTGCATCGATCTGGTTGCCGCCTCAACCGGTGAAATGAGCAAGCGCTACGGTTTCGTCTACGTTGACCGCGACGATCTGGGCAACGGCACGCTGGCGCGCACGCGGAAGAAATCTTTCTGGTGGTATAAGAAAGTGATTGCCAGTAACGGGGCTGATCTTGCGTGACATTGTCATATAAAAGTCATATCTGAATGACATGTCCCGCATCAGCCGTGCCGGAGCTGAACGCTCACGCATACATTGTGCTCCGGCAATAATTGTCGTATAACGAATGCCTCCGAGGGGTGTCCTGCAATGGGCTGAGATGGCGCAAGCCGAACCCTTTGAACCTGATCTGGGTCATGCCAGCGAAGGGACGGGTCGGCAGATTTTTCTGCCTCATCTCCTGCTCTATCCCCTGTTCCAGACCGTATGCCCGGATCTCCCTGCTACTGGAGATCCTATGTTACATCCGCTTTTCAAAACTGGCTTTTATGGATGTCTGCGCCAGCAGGCGGGCACGCAATGGCACGATTATGTCAGACACAATTTTGTGCAGCAGCTCGGTCAGGGTACGCTGCCACCCGCCGCTTTCCGCCACTATCTCACCCAGGATTATCTTTTCCTGCTGCACTTCGCCCGTGCGTGGGGCCTGTTGATCAGTAAACTCTCTGAACCGGCTGCGTTACGCAGCGCGACGGCATCGCTGAACGCCATTGTCAGCGAACTGCCGCTGCATCTCGCTTACTGCCAGCAATGGGGCATCAGCGAAGAGGCGGTTGCAGGCGAACCTGAGGCAACGGAAACAATCAACTATACCCGTTACGTGCTGGACGTGGGTCACACCGGAGATGTGCTGGAGCTGATGACGGCGCTGATGCCGTGCGTCGCCGGTTATGCAGAAATCGGCCTGAGGCTACTGGACGATCCGGCGACCCGCTTAGAGGGGAATCCTTACGCCGCATGGATTGAGAATTACGGCGATGAATCCTACCTGGCGGGCGTAGGTTCCTCACTGTTGCTGTTTGAAACCCTGGCCCAGCAGCGCGCCGGTGAACAGCGTATCAACGCACTGTCGGAGATTTTTACTACCGCAACCCGGCTGGAAGCCGCATTCTGGCAGATGGGTCTTAATCACGCTGACTGTCTGCGGGTCAGCTCATGAAGCCGTTGAATGATGCCGTGCCGCCGGGTATTTCCGTTCGCCAGCTCTGCCTGACGCTGGATCAGCGGCCCTTGTTCAGCGAGCTTAATCTGGATATCGCCGGCGGTGCATTTACCGCTTTGCTGGGTGCCAGCGGCGTAGGTAAAAGCAGCCTGATGCGGGTGATTGCCGGTCTGACGCCGCCCACTTCGGGACAGATTAACGGCAGCGATGGTCTGCCGCTGGCCGGACGCATCGCCTGGATGGGGCAACAGGATTTGCTCTATCCGTGGCTGACGGTGGAACAGAACGTCTGCCTCGCCAGCCGTCTGAAAGGTAAGAAAGCCGATCGCGACCTGGCGCAGCATCTGCTGGCACGGGTGGGACTGAGCCACTGTGCCCGTGCGCGACCCGCGACGCTTTCGGGCGGGATGCGTCAGCGAGTAGCGCTGGCGCGTACCCTCTACACCCGTCAGCCGATTGTGCTGATGGATGAGCCTTTCTCCGCGCTGGATGCACTGACCCGGACACAGATCCAGACCCTGGCGGCAGAGGTGCTGGTCGGTCATACCGTGCTGCTGATCACTCATGATGCCGCGGAAGCCTGTCGCCTCAGTCATCACCTGCTGGTAATGGGTGCAGCAGGCATTGATACCTGCCCGCCACTCCGGGGCCTGCCACCACGGGCAGCAGACGACATCAGCGTGATCCAGAGTCAGGCCACTTTGCTGAAGCAGCTAAGCAGGCTGGGCGGATGAGATTACGTTTCGCCGCGCTTCGCCGTGGAATCATGCTCTCTGCCGGATTGATTGCGCTGTGGTGGCTCGCCACACTCACTTCCGTTCCGGCCTTTCTGCTGCCCTCGCCCGCTGCGGTTGCTAGCGCACTGTGGGACAACGCTGACTATCTCAGCCATCACAGCCTGATTACCCTGACTGAAATCCTCAGCGGTATGGCGCTCGGCGTGCTGCTGGGCGCGATGCTGGCACTGGGCATGACCTTTTCGCCGCGGTTACAGCGCTGGATGATGCCGCTGGTGATCACCAGCCAGGCGATACCGGTATTTGCCCTGGCACCGCTGCTGGTCCTCTGGTTTGGCTTCGGCATGAGCGCCAAAGTCGCGATGGCGGTACTGGTGATCTTCTTTCCTGTAACCTCCGCTTTTTTTGATGGCCTGCGTCGCGCAACACCCGGCTATCTCGATCTGGCTCGCACGATGGGCGCTTCACGCATAGCACAACTGCGTCATGTCCGGCTGTTAGCCGCACTGCCTGCCCTGGGTTCGGGCTTACGGATGGCAGCGGCCGTCGCGCCGATTGGTGCCATCATTGGTGAATGGGTCGGATCGGCTGAAGGGCTGGGCTACGTGATGCTGAATGCCAACGCCCGGATGCAGAGCGACCTCTGTTTCGCCGCCCTGTTTATTCTGGTGCTGATGACGCTGACACTCTGGCTGATTATCGATCTTCTGCTTCGCCGCCTGATTACCTGGACTCCCGAGCCACACTGACGACCCTACTGATGAGAAAACCTATGACTAAAACGCCCCTGATTGTCCTGCTGTTCAGCGCTGCCTTAACCTCGCAGACTCAGGCGATGGAAAAACTGACGCTGGTGCTCGACTGGTATATCAACCCCGATCATGCACCCATTATGGTGGCTCAGCAGACCGGTGCGTTTGCCGCTGAGGGTCTGGAGGTTAACATTGTGCCGCCTTCCGACCCCGCGCTACCGCCGCGTCTGGTGGCCGCTAAGCAGGCGGACTTAGCGCTAACGTATCAGCCGCAGCTGCATTTCTTCGCCGACCAGGGTCTGCCGCTGGTGCGGGTGGGCACGCTGATTAATACGCCGCTGAATACGCTGATAACGCTGGACAAAGCGGTGAAAAAACCAGCGGATTTAAAAGGAAAACGCATTGGCTATTCAGTCAGCGGCATTGAAGAAGCAACGCTGGCGACCATGCTGAGCCATGACAGCATTAAGGCCGATCAGGTAAAGCGTGTTAACGTCAATTTTCAACTCACCAGCGCTCTGATGACCGGACAGGTTGATGCGGTCATTGGCGGCTATCGCAATATCGAAGCACTGGAAATGAAACTTGCTGGCAAAGATCCGGTGGTATGGAACGTCGAGGATTATGGCGTGCCGGCCTATGACGAGCTGATAATCGTTGCTAACCGTGATGAGGCGCATTCGGCGAAAATTAAAAAATTTCTGCGGGCACTGAAGAAGGGAAATGCAGAGTTGCAGGCACATTCTGAAGAGAGCTGGCAGGCATTTGCACAGGCGCATCCGGAGCTGAACACACCGCTAAATCATCAGGCATGGCAGGCCACGCTGCCGCTGTTCGCCGCCGATCCGGCAAAACTGGATCGCGCACGCTATCAGACTTATGAGCAATTTTTGTTTGATAACAAGCTGATTAAACACATTACGCCGGTTGAGCGTTACGCCATCGGCAGTGAGTGATAAGCGCGCCCGCAGCGGATGCTGCGGGCGGGTTGACTAGCGTGACTTCTGATAAAGCCAGTGTTCAATGTCGCTGGCTGGCAGCGGTTTTGAAAAGAAGTAGCCCTGAATCTGATCGCAGCCGTAGGTTTTCAGCAGTCCCAGCGTGGCTTCTGCTTCCACACCTTCGGCCAGCACGGTGTAATTCAGCTCTTTGAGCATTTGGATAATGCATCTGACGATGATTTTAGATGCGTCGTCCTCGCCCATACGCGAGATTAGCGATCGGTCGATCTTAATCACATCCAGCGGGATATCCTGCAGGTAGCTGATATTGCTGTAGCCGGTGCCGAAATCATCCAGAGAGATCATAAAGCCGTGCGATTTCAGCGCTTCCAGCCCTTTGATCGCCACATCACTTTTGGTGATCAGCTCATTCTCCAGACACTCGATACCCATAATCGAGTTAGGTAACTGCGCTGCCGCTAATTTCGCCACCAGCTGATCGGCAAAATCGGGCCTGGCAAAGTCGCGCTCACTGACGTTGATCGAGACCGGAATCAGGTCGTACTCACGATTCCAGCGCGCCAGTTGCTCAACAGCGTGATCGATAACCCAGTTGGTCAAATCGGAGATCAGGTTGGTTTTGCCAGCTAACGGAATAAATTCTGATGGGAAAAGCTCACCCCGCTCAGGGTGATTCCAGCGTATCAGCGCCTCCAGCCCGACCGTTTTACCGGTTTTGAGACACACTTTGGGCTGCCAGGCGAGATAGAGCTCTTCATCTTTCTTTAGCGCCTGAGCCAGATCGTTCATGATCATAAAGTCATCAGTGCGCCGAGAGTCGTAACTCTCGTCAAACGACATCGCACTGATATTCTCATCAATCGCTTCATGTAACGCGCTGACGGCCTGACGCACCGTTTCGTTGGCATCCATCTGTTCAGGTACAAACTCTGTTTCGCCGGTAAAGATATCCAGGTCGAGCGTGATATTTTCCGCCAGGTCGGCCCGCATGCCTTTAAACAGATCGATCATGTTATGCGCTGAATAACGACCTGAGTAAGGCTGAACAATGGCGAAACGGCCAGGAGCGAATGAGTAGAGCGCCTCGCTCTCAGACAGATTGAGCCGGTGTGCCACATCCTGAGCCATCTGTCTGAGCAATTTTTCCATCGGCGCAATGCCCACCGCGCGGGAAAGCTCATACGCGCGAATGATATCGAGGCAGTCAATCAGGATCAGGCGAAAACGGCTGTGGGGCGCGGTAACGGTCAGTTGCTGAATATCACGAATCAGCTTTGGGCGATTTGGCAGGTGCGTTATGACATCGGCAAAACCTGCGTTGTTCCAGGCATCCAGAAAAGAAGTCACCAGCGTCGCCAGTGAGCGTAGCGTGGCGAGTTTCTCATCTGCAAAAGGATGTGGCTGCGTGTCGGTCACGCAGAGCGTGCCCAGCATCGCGCCGTCGATATTCTGCAGCGAAACGCCCGCATAGAAACGAATATGCGGAGCGCCTTTTACAAACGGGTGCGTGACAAAGCGCTCATCCAGTAAGGTGTCAACCACTACCAGGTGCCCCTCACCATCCACGACGTGGCGGCAGAGAGACTCATCACGAGTTGATTGTTTAAGATCGAAATTCCGTGACGCTTTAATGTATTGATTATGATCGTCAATAATCGAAATGAAGCTGCCCGAAATACCCAGCACCTGACTGGCGAGATTCACGAATCTCGCCAGCACTTTATCCCGGGCTTCATCCGGTGACAGAAGTGCCTTAATCGCGCTCAGACGTTTTACGTCGCTGCCATTTTGCTCGTTATGCACTGAAACCTCTCCTATGCAGGCGCAAAAATCGAAATAAATTTAGCTTAATAATGCTCAATTAGCGCCCAATTATCAGATGAATAGCGGCTCAACCTGACAGTACTTTCACAGCGAAACAGTGTCGCACGATATCTGATCGCTGTCGAAATCATTTAACGCTCTTCTTTCATCCGCGCAACCTGCGGTGTCTCCGTCCTGAAGCCAAGACCGATCAGGCGGCCCAGCACAAAACGCAGAAACGGCAGGCGACGGATAATCGCCGGAACCTTACTGCTGCCCGCAGCTTTTCTTCTGGCTTTGTTGCGGCTCATCTTAATCTGCAGAAACTGCGTGGCGACAGTGGGGAACTGACGGCGCTTCTGCACTTTTTCCAGATCGCGCAGCTGCAGCTCACCGCTTTTCAGAGGGGCGGTAAGGAGATTCGCCGTCGCCACCGCATCCTGAATAGCCAGATTGACGCCAACCCCGCCAATCGGCGACATGGCATGCGCAGCATCACCAATGCAGAGCACGCCAGGTTTCGCCCACGTATCCAGCCGGTCAATTTTTATCGACAGCAGCTTAAACGCCTCCCAGCTCTTGATTTCCGTCATACGCGTTGACTCAAAAGGCGACACCGCCGCCACCTCTGCTTTAAATGCGTCAAGACCGGCGGCCTGTTTCGCCTTAAACTCCCCTTTCGGAATGGTCAAACCGCACTGCCAGTAGTCGCCACGATCGATAACAATGAAGTTCTGCTTCGGCCCTTTATGCCCCATGCCCAGCTCAGGATCCTGCGGCTGCTTACTTAAGCGGAACCAGATAACATCGCGCGCAGCGCCAAATTCCTGTCCGATCAGCCCGGCCGCGTCACGTACGCGCGAATGGCGACCGTCAGCACCGACCACCAGTTTGCAGCGGATATGCAACTGCTGATTGCCGCGTGAAGCCGTCACGCCGCTGACCGTGCCATTTTCTTCGATCAGCGATTCGAAGGCAGTCGACTGCAGCAGGCTGAAGGCCGGATAGTGGGCACTCTGCCCGGCCATATAGTTCAGGAAATCCCACTGCGGCATGAAGGCAATAAAACGACACTGAACCGGCAGACGTGAGAAGTCAGCCATCGTAATGCTTTGTCCTGCAATTTCCGCCTCCAGCTTTTCGGCTCGCTGATGCGGTAGTGTCAGGAAGGATTCCAGCAGTCCGAGCTGATGCATTATTTCCAGCGTCGAAGGGTGGATGGTGTCACCGCGAAAGTCGTGAAGAAAGTCGGCGTGCTTTTCGATGACGACGATGCGCAGGCCCGCGCGGGCAAACAGATAGCCCAGCATCAACCCGGCCGGGCCACCGCCGACGATACAGCAGTCAGCGGTAAGAATTTCAGTAGAATGTGGCTGCATGTCAGCTCCCTGTCGCGCCAGTATTGCTATGATTATTGCGTCAACCGTGGCGACATTGCCGCACCCGGTCGATGGTGCTGCTCAGGCTCATCACTCAATGCGATTAAACTCAACTGTAAACTGCCGAAGAGCCTTTCCTGTCCTCAGCAGTCAGGAGATCATCATGAACATGATCCGCAATACGCTGTTTATGCTGCTGTCAGTCTGTCCCATGCTTGTGGCCGCCGGGCCCTATGAAACGCTGCAGTTTACACTGCGTCAGCAGCAGATAACCGACGATCTGCGCCAGAAGTGTCAGATACCTCCAGCCTACTCAGATGAAAAACTGCGCCAGACATTTCTCAATGACAAGCAGAACCTGAAACAGAATCAGCTCACGCTGACCGCCGCGGCTCAGGCGCTGAGAAACCAGGACAACCCAGCCTACCGCGAACGCATGGCGCAAGTGGTTTGTCCACCGCAGACCGATTAACTCTTTTCCCGGCTGGAATTGATCCTGACGTTTGTTTTCACCTTATCACTCAGTAAACTGGCACGCTGGTCTGATTGAACAAGAATGCCTCTCAATGAATGAAGAATCACCGCAGCCGGTTTATGTTCCCCGTTCCCTGGCGGCGCGCAGCCGGATGTTTCGCGCCCTGCTCTATCGTGACAAAACGCCGCTGGCGATGCTGTTTTGCGCCGCGCTGGTTGGTACGCTGGTCGGTCTGGCGGGCGTGGCATTTGCCCGGGCCGTTGAAGCAATACAGCAGTGGCGCGCCGATACGCTTATCCCCGCGCATTTTCAGGGCTGGATGCTCTACGCCGCCGCTTTTACCATTTCGGCATTGCTGGCGATGGTCGGCTATTATCTTGTCAGACGTTTTGCGCCCGAAGCGGGTGGCTCCGGCATTCCCGAAATTGAAGGGGCGCTGGAAGAGCTGAGACCTGTGCGCTGGTGGCGGGTGATACCGGTGAAATTTTTTGGCGGCATGGGCACGCTGGGTGCCGGCATGGTGCTGGGACGTGAAGGCCCAACGGTGCAGCTGGGCGGCAACATTGGCCGCATGTTGATTGATGTTCTGGGGATGCGCAGCAACGAAGCGCGTCATACGCTGCTGGCAACGGGCGCGGCTGCGGGCCTGGCCGCCGCGTTTAACGCGCCGCTGGCCGGCATACTGTTTATCATCGAGGAGATGCGCCCGCAGTTTCGCTATAACCTGATTTCGATTAAAGCGGTGTTTACCGGTGTGATTATGGCCAGCATCGTGTTTCGCTGTTTCAACGGTGAACAGGCGGTGATTTCCGTTGGCAAACTGGCTGATGCGCCGGTGCAGACGCTGTGGATGTATCTGGTGCTGGGTATGATCATCGGCATGGTCGGCGTGCTGTTTAACCGCCTGATATTTATTACGCAAGACCTCTTTGCACGCTTTTATGCCGGCAAAACGGCACGCGTGGTGCTGGCGGGTGCAATACTGGGTGGTGGCTGCGGTGTTCTGGCGCTGCTGTTCGCGCCTGGCGCAGGCGGCGGCTCAGAACTGATTCCACAGGCGGTTCATGGTGTATTTCCGTTCACCCTGCTGCTGCTCATCTTCGTGGTCAGACTGCTCACTACCCTGCTCTGTTTTGGCTCAGGTGCGCCGGGCGGTATCTTTGCGCCGATGCTGGCACTGGGCACGCTGCTCGGGACAGCCTTTGGGGTAGCGATGACGGACCTGTTCCCATTGTATCATCTGGACGCGGGAACCTTTGCGATTGCCGGGATGGGCGCACTGTTTGCGGCTTCGGTAAGGGCACCGCTAACCGGGATCGTGCTGGTGCTGGAGATGACCGATAACTATCAGCTGATACTGCCGATGATCATTACCTGTCTGGGCGCGACGCTGCTGGCGCAGTTTCTGGGGGGAAAACCACTCTATTCATCCATACTGGCCCGCACGCTGGCACGCCAGGCCGAAGCGACCCGCCCATAGCGGCGGGTCGTGCTATCAGTTACTTACCATCAAAATAGTCAGCAGGCATCTGTCCCGGTGCCTGATTGATCACTTCATCGTTATCCGGCCCTTCGTTTTTCATGTAAGTCACTTTCGCAAACTCAGGAATGATCACATAAGGATAAGCCGGGCCTTCGTCGCGGAAGCGGTGCATATCTTCAATGAAGTCATTCTGATAGCAGATGGTTTTTTCCGGATGCTGGCCTTCACCGGCGATCCACTGCGGGAAGAAAATAGTGCCGTGAACAAGAGTGCGATTCAGGTCAAACAGCAGGCTGACGCAGGTGCCGGTGGGTTCATGCCAGTCTACTTTATAGATGCCGGGTGCAAACTGCACTGCGTGCATTTTCTGGTTAGTCACCCAACGACCACCCACCAGCCCCTGATGAATACGGTAGTCGCAGGTCGTTTCATTGCGCGCGTACCACTCATATTTCCAGCCATTATCATAGGTATAAACAAAATGTGTGCCAACGAACTGAGACAGGTCGCTGGAGATATCCTCTGGAGATTCTGTAGACATTTTAACCTCTGTTAAAGTAACGCATAACTATGCGCCGTTGGATTTAATAAAAGCTAAAGCGCAATTAATCGGTGAATACTGACTATGGCGCAGATTGTCGATTTTGCCATAAGCGACCCGGCAGACATTTGATTATTCCAGTGCTTTTCGCTGTTCGTCATCATGACGACCGATTTTAATCAGCGCATAGCGTTTGATCAGATGAAGACGGCAGACCGCATCAGCTCTGCCATCTAGCTGATATGTCTTGTTATGAGTCGATGTGATGTTCATTGCTGATCTCAACGCTTGGGGTGTTGCGCACGGTAAATGCCAGCAACACTCCAGATGACCCTGCTAAAGCCACGTCTTATGACGACCCTCAGCAGAGCGAAGGTGAGGATGCCTGAACTGAAAAAATAAAGCATACGCGAATGCGCAGGTGGTGGTTAACGGGCAAGAATTCGAAAATGAAAATCAATAATGACCCAACTGCAAAATCTGACAGACAGGCTTAAATGATAAAAGCCCTGACAGGAATAGTCAGGGCTTTTAAGGTACTACACATTTAGCATTTAACATTAACTAACTTAATTGATAGGTACTGCTATTTATGAACAGATCCTGCGGATAATAATGATCACGATACAGAAATGTCATTATTATTAGCGGTTTCAACCACCTGATAGTCTTAAATGAGACAAAGACAGGTCAGGCCCGTATAAATCTGCACACCCCCATCGCGATATATACTCTTTGATGCGTTGCCTTACTTTCATTACGACATTTAAACCGCAATCGTATCCTGTCGTAACGTAACGTTCAGAACTACGAGGCCTTACATCATCGCGACGCGATACGACAAGCGTCCTGTTGCATGCTTTTTGCTGCTAACATCCAACGACAGACTTCTTAAAGACTTACTTCGACTCCATTTAACAGGGTTATCATTAACTAACGAACAGTTTCAAAGAACAATGTTTAACAGAACCACCGACAACGTCAACTCAAAAATTTGTCGGCACCTTTACTCATAACGCCTTTGGTTTTTCAGTCTATCAGGGCAACTGCATGCCGCTGATGAGTCCTACTTTACGGAGATGAAAAATGATGTCAACACTGGTTTTAAAAACATGTTTATATTTTCAGTGGAACAAAAATATTTATATTTAAGTCGCGAAAGCAGACCGAAAGCTTATTATTAACGTGCAGAGAAATAGAAACCTGATTGATTAAAAACAAATAATTTATACCGTCACTATTCATCTTCTCACTTAATACCCGCAATAAAGAAAGGCGCCCGCAGGCGCCCTCAGAACTCTGTATACGTTAAAGAGCTTATTTCACCAGACTTGCCAGTAAAACTTTGGCTGTCTCGGCTGATGAACCCGGGTTCTGTCCGGTAATCAGCAACCCGTCCTGCACAGTGTAGGATTGCCAGTCATCACCACGTGAGTAAAGACCGCCATTCTGTTTCAGTACATCTTCCACCAGGAAAGGCACAACGTCAGTCAGGCCAACGCCCTCTTCTTCACTATTAGTAAACCCGGTGACTTTCCTGCCTTTTACCAGCGGGGTGCCATCGGCGTTTTTCACATCGCGCAGAACACCTGGCGCGTGACAAACCAGCGCCACCGGCTTGCCAGCCTGCAGGGTTTGCTCAATCAGCGAAATGGAGTGTTTATCGTTGGCCAGATCCCATAAAGGACCATGACCCCCCGGATAGAAAACGGCATCAAACGTTTCCTGATTAACCGTATCAAGCCTTACGGTCGAAGCCAGCGCGGCCTGAGCGGCAGAGTCCGCATGAAAACGACGAGTTTCATCAGTCTGAGAATCGGGCTCGTCACTTTTTGGATCGAGTGGAGGCTGTCCGCCCTTCGGTGAAGCCAGGGTAATTTCAGCGCCCGCATCCAGGAATGCATAATAAGGTGCCGCAAGTTCTTCCAGCCAGAAACCGGTCTTCTTGCCAGTGGTGCCCAACTCATCATGCGAGGTCAAAACCATTAAAATCTTCATTTATGCTCCGTATAACAGTCAGTCGGTCTCAGGTTTAAGGATAGTCAGAACCAGCGCGTAAACCGCTATCTTCTCTGTTGACCTGTTAATCATGTGACCTGTTAATCATGGCGCGCTTCAGAATATTTATGTAATTTATTTCTTTAATTTTAGATATTCACACAGCATTATTACTCAATGAAATACGATCTGAATTTACTGCCGGTTTTGCTGGTTATGATGGAAGAGCGCAATGTCACTCGCGCCGCAGAGCGGCTGGGTATTACCCAGCCGGCACTTTCAAATGCCTTAAACCGGCTGCGGGAAACGCTCAACGATCCCCTGTTTATCCGCGAGCGCTACGGTATGCGCCCGACACCAAAAGCGGAACAGCTGGCCCAGGTGGTTGGTACTGCCCTGTCATCCATCGATAAGGTGATTCTTGGCCAGCAGGACTTTGATCCGCTGCACGCCACCCGACTCTTTACCCTCGCACCTAACAGCTATGTTGAATTCATCATGATGCCTGCCATTGTGGCACGTCTTCGTGACTGTGCGCCCGGTATCAGGCTTCGCCTTACCCCTTTTGGCAACGACGTAACCGAAACCGGCGTAATTTCAGGCAATACTGATATGGTGCTGGGTCGTATCGTTGAACCTTCTGATAATCTGGTTGTGCAGCACCTGATGAATGAAGGTCTGGCCTGTGTGATACGCGCAGATCATCCGCTGGTGGGCGAAAACCTCAGCGCAGAACAGTATGAGCAGCTCAAACACGTTAATGTCCTGCCGCCTGGCCGTATGCGCGCAGGTTTATATCAGGCACTTGAAAAGCGTGGCCTGCGTCGTCAGGTTGCCGTGTCGGTGACACATTTTCTGGCTGTACCGGAGATGATTGCGGTCACGGACTACTGCGCGACCCTGCCTCGCCTGATCTGTCAGCATCTTTCCCGAGATCAGCGGCTCAGAATTGTTCCCGCGCCGGTTGACCTCGGCACTTTTCCGGTTGAAATGGGCTGGCATGCGCGCTATCGCGACGATCCTGCACATCGCTGGTTCAGGGGTGTAGTTGCAGAAACAGCCCACGCGCTGGCCGACCCTCAAATAAACAGTTAGCACGGTCACCATTGCCGCACTAATAGTTAATATTGATATGATAACCTGAGTTACTATTATTCCCATCGGAGGCCAATATCCTCCTCATTCATAACTCAGGAATATGACCATGAAAAATGTAAAAGCACTCTCAATTGCCGCCCTTGCCACTCTTTCACTGATCTCATTTGGCAGCTTTGCCGAAAGCATTTCTGTCACCTCTTCCACACTGGATGGCGCAGAATCGAAAATCGCCGCTCAGGCTCAGGAACAGGGCGCACAGTATAAAATTACAGAAGCGAACACCAATAACCGTGTTCACATGACCGCAGAACTGTATAAATAACGGATGGTCGCAGATGGATTTGCCAGAAGAGGCTGCCCAGTGGGCAGCCTTTTTTGTGCCTGATCAGGCAAGACGGGTGGCAGGCGAGCTACCGGTGCGCCACCATAAAATCAGCGCCGCCAGGGCTATCGCTCCGAGAACTGCAAACGCAGTGCTGTAAGAATAACGTGCGGCGATCGCTCCGGTCATGGCCGGGCTTAGCGCAGCACCTGCGCCCTGCATCAGCATAATGACGCTCTGCCCGGCATTCACATGGCCGGTCCCCCGCATCAGAGACACAATATAGCCCGGCACCGCCACGCCAAGAATCCCTGCCGCAATACCATCCAGAACCTGAACCGGAATGACAAAGAGCGGTTCGGCAAAGCCTGCTGCAATCACCGCGCGCAGCGGTAAAATCATCAGGGCGACCATGATAAACAGGCGATAGCCGTGCGTTTCCACCCGTTTAGAGACCCACAGCGCGACCGGGATCATCACCAGCTGGGAAATCACCACCGTTGCCGCAGCGTACAGACCGGGACTCACCGCCGACTGTCCGCCTGCCGAGGCGACGCGCATGCTCAGCATCGGTAACAGTGCGGCATTGGCAAGATGAAACAGCAGCAGCGTTACGCCCGCTATCATCAGTGCTGGCTTACGCATCAGCATCAATAAGCTCAGCGCTGGCTGACGCTCTTCATTCTGTTCATAGCCTCGCGCCACCTCGTTATCAATCTCATCACCGCGAATCGCCAGGGTGGCGAAGGCAGCAAAAACCGCCATTACTGTCATCAGAATAAAGACGGCACCCATGCCCCAGTACCAGGCTGAAAAACCCGCCAGCAATGCTGCAATGGTATTACCGCCATGATTGAAGGCTTCATTACGTCCCATCTGATGGTTGAAGCCGCGCTGACCGGTCAGACCCAGGGTAATCCCCGCCACGGTTGGACCGATAAACGCCGCAGCAATTCCCGCCACAATTTGTGAGACCATCGCCGTCCAGGTCTGATTGCTGTACCACAGCAGCAGCGTAGCAACGGTGATCACCAGACAACCCAGCAGCACAATCATTTTTTTATGGCGGGTCGCATCGGCAGCTATCCCTGCAGGCAGCGTGGCAAGAAGTCCGGCGATGCCGCCACAGGTCATCACCAGTCCGATTTCATCAGGACGCCAGTGCCGTTCCGTCAGAAATATGCCCAGAAAAGGCCCTAACCCATCGCGGACATCGGCCAGAAAAAAGCTCATTAAACAGAGCGCATAGAGTGAACGCTGAGACATGTTATTTCCCTGGAAGGTAAGTGTTAAAGGCAGTAGCGCTTCGGTTAACAGGGAAATTATGTGTTACAAAGAAGAAAGTCACATTTCGTTATAGTAACAAAATGAAAAAGGCCATCCGTCACACTGTACGAATGGCCTGATACTTTTCACTTCGCGTGGGAAGGATTATTTATCCGTGCCGAAACCCTGTTTCAGCAGGGCGGGCAGTACAGCCGGGAAGTAGATGTTTTTATAGTAACCGCTGACGCTTTCGCTCCAGCTCTCACCGTCGTGACGACCGATGTTTTTCCAGTGCTGAACCATCTCGTCGTTGTAAGCTGCAATCTGCTGCTCCAGCCCCTGCGTCTGATAGGTCTCATCATGGCGGAAGGTTGCTATTGGCAGACGTGGTTTCTGATGAGCGGGTTCATCAACGTGACCGATGACCACTCCCGCAACCGGGAAGGTCAGCGGCGGCAGCTCCAGCAGTGAAATCATCGCCTGTGGATCGCGGCGAATTCCGCCAATCGGCACAATGCCCAGACCTTCTGCACGCGCAGCGGCCATAACCGAGCCCAGCGCAATACCGATATCGGTAGAACCCGACACGATGCTCTCAATGCTCTGATGGGCAATCTGCTGCTGATCGACAGCGGCCATTCCTACCGCCGATTTATGCATGTCCAGCACAAAGGTGATAAACACCGGTGCTTTGGCGATCCATGGCTGACCGCCTGCGATGGCGGCGATCTCTGCGCGACGTCCGGCATCACGCGTGATCACTACAGAAACCTGCTGTGAGTTTACTGATGTCGGTGCGCGGTATGCAGTACTGATAATCCGATCCAGCACCGCTTCATCGACAGGTTGCTCAGTGAAACTGCGTTCACTTTTATGACTTGTAAAAATATTAATCAGTTCGCTCATGGTTCCTCCCATATAAAGCGCAACTATAACAGTACTATTTCTACACGCTTGGTAATTAATGGGTTTTACCGCAGGATTTTGTGACTGTCTTTAATTATGTACACGCCTATGTACACCTTCAAAATTATATGGCGAAAGTTGCCAAATTTACATTGTAGGCCGCAGCGGCTCATACACCGCTACAATCGTGGTCGTGACTTTTTCCAGCACGATAGTTCCCTGAATCTTGTTTACATAATCACCAATAGACCATACATTTAATATGGCTAATCACCTTGCCATAACAGGCGCTAGTTACAGGATTAGCTGGTTGGTGATGTACTCTCATTTTCTTTGCTAAGGGATTCAGCATGGCACTTCATGGAAAAATGATTCTCAACGGCGCTGATTATGCGCCATTCAATCTTTATGGTGTGGGCGTATTCATGGCGTTCTCTGGTAATGGCATTTACCGTAATAAGGGGGCATGTGGTGCGATCAAGGGCGATGGGCCGTTACCCCCAGGAAAATACTGGATTGTTGATCGTGGGGCAGGAGGCTTTTTCTCCAGAAAAAAAGCACAATTTCAGGACACATGGAATAAGGTTCGACACGGTGCAGCCTTTGGGCGCGATGAATGGTTTGCGTTATACCGCGAGGACTGGAGTATTGACGATGGTACATGGATAGATGGCGTATATCGCGGCCTGTTTAGGTTGCATCCTGGGACAATCTCTGAAGGTTGCATAACCATTGCGCATAACTCTGATTTTGCAATGATCCGTACTGCACTGATGAACACAACATTAATACAGGTTCCCTGTATGCGCTCGCTAATGGCGCGAGGCTGGGTAGAGGTGGTGGCTAATGGCACGCAAACTTGTCCATAACATTACAAAAATAATTATTTTTGCTTTTATTATGAGCGTAGTGATGCTATCGGTTAAAGTCCCTGATAAATATATCAGTCAAAACCTCGTCAAGAAATTAGCCTTGTTCATCAGTGGCGATGTAAATAGTGAATCAATGTATGATGCTTATTTTTATATTGATTTAGCCACTGTAATTTTAATCACATCAGCAATTTATTTTTTTACAATGAAGTTATTTAAAAAATTAAGGAGCAAATAAAATGCCAATTCCTCCATACATGTGGCTCAAAGACGACGGCGGCGCTGATATTAAAGGATCCGTAGACGTACAAGACCGTGACGGCAGTATCGAAATTATTGGGCTTAGCCACGGCATTAACCTGCCAGTGGACAGCGCAAACGGCAGAATAACCGGTACGCGGCAGCACTCTCCTATGATGATTGAAAAAGAGGTTGATAGCTCTACGCCGTATCTCTATAAAGCAGCAACTACAGGCCAGACGCTAAAAAGCGCCGAGATTAAATTTTACCATATAAATGATGCTGGGCAGGAAGTTTGTTATTACAGTGTCTTAATGGAGAATGTTAAAATAACCGGCGTCAATTGCGGCGTGCCTAATGTAAAGTTAGCGGGAAATGATAAGATGAATCATGTTGAAAGTGTGAGCATGCAATATGAAAAAATTACCTGGAAAATTGTAGACGGTAATATTCAGCATGCAGACGCATGGAATGAAAGGCATACAGCGTAGGCAATAAAAAGCCCGGCAATAGCCGGGCTGGTGTTGGCAGATCAAATTAAAAACAAAAACTTTCTATAAAATTTCATTATTAAACATATTGTTATTACCCAGGCTATCACACATCCCGTTATTACAAACTTCCACGCCGTTCTCCTTTTCATGAACTTAACTCCCTGTATCTGTGATCAAAATATACGCAGTTTTACAATGGCTCTAACTGGTTGTGCCGATCAATTCTGGCAGATTGATCGATGATACAGATCAAACGTCATAACTCATTGTTGAGAAATGGATTTGTAGTACGCCTGCCAGCGGTAAATATTCGTTCGGAGGCGGGCAGCGCATTCTGCAGTTGCAATATCAGCCAGTAAATCATCATCGCTATTAACAGCAGAATTACTTATTTTGCATGGTGGTAACATCAAATCCGGCGATATTGTTGGCCGCGTCGATGGCACGCTGACGCATCCGGACAGCATCAGGATCAAAATCGCATTTATTACGATCTGGTTTGCTGACATATTTAATTACGTCTCTGTATATGGTTCGGTAAACAATTTGCTGTTCTGCAATAGCTGCAGCGGCGGTATTTTCGGACGCCTGCAGCGTCGTGGCCGCGCGTTCGCGTTTCTCCTGCGCCTGTTGGTTAATTTTATCTCCATGTGCATACCAGCCGGCCAGACAGCGCATCTGGCCACAGCCCCAGCCAGCAGCCAGTAAAATGACGCCAAATAGCGCCCAGCGACGAATGGCCATCACAGCACAATAAACACGGCACGGCGTGTGCCATAGACAGCACGGCCCAGAATTCGACCACTGCCCGTGCAGGACGCGCCACCTGTCGCCATGGTTAACCCGATCGCGTTCTCTTCCGGTACATCTGCAGTTGTCCAGATTTCTGCCTGCCCGGAAACAACCGCGATCGTGCGTTCGTCGGTACCCTCATAAACTACCGCCCAATCTTCTGTAACGGCGATGTTTTCTGCCTCTCCCATGACTACCTCATTAGCTCAATTGTGGTGATATAACGCAGCCCCCAATGCTCAGTGGCCAGCGGTAAATTAAACGTGTCGCCGGTAATGTCGTGCGTCTCGCTATCGCCATTGCTGAATGCAATCCGCATTGAGACATAACCGTCTGTATTCACCGTAACCGCAGACGCTGCACGGCTGTTTTTCTCTGTCGTCTCATTTACGATCGGGGATGTACATAATGCGCCCGTCTCCAGCTGGGCAAATCCAGCGGGGAACGTGACCCCATCACCCGATTTAACAAACCAACTGATCGCGTAATCGCCAGCTGCTGGCCATTGGCCATAATCAGCATTTTGCGTTTGCCAGATTGATGGCGTTGATTGACTGTATGACTGCCCGTAACGCAATCTCAGGCGAGATCGTTTTGTGGCGGTAATAGCAAACGTCTTGCGCTGCCAGTTATCTGGTAATGCGCCATATTGCGTCCGATGAACATGTTCAACGCTATCTACATCCTGTGAAATGATGTAGGAATTACAGGCCACCGGGATGCGCCCGATCGCGCCGCCATCAGGCGCGCCGGTGGTGTCGATCACCAGATCGAAATCGTCGCTTTTTACCAGGTACTCCGAGACAGTAGCCCCACGGCTATATGCCTGCAGATTAGTCGCCGCTGGTTCTGGTTCGTGGCGCTCTGCTGCTATGCCGTTGACGTATTCAAGTGGCCATTCATTCGCAGCACTGAGCGCCAGATGTCCGGATTCGGTCCGGTAAAAATGCGCCGGCCCGGTATAGGTCAGGCGCGGATCTATCTCGTTGGCCTGCAGGCTGATAGTCAGCGTTTTGGCGGAATCATCCGGCGTCAGTTGTTGGGCGTTTGATGGCAAAACACCACCGCCGGCGATCGTACTGGCGCCGATATAATGCGAATCAGAAAAAATCAGACTCATGACAGAAATAGCCCCCGCTCACGCTGCCGCCACTGCCCAAAACAACAGGCAGCCGCGACGAATTGCTGGCAACGCTGGAAACCATCGATCCGGAACGGGTGGCCACTGAGCGCAGCTGGTGAACACGTCCGGCACGTAAGAAGAGTTGATCGCCACGGTTAAAAAAATCCGCCCAGGCGCCACGTTTGCCGACGAGATTTACGCCACCTGGAAGGGCAGCGACGACGGCCGCACGCTGATTACGCAGAAGCAAATGCAGCACGCCAAAGCGCTGAGATCTGCCCTGCTGGTACACCCTACGATTGAGCTGCTGCTGCAGCATCCGAACCGCGAAAGCGAAGTCTCATATTTCGGTTTTGATGACGATACCGGGTTAGAACTGCGCGTGCGTCCGGATGTGGAAATCAATACTGGTACTGCGCGCATCGGTCTGGATCTGAAAACTATTTCGATGTGGGGCGTTAAACAGGACCAGGTTAAAGCGCGGCTGCCCCGCGAAATAATCAGCCGCGATTACCACCTGAGTGCCGCCATGTATTGCGACGTGGCCGGACTGGATCAATTTTTCTGGGTTTTCATCAACTCCGACGAGGATTACGCCTGGCTGGCTAATAAAGCATGGCGCAACGTTACCAAAACCTATGGCTGGCATACGCATTTTCGCAGCAAAAAAGCATGGAAAGCATTTTGCCGCGAGCAAGCCAGATATACGGCATTTAACGCTGTAAACGATAACGAGCTAATGGAGTGTTATTTGGACGCCGAAGACCATGTACACACCGAAATACTGGCCTGGGATTAACTGTGGCAAGTAAGCGCCGCTTGAGACGCAAACAGTGTGAAGAAAAGGCCCGCCATACGACTGTGGCGGGCGCTGTGATAGCAATTCGAAAACTACATCAGAGATATGGCCATCGCGGGCAAATGAGCGTTTACCGCTGCCCACATTGCGGGAAATACTACATTGGCCACCAGCCTGGACGCAACGGCATTGGTTCAGGTTGGAAATAGAAAGAGCGAAAAACAATGAAAAAAGTTAAATCGGCAATGACACATGAAGATTCAAAAATTGACATAGCAACACTACTACAGATGCCGTATCTAAATCTGACTGAAACCGCCCTGCTATTGCGCGTTGCGCCGCAAACTATACGCAAGTGGGTATCCGTAAACGGGCGCACAAAGCGACCTCACAATCCCGCGTTCCCGGTACCGGTTCGCCGCAGCCGTTTGACGTTTCGAACCTGCGACATCATGAGTTATCGCGAAGATAGCGCCGCCAGCACAGACACTTTACCCTCCCCATAAACCCACGCCGTGACGCGCGCCCACTACAACGAGTAGGCGCGCCGCTGTTCCTCAATATAGTCATGCCTGTCATAAACCTGCCATATCCCCGGCAGTTTGTGCCCCAGCATTATTTCCGCAATATGTGGCTCCGTCAGTTCGGAAAAATTGGTGCGCGCCGTTCGGCGCAAATCATGTAATGTCCAATGTTCCATTTCAATGCCCAGGTACCGCCGCCCAGCGTTAATTATTAATTCTGGAATATCAGAAGGGGTGGCGCGCCCCTGGGGGCACGTCGCGCTGATTCTTTGCAATCGCATACTGGCTATGGGAAGAGTGATCGAATAATTTCTTCAGCATTTCCTTTGCCTCTGGAATGATTGGTCTAACCAGCGGCTTTCGCGTGCGTTTACCGGTTTTATGATGCGTTGGCAGAATTGACCAGAGCTTTTTTTCAAAATCAAAATGTACTTTTCTGCGTACGATAGTTCACCGCCACGACAACCAAACAGCAAGCACAACTGAACCAGCAATTTAAATTTTGGCGCCAGCCTGCTGGCCTGCATCGCACGGAAAATGGTCACGATTTCATCACTGGATAAAACACGATCACACTGCGTCAGTATGATCCCTAAATCAGCAACACGCAGATCGCTTAATGGTGAGGTTTTGATTAACTGGCGGCGCACAGCCCAGTTATGAGCCTGCTTTGCGTTGCTCAACAGCCGGACCGTAATAAACGGCACTTTTCGTGCCAGTGGTTCCAGTAAATTTAACCACATACTAATGGGCGCATTCTCATGGGGAACACTGCCTAATTGCGGAAAAAGATGCAGTTCAAATGACCGCAATACCTGCTGATAATCACTCTTGTTTTCGACGCCATATCTTTCGAGCCATGCCCTGATCACGTCTTCAACGGTCAGCGCAGAATATGCCTCATTGCGTGCCATGCGCTTTAGTAAACGAGGATTGCGGTTTTGCTCAAGCTCGCCACGCAGTCGGGTGGCCTCTTCACGCGCATCTTTTAAACTGGTAGCGGGATAGGTGCCAATATCAACACGTTCGCCCTGCCCGTTCCAGCGGTAGCGGTACTGAAAGGTGATTCGACCTTTGCAGGATATCCGGGCAGATAGTCCGTCACGATCCGTTTTTACCTGAACTTTTTCATTTTCCTTGCCCAGCATTGAACGCAGGGCAGCATCTGAGAGCGCCATAGATTCGTAGGAGATTGGGAATTATGTACACCAGTATGTACACGAAAAAAGGGAAGTGAAGGGAAACCACAGGAACATTGAGGAATAGTATACCCAAATGTTACTGGCTTTTTTTGGCGATTCGCCAGCTATCGCGGTAATACCCGGAATAGCTGGGAACCTAAAGAAAACATAAGGAAAAGAGCCTGTTATATAGCGCAACAATAGCAGTAAGTCACAGGGAAAAACTTAACCGTACTGGTCATGCTGTCCGGGCATGTCAGCCTCCCCAGCGGCTTTTAAGATAGCTTACCGCCTGCTGAGTCTGAGGCTGATTCAGATAGTTCTCTCTGAACAGAATGGTGCCATCAATATTGGGATTTGAATCATTCAGGTCGAGCTGCTTTTTCAGTTCAGGCACGCCACCCTGAAGCGTCCAGTCAGGTTCAATATTTGATGGCTCGCCGACTTTGTAGAGCGCAAGACCGATGTAGAGCCGGGTTTTAGTCGGTTTCACCACCTCTGCCCACCAGTTTGCCAGCACGTCATATCGGGCAGCCTGACGGGAAAAAGGCCAGTAGAGCTGCGGGGCGATGTAATCCAGCAGACCCTGCTGCACCCAGCGGCGGGTATCCGCAAAGGCCTCGTCGTACGCCGCGGCGCCTCGGGTATCGGAACCAGCAGGATCGTGCGACAGATTGCGCCAGACGCCCGCCGGACTGACACCAAATTCAACCTCTGGCTTCAGCTGTTTGATAGTCCGTGACACCTGCTCAATCAGTTGCTGAGTATTGTGACGTCGCCAGTCCGCTTTACCAGCAAAGCCCTGCCCGTAGCGACTGAAGGTCTGATTATCGTTGAGCAGCGAACCTGCTGATTCGGCATAGAAGTAGTCATCGAACTGCACACCGTCGATGGGATAATGCGCCACCACCTCGGCCACAATGCTGGTGATCCAGTCACGCGCCTCAGGAATGCCCGGATCGAGCACGTAGCGATCCCCTGCGGTGCGGATCCAGTCGCGGTGCAGCACAAAAACGCTGGCCGGATGCAGTGAAAGCGTGCGGTTCAGTTCGCTGACGGTAGAGGGTTTGGTATTGACCGATACCCGGTAGGGATTAAACCAGGCATGAACTTTAATGCCGCGCTTGTGCGCCTCATCCAGCATAAACTGCAGCGGATCATATCCCGGGTCTTCACCGATTTTGCCGGTCAGCATATCGGACCAGGGGAGGATTTTTGAGGGCCAGAGCGCCGTGGCATCCGGCTTCACCTGAAAAAATACCGTGTTAATACCCAGACTTTTCAGCTTATCCAGCTTGTCGGTCAGGGATTGCTGCTGCATGCGGATACGCAGCGCCGGACTCGTGCCATTCACCGACGCGACGGGTGGCCAGTCAAGACGTGACACCGTGGCTAACCAGACGCCCCGCATTGGTTGATTAGCCTGAGGCTGTGCTGGCTTGCCGGGCACAGGTAATGGCTGTTTCGTGACCGGCGGAAAAGGGGTCACCAGCGATTTTGGCGGTTCGGATGCGCAACTGACCAGCAATAACGCCGCAGCCAGCGCAGCGCCTCGCTTAATAGCCGCTCTGGCCTGTGCAGAAAAGGGATTAAGGGCGATGATAAACTCCAGTATTTTCTGGTCGGAACGCAAAGAGCTGTATTCTCGGTGACGCTGATGAAATGTCAATGTGTTAGCACAGCTCCAGCCCTGAAACGGCTGCGTTTTAACACCCCATGAACCGCTAACGCGGCGGACTAAAGACCATCCCTGCGGACATAAGACAGGCTTTGAGTGTGCCAAAAGCGTCCTGACACTGCCGCTCATTGACGCAGGCATAACCCAGCAGCAATCCGCGCGCCTCCTGCGGATGCATATAGTATTGCGAAAGCGGCCGCACTTTGACCCCGCGTTTCAGCGCCTCCGCAGCTATCGCCACGTCATCCGCGCCCGCTGGTAGCGGCATCACCAGATGCAGTCCCGCTTCATGATTGAATGCCGGTAAAAAGGCTGGCCCCAGATAGCGCTCAATCAGCCTGCAGAGAAACTGCCGCCGCTGACGATAAAGCAGGCGCATCCGGCGAATATGCTCCATGTAATGGCCCAGCCGGATAAACTCCGCCAGCGCCCGCTGTATCAGCAGATGGCCGCCGCGATAGAGTTCTGCCGCCGCGATGCGCAACGGCTGTGCCAGTGGTTTCGGCACCACCATGTAGCCAATACGCAGAGCGGGATAGAGTGTCTTGCTGAATGTTCCCATGTAGATAACCGGTGCATCGGTTTCCAGCCCCTGCAGTGAGGGATGAGGCTGACCGGAAAAGCGAAATTCGCTGTCGTAGTCATCTTCAACAATCCAGCTCTGATGACGGCGAGCCAGAGCGATCAATGCCTGACGACGCGCAAGGCTCAGGTGCACCCCCAGTGGATATTGATGAGAAGGCGTTACAAACACCATTTTAGGGGCCGGACCACTGTCCGGTACCAGGCCATGCTCATCCACCGGCATCGCGCGAATCTTCAGGCCATTCATGCGCAGCAGATTACGTGTTCCCCAGTAGCCCGG
Source organism: Pantoea sp. F_5 (assembly GCF_008631595.1). Taxonomy (NCBI): domain Bacteria; kingdom Pseudomonadati; phylum Pseudomonadota; class Gammaproteobacteria; order Enterobacterales; family Erwiniaceae; genus Pantoea; species Pantoea sp. F_5. Next base: position 170,543 of record NZ_VWUO01000010.1, read on the forward strand.
TTCCTCCATCCAGACCCGATCGCCGGGATCACATAACACCCGCGTCACCAGATCAACCGCCTGATGAACGCCTTCGGTAATCAGGATCTGGTCAGCATCGGCCCGTACGGAACGCGCCACCCGCAGATAGTCCACCAGCGCATGGCGAAGATCGGGACAACCGCCGCCGCTACTGTAGACCAGGCGATGTACGTCAGGTTCGCGGTTCAGCCGCGCCTGAATCTGGCTGAACAGCTTGTGAGGGAATTCGGTGACATCGGGCGCGCCGGGCACAAACGCGCCCCACTGCCAGGGCGATGCAGTGGCATGCCCCAGCAGACTGGCACCCCGCTTCGACAGCGTAGCGGGTCGTTGCGCCCTCACCGCCTGCAGATCGGCAATCGCATCACTTTGCAGAGCATTCTCCGGCAGCGTCTCGGCAATCCACGTACCGCTGCCGGTACGTGCGGTGACATACCCTTGCGCCATCAGACTTTCATAGACATGCATTACCGTGTTTCGCGACACGCCAAGTTCCCGCGCCAGATCGCGGGTTGGCGGCAAACGGCTTCCGCGGGGAAACACCTCTTCCGCGATTGCGGCCTGCATACAATTCAGCAGCCGCTGATGTAATGAGCCGGTTCTTAAAAACTGTAACCGTGCTAATAGATGATCTGCGTACAAGAGTCGCAATTGGCTCCACCTTTCCTCTGAGAATTGGCTCTGGCAACTCACCACGCCTCAGGCATAAATAAACGTGTTTGTCGGGAATTGTAAACACGCATATTAACGAGGTGGATGAAATGAGCGAAAATAATAACCTGATGCAGCAGCGCAAAGCACAGGCTCTCCCTAAAGGTATCGGTACGCTGTGCGACTGGTACGTTGCCCGGGCAGAAAACGCCACCTTATGGGATCAGGCCGGTAACAGCTGGATCGATTTCGCTGGCGGCATCGCGGTGCTGAACACGGGACACCGCCATCCACGTATCGAACAGGCCATTGCCGATCAGTTAACAAAGTTTACCCATACTGCGTTCCAGATCACCCCCTACGAAAGCTACATCGCCCTGGCCGAGCGCATCAATCAGCGGGTGCCCATCGCCGGAGCGGCCAAAACGGCCTTCTTCACGACCGGCGCGGAAGCGGTGGAAAATGCGGTCAAAGTGGCGCGTGCTTATACCCGTCGTCACGGCATCATCACCTTTGGTAACGCGTTCCATGGTCGTACATTCATGACGATGGCGATGACCGGTAAAGTGGCACCCTACAAACGGGACTTTGGCCCGATGCCACCGTCGGTATTTCATGCACGCTACCCCAGCGCGGTTCAGGGGATCAGCATTGAGGCGGCACTGACCAGCCTCGACGAAATCTTTACCCAGGATATTGCCCCCCATGATGTAGCCGCGATCGTGCTGGAGCCGGTGCAGGGTGAAGGCGGATTCCATGCCGCACCGGCAGAGTTTATGGTGCAGCTACGGGAGCTGGCTGATCGCCACGGCATTCTGCTGATTGCGGATGAAGTCCAGAGCGGATTTGCCCGGACCGGCAAACTGTTTGCCATGGAGCACTATCCCGTGAAGGCCGATATTATCACCATGGCAAAAAGCCTGGCAGGCGGCATGCCGCTTTCCGCTATCGCCGGTCGCGCAGAGGTCATGGATGCGCCTGCGCCTGGGGGCCTGGGCGGAACCTACGCCGGTAACCCACTGGCTATCGCCTCAGCCCATGCGGTGCTGGATGTGATTGAAGAGGAGCAGCTCTGCCAGCGCGCCGTTGATCTCGGTGCCCGGCTTGAAGCTGAACTGCAGGAACATCAACGCAAACATCCGGACATTGCTGACGTACGTGCGCTGGGTTCAATGGTGGCGATGGAGTTCTATCAGGCCAGCACCGCGCAGGCGGTTCAGAAGATGGCAATGGAACAGGGCCTGCTGCTGCTGACCTGTGGAGCTAAAGGCAACGTCATTCGCTTCCTCTACCCACTCACTATTCCTGATGCCCAGTTCAGCCAGGCGCTGACCATTCTCTCCACAGTAATTAATCACTGTGTTGCCTCTGCCGGACATCCCGTCGTCCCGGCCTGATTTCGCTGTGCGTTAACGCAAGCCTGTTCCCCTTTCGTCCGGCCGCGCAGGCCGGGCGTCGCCTGGAGACGTTTACATGACGATGACTCAGAGTGCGAATGAAGATTCGCTGGCTCAAAACCTGAAACCGCGCCACGTGCGTATGCTCTCAATTGCGGGTGTGATTGGCGCAGGGCTGTTTGTCGGCTCCGGCCACGCTATTTCTGAAGCGGGTCCTGCGGTGCTGATCTCTTATGCGGCTGCCGGTGCGCTGGTGGTGCTGATTATGCGGATGCTGGCTGAGATGGCCGTTGCTTCACCCGATTCTGGCTCATTTTCAACCTATGCGGATAAAGCGCTGGGCCGCTGGGCCGGTTTTACCATCGGCTGGCTCTACTGGTGGTTCTGGGTGCTGGTGATCCCACTGGAAGCCAATGCAGCGGGGACAATTCTGCACGCCTGGTTCCCCGAAGTCGCTATCTGGCAATATACCTTTGCCATCACGTTACTGCTGACCATTACCAACCTGCTCAGCGTTAAAAATTATGGGGAGTTTGAGTTCTGGTTTGCGCTGCTTAAGGTTGTGGCAATCATCCTGTTCCTGGCTGTGGCGGGTGCGGCAGTATTGGGTCTGCTGCCTGACAGCAACACCAGTGGCCTGTCGCATCTTTATGACACGCACGGGTTTATGCCGAACGGTATAGGTGCGGTTGTAGCGGCCATCCTGACCACGATGTTCTCTTTTATGGGTACCGAAATCGTCACCATTGCCGCTGCCGAGTCGAAGAATCCTGGCAAGCAGATTACCCAGGCAACTAACTCGGTTATCTGGCGCATTGCGCTGTTCTATCTGCTGTCGATATTCTTTGTGGTCGCGCTGGTGCCGTGGAACACGCCTGGCCTGGTTGAACAGGGTTCATGGCAGACGGTATTGACGGCGATGAACATTCCGCATGCCAGACTGATTGTCGATCTGGTTGTGCTGGTGGCGGTGTGCAGCTGTCTTAACTCTGCACTCTATACTTCATCGCGCATGCTCTACTCTCTCTCTCGTCGCAAAGATGCGCCTGCTGCCGCTTCACGCACCAATCGCAGCGGCACGCCGTGGGTTGCGGTGTTGCTCTCGACCGCCGCTGCGTTTCTGGCAGTCATCGCGAATTACCTTGCGCCGAGTGTGGTGTTTGAGTTTTTACTGGCGACGTCGGGGGCGATTGCGCTGCTGGTCTATCTGGTGATTGCCGTATCGCATCTGGTGCTGCGTAAAAAGCGCGAAAAGGCGGGTGAAATCCTGAATTACCGGATGTGGTTATTCCCAGGCCTCACGTGGGTAACGATTCTGTTTATCACGACCGTACTGGTGATCATGTTGTTTGACGCGAAGCATCAGGCTGAATTACTGGCAACCGGCGGATTAACGCTGCTGATTATTACCACCAGTCTGGTTCTGCGTCGTAAAAAGGAAAAGCGTCAGACCACGAAGTACTTCACTCAGCGTTCTTCTGATCCTTCGTGATTCCCGGATGTTTTTTGTAAAACTAAAAAATGCCCACCTTTAGCAATAAAGGTGGGCATTTATCTTTTTCCATCCGCGAACCGGCATAGCGCTTAATAACACATAGGATAAAAGAGGTTTAATAAATCGCCTGTATCATCAGCCTGCACCGTAGAATTCACTCATTCCAATCTCCTGGTCAAGGTGCAGCTCATTGTTTCTTGCTGAATATCTGTACGGAAGATTAAACCTTATTATGTGAGGGGCTTTATGCTTGCCTCACTCTCTGCGAGTTATGACCTGCAACGCGCTGGATTTTTCAGGTAAACACTAAAATCGGTTATGGGAATCAGAGATAGCTTACCTCAATAATTCCTTTCGATTTCTCAGGGTTAAACCAGTGCATTTTTACTTCTACAGGCAAGCCAGTCAGGGATTCAGGGTTCATCACGTCAGCAGTCGTGACGACAGCCTTGCCACGAGCGGGATCATAGCAGTCAAACACAACAGGATTCTGCCCGATATTCATATTACACGAACCGTTCGTTATGGCTCCCCTGAAGATGATAGTGCCTGATTGTGAGTCTGCACGCGCTGGACCAGCCAGGGCCATCAGCAGCAAACTTAAACAGGTCGTTAATAAGAATTTCATTGGTTGTCCTCCTGAGTATGTAATATCCGTTATCGGCTCACATCCTCAAAAATTAAGTGCTAAGTAAGAGAAGAAATGTAAATTTTCGAACACCTGGCCCAATGAAGTCCGCAATGAAACAATTGTTAAGAATTATCCTAATCCAGCGAGGCTACGTGAGTGTAGTTCATCGTTAGAAAAAATCATAGTTGAAATAATTTCTTCAGAACAGTTGAGAAAAAATGAGACTCGCAAAGACTTTCATTCTTTTGCAACAGAAAAGCGTTTGTCAGTATCAAAATCTTTTAATTAATATGCATGAACGTTCAAAATAAAATACGGCGCGCATTGACTTGAGGCACAATGGCGTTATCAACGCGAATAGTACCGAAAACGCTTCTGGCTTATTCCAGATACTGGCTGAAGCGCAGCAGATAACCGTCCGGATCCTGTACCAGAAACTCCCGCTGGCAGGCGGTTGTCCCGTCAGTTTCGTAATGATTATCCCGTAGCGCCCGATAGAGCGGAACGACGTACTGCTGTAAACGCGTCAGCACAGGTTCAATGTCATCGACTTCGATCTGGAAATTGATGCCCCGCCCCAGTGGCCTCTCCAGTTCAGCGGTGTTCCAGCCCTGCGGGTGGTACTGTTCAATCATCAATTGCGCCTCACCATAACAGAGGTATGCGAAGTCAGGATTCTGACGCTGGATCCGCACGTCAAAGCCCAGCACAACGGTGTAAAAATGCAGCGAAATGGCAAAGTCAGTAACGGTGAGTTCTGGCACCATAGGGTTCCAGTACCGTTGTTGATCATCATTCATAAACATCTCCATCAGTATCCGTGTGACTTCCTCTCATCACCGGCTCTGGATGCTGTTTTGCAGTTCATCCAGCATCAGACGCAGCGCGGCAGACTGGTGCTCACGCGACAGGTAAAGCCCCCAGATGCCAATGCGCTGCGGCTCAAAACCGGGCAATAACTCAACCAGCTTTCCCGCTTCAAGCGCATGGCGTGCTTCCAGTTCAGGCACCATCGCTATCCCGCAATCTGCAATCGCTGCGTCACATAACAGTGACGAGATACCCGCACTGAAATTCCCTTTAACGGCGACAGAGATTTTCTCTCCACCTGCCGCGGTGAAATGCCAGCTCTGTCCGGCAAAACGACTGTAGTAGAGGCAGTTGTGCTGCGTCAGATCGCCAGGCAATTGCGGGGTGCCTCGCATCTGGAGATAGCCGGGTGAGGCGCAGAGTACCGAGCGACATTCCCCAAGGCGGCGTGCGATAGCGCCCGGCTCTGGCGCATCAGTGATGCGAATAGCAAGGTCGATGCGCTCTCCAATCAAACTCACCGGCTGATTGTTAATTTCCAGTTCGATGCGCAGTGCGGGGTAACGCGCCAGAAAATCGGGGATCACCGGACCGACAAGATGAAGTGCTGTAAAGTGCGCGCAGGCGATGCGTAACGTTCCGGCCGGAACGCCCTGCGTGTTCTCCTGCTGGATTGCCTCTGAAAGCAGGGCCAGCTGACGGGTCTTTTGCAGAATCGCCTCACCGGCAGGCGTCAGGGTCAGCCGGCGTGACGAGCGATGCAACAGACGCGTTCCCGCCCACCTTTCCATCTCCTCCAGATAACGGCTGATCATCGGGCGCGAGATCCCCAGCGCACGCGAAGCAGCACTCAGGCTGCCCAGTTCGCATATCCGGTTAAAAACGACAGCTGCCGTCACTCTGTCCATTCTGCTCACCTGTTCGGATTATGAAACTCAGCATCTCTGATTTCGGGAATTCTAACAGATAGCCAGATGCGTAGAATAGCGCTACTGATTCTGAACATCGCCCGTTACACCTGCCTGAGTCGGGCATTTATCTCTGAGGATGATCAATGAAAACTGTGCTGTTACCTGTGATGCTTGTTCTGGCTTCCGCCTCCGCCAGCGCAGCCACGCTGCAACTGGAAACCTATAATCCGCAGGAGAAGGGTATTTTTGCCGTCTCCTCAACCCTGGTCTCCGGGCCAACCGAAGCGATTCTGTTTGATGCCCAGTTCAGCACCCAGGATGGTGAGAAGCTGGTAGAGATGATTAAAAAGAGGGGTAAAAAGTTGAAGGAGATTGTGATCACCTCTGGCGATCCCGATTTTTACTTCGGTCTGGAGCCGATTGTTAAAGCCTGGCCGGACGTCAAGGTCGTTGCCGCACCTGCAGTGGTAAAGCATATCCAGCAGACCCATGACGCCAAGCTGAAATACTGGGGCCCTCAGATGAAACAGGGCGCGCCGGATAAAATCTTTGTGCCAGACGTTACGCATCAGACCCGCTTCAGCGTGGATGGCGAGGCGCTGGAACTGCGTCATCCTGATCAATATGCTGCATACATCTGGATCCCCTCTGTGCGCACCATTCTGGGCGGTACGGCCCTTTCCTCTGGCATCCACGTCTGGACGGCTGACACTCAGACCATTAAGAGCCGCAATGAGTGGCGACATATCCTCACAGAAATGCAGACGCTCAACGCGAAAAATGTTATTCCGGGACACTATCTGGGTGCGCGTCCAGCCGGTTCGCAGGCTGTAGATTTCACGCTGAATTATCTGAAGAGTTTTGAAGCGGCGCTGTCAGAACACAAAACCTCAGCAGCAGTGATTGCCGCCATGAACACCGCCTGGCCAAAACTGGCTGAGCCGGCCTCACTGGAACTCAGCGCAAAAGTGAATACCGGCGAGATGAAGTGGTAAACCTGCAGAGAGGTCCGCTAACGACAGAGTGAGCTCCCTTTCAGCGACCATTCAGTGCGGATGCCAGTGGCTGCGAGTAAAGATGACCGGGCGCTATCTTTTCGCCAGATAGCGCCTGTCGTCACGCGCCTGCAACCGTGCCTCTGCCGGTGTGGGAAAGATGTAGTGAAACAGATCGCGGTAAAAACTCAGGTGCTTCAGTAATCCGTCCTGAATGGATTTACGGATGTCTTTAATCAGGAATTCCTGAGTAGTATTGAAGTTAGTCATACTGAAAAAGGTTTTGTCATAGACGTTGACCACCCCCTCCCATTTCATCACCTGCTCTTCCGGAGATACGCCTTCCGAGGCGACAAACATCCCTTTATGGGATTTCACTCCCTGCTTACTGACATAGGTGGTTAACGCGTCATAGCCGCGCTTGTTGCGCCAGCGGCAGAATTCATAAGGCACATCGTAATGTGGCAGTACAAAGTCCGGGCTGCGAAAATGTTCATCGCCGATCAATCCATCCAGGGTAACTGTAAAATGAAGAAAGTCCTGCAGGAAGTCGAACTGACGGGTTTTGGTCAGCGTAACATTAATGGTGTAGTGACCAGCCTGCACATACCAGTAATTGGTAAAGCCGGTCACCAGAATACAGAACGCCTGCCAGTCACTGAGTCTTCTGTCGCCCGCCAGCCCCCTGAAACGGCTGATCATCATCCGTGATTTGGGATGCTGATACGCTTTCAGCAGCGGATCGTTCATACCTTTCAGTAACATCAGGCTCACTCCTTGATAGATTGCGCATATCCTGCCACGCCCTGATCAGGGTGAAAAGTGTCGTTGCTCTGAATATGGGTCTTTCAAAATCTGGCTTATGGTGGGAAAAGCGCTGTCTGGTCAGGCGAAAGAGAAGGCTGTGTTAGCCCGCCGGACATCGGATGCCAGGCGCATATGTGAAAAAATGCGCCTGGCATCCGGACGTCGATATCAGAGCTTAGCGAGGGTTTTAAGCGCTTCCGGGTTCTGTTGCACCATGCGAATTAATAAAACCGCCTGGGCATTAGGTCTGGCTCTGCCCTGTTCCCAGTTCTGATAAGTCGTCTCGCCAGTGTGAAGATAATGAGCAAAGACGGCCTGGGAGAGGTTGAGTTTTTCACGTACGTCACGCAGCTCTTGCGGCGCAATGGTCATAGGGGCGCGCTTAGTAACCTTATGACTCTTCAGGGTGATTTTGCCCTCCTGATGATCCTTGAGCTCCTGCATACCCGTCATCAGTTCACTGAAAATATCGCGTTCAGTCATGTCTCAACCCTTTTTTGATCATATTCAACGCAGTCGCCAGGGCATCACGTTGTTGCTTCGTTAGATCGTCGCGTTGATCTTTATCGTAGATGGTAAACAGGATGAATTGGCCTTGTTCGTCCATCCAGTAATAGATAACTCTGATGCCACCTCTGGCACCCTTGTGCCGGCGCTCATCCCTGTAACGAACCTTACGCAGTCAACCGGTATCCGGTATCACGTCACCCTTTTCAGGGTCAGCCAGCAACATGTTTTGAAATCGCCGATACTGATCATCACTCAGATAGTCAGCCCGGTATTTCTGAAAACTGGAAAGCTCAATGAATAATGCGTCCATGTACAGTGTATTCCCTATCCTCGCGCGGGGGATATTTTATCCTTAAGTTGGGGACACTTCAAACAGAGTCTGTTCTTTTTCCAGCGCCCATCAACTGACGTTTTGCCCTGCTACCCGCACCACCTCACTCAACCGCCCGACCAGCTTACGGACCTTATCAGGAATAAAACGGGCATCCGGGAACACGGCATAAAGATAGCGGTCGGGCAGTCGCCAGTCCGGTAACACCCGCACCAGTCGGCCGGAGGCCAGCGCCTCTGCGCCAGGCAACGTCTGTAAGCCGCCGATCCCGAGGCCGGCTTCAAGGGCCTGCATCAAGGCATCGCTGTTATTAGACCGAAACACGCTTTCCACCGGGACCGAGACCTTCGCGGTCGCAGAGATCAGTTGCAGCGGCGCATCAGTCGCTATACCGCTAAAACGTATATGTGGATGGCGCATAAGGTCATCGGGTGTCTGCGGCGGATCGTTGCGCGCTAGCCACTCAGGGGAAGCCACCAGCACGGTTTCAACCGTGGCCAGCGAACGGGCAGCCAGCGTGGCAGGTGGCGACTCGCTGAGACGGATGGCCACATCAACGCCCTCCGCAACGAGATCCGACAGGCGATCCTCCAGCGCTATATTCAGACGCAGCGCTGGATGCGCCTGCTGGAAAGCGATCAGATGCGGCATCAGTCGCTGACCGATGCCGCTCGGCAACTGAATATGCACTCTGCCGTGAAGCGGCTGCGAGCCGGGCCGCAATTGCTGCTCCAGTTCATCCATCGCACCAAGCAGTTGCCTGACCTGTTGCAGATAATGCTGACCCGACTCCGTTAACGCCATGGTTCGCGTGGTGCGATGTAGCAGCACCACGCCCAGCGCCTCCTCCAGCGCGGCAATCTGCTGGCTGACAGCCGACTGCTTCATGCCGTTTTGTCGTGCTGCCGCCGAAAAGGAACCCGCTTCCGCCACCCTGACGACGGTCTGAATCGCAGTCAGTTTGTTCTGCATTTATTGATTTTCCTGATAAGTGATATCCGGTTTAGGGGATTTAATCAGAATTTAACGCAGGTGAGAATGCGGCTTCTTTATTAATCGGATAACAATCATGAAAACAACACAGGGTAAACAGGTTGCGCTGGTAGCGGGTGCCAGTGGAATTGTGGGTCAGCAACTGACTCAGGCGCTGGTCGCAGACCAGTGGCAGGTAATCGCGCTGAGTCATCGCTCAGGGTCTGCCACAGACGGCATAGAGACGATTGCGGTGGATCTGCGCGATCGGCTGCAAAGCCAGCAACGGCTGGCATCACTCACCGACGTTACGCATATCTTCTACAGCGCCTGGCTGAATGCTGCTGACTGGGCGGCGATGGTGGGACCGAATCTCACCATGTTGCAGAATCTGGTTCAGGAAATGGAGGATGTCGCCCCCCTTTAGCATGTCAGTCTGATGCAGGGATACAAGGTGTATGGCGCACATCTGGGCCGATTCAAAACCCCGGCGCGGGAAAGCGATCCCGGCGTGCCGGGGGCTGAGTTCAACGCCGCACAGCTGAACTGGCTGAGCGCACAACAGCAGGGTAAAGCCTGGCACTGGAGCGCAGTACGCCCTGGTGTTGTTGGCAGTGACCGGCATGGAAACAGCATGAATCTGGCGCTGAGCCTGGCGCTCTACGCATCGATCTGTCGCGCAGCGCGACTGCCTTTCCGTTTTCCCGGTTCGCCGGAAACCTGGCACAGCATGGTCGATTTTACCGATGCTGAACTGCTGGCCAGTGCCACCCTCTGGGCTTCACGCAGCCCTGACGCACGCAATCAGGCGTTCAATATTAACAATGGTGATCTCTGGCGCTGGAGTGAGCTGTGGCCGGTGATTGCAGCGTGGTTTGAACTGGAGGTTGCGCCGCCGGTCTCGCTGTCATTCCGGCAGTTGTTTCAGGATTATCGTTTGCTGTGGCGGCAAATCGCCGTGGAGCACGCCTTAATTGAAGCGGATATTCTGGCACTCAGTGACGGTGCTTTCGCTGATTTTGTTTTCGGCTGGAATTACGACATGTTTGGCGACGGCAGTAAGCTGCGGCGGGCAGGCTTTCACGGTTATCGCGCGACGGATGCGATGTTCTGCGATCTGTTTGCCCGCTTTCGGGCGGCGCGCGTTATTCCGTGATGCGTCCGTGAAAGCACAGAGAGCGAGAATATCGCTCTCTGCATCGGGCTGGGTTTAGCGCCCTTTCTTTTTACGTCCCGGCTGGACAAAGCGCTTGCGCGAGGCACCAGCCGCATCCGCTTTTTCAGCGGGTCTGGCACCATTCTTCTGCGGTTTTCTCGCGGTCGACGTTTTAGCCGGAGCTTTGGCTTTCTTCGCGGGTTTGTCTTCTGAAGAGGAGTTCTCCAGCAGTTTAAACAGCTCAACAAGTTCGTCATCGGTGAGGTCGCGCCATTCCCCGAGCGGCAATCCCTTGAGATTGACGTTCATGATGCGGGTGCGCTCAAGCTTCGTCACTTCAAAGCCGAAATGCTTACACATGCGACGGATCTGGCGATTCAGACCCTGTACCAGCGTAATACGGAAGACAAATGGCGCTTCCTTTTTCACTTTGCACTTTTTAGTCACCGTGCCCAGCATCGGCACGCCCGCGCTCATCCCGGCAATAAACTCATCGGTGATCGGCTTGTCGACGGTAACAACATACTCTTTTTCGTGATTGTTACCGGCGCGCAGGATCTTGTTGACCAGATCGCCATGGTTGGTGAGGAAGATCAGGCCCTGAGAATCTTTGTCGAGGCGACCAATCGGGAAGACGCGCTTGCTGTGATTGACGAAGTCGCTGATGTTATCCCGCTCGCCCTCTTCCATGGTGGTGATGATGCCCACCGGCTTATTCAGCGCAATCAGCACCAGATCGTCTTCATCGCGCGGTTCAATCAGCTGACCGTTGACCTTCACCACATCGCCTGCAAATACCTGCGCGCCCACAGAGGCGCGTTTGCCGTTAATGAAAACGTTGCCCTGCTCGATGTAACGATCGGCGTCACGACGGGAGCAGATACCGCTCTCGCTGATGTATTTATTAAGACGTGTTGATGAGCCAGTCAGCATGATTCCTCCAAAAAACGCGGACTATACCTTACCGGCGTGGGCTTGCGAAGTCTTTGCGCGGGAAACTTTTGCCGCATTTCGCCAGCCTTGCCGCAGCAGGCATTTATAGCTCAATCGCCATCGCCATACAGCGCAAGGCACTGCCCGCCAGCTTTGACGGATAGAGACTTTCCCCCAGCGAATGGAAGCCATGCTGCTCATAAAAGCTGACGGCGTTCGGTGTCGACGCAAGGGTCAACTGGTGGTAGCCACGCTGCCGCGCCTCCGCTTTGATGGTGTCAATGATCAGGCCAGCCATTCCCTGTCCAGTGAAATCGGGCAGCGTAAAAATAGCCTCAACACTGGCGGCGGCGAGATCCAGCGAACCCGTAGCCACCGGCGTGCCGTCCGGGCCATCAATCACAAAAAAGGGATTGACGCGGATCATCGCAGGAAAGCTGGCGGGCATGCGGTCCGGCGTCCAGGCCGCGAGCACATCGGGTGGATAGACCTGCTGGCAGCCGTAACGAAGTGCCTGATTTCGGATATTCCATAAACGATGCGCCTCTTCAGGTGATGCCTGTCTGACTATCATTTTCCCCTCCGGCTCTAATCGTGTCGCGCTTCGCTACGTTATCACAGCATGTCCGGCGTTACTGACATTCTGGCACTGTTGCCGTCAATAGCGTGACGGAGTGCATTCGCCGTTCACACCTCCTTCCAGGCATCCCTGCTGCATTGGCAACCCGGTTGTCTCAGCCGTGCCGCATTTGCAACACGACCGGCTCGCCCCAGGCTGTTTACTGCAATAAAAACAGTAAGTTACTTTATGGCACGTTTACTGCTTGGCTTTTCGTTATATCTGAAAGTTTGGAAAAAATGAGTACCACATTAATTCAGCTATATAAGGAGAGACTATGTCCGCTTCACAGCCTTTACAGTTCGCCTACTGGGTTCCGAATGTCTCAGGCGGATTGGTGATCAGTCAGATAGAGCAGCGAACCCGCTGGGACGCCGCCTACAATCGTAAGCTGGCGCAGATCGCCGAACAGGCGGGGTTTGATTATGCGCTGACGCAGATCCGCTTTACGGCCGGATATGGTGCAGATAACCAGCACGAATCAGTCACCTTCTCACAGGATCTGCTCAGTCACACCTCGAGGTTGAAAGTGATCGCCGCGCTGCTGCCTGGCCCATGGAATCCGGTATTAGCGGCAAAGCAGATCGCCACCATCAGCCATCTCTATGGGCCACGTATCGCCGTTAACATTGTCAGTGGCTGGTTCCGGGGCGAATTCAAAGCGATTGGTGAACCCTGGCTCGACCACGAAGAGCGCTATCTGCGCTCAGAAGAGTTTATTCGCTGCCTGCAAGGCATCTGGCGCGAAGAGAACTTTACTTTTGCAGGTGATTTTTATCGCTTTCGCGATTACGCCATGAAACCTAAGCCGTTGTCTCCGTTACCGGAAATTTTCCAGGGCGGCAGCTCACGTGCGGCACGTGACATGGCTTCCCGGGTGTCAGACTGGTATTTCACTAATGGGAATACGCCGGACGGCGTCCGTCTGCAGATCGCGGATATCCGTGAAAAAGCGGCACGCAATCAACATCAGGTCAGAGTGGGACTGAATGGATTTGTGATTGCGCGTGAAAGTGAACAGCAGGCGCAGGCGGTACTTCAGGAGATCATCAGCAAAGCCAACCCGGATGCGGTGAAAGGCTTCCAGCATGAGGTCAAAAATGCAGGCAGTGCCTCACCCGAAGGAGAGGGAAACTGGGCAAAATCGTCGTTTGAGGATCTGGTGCAGTACAATGACGGCTTCAAAACCAATCTGATTGGCACCCCCCAGCAGATTGCTGAACGGATTTTCGAACTGAAGCAGGCCGGTGTCGATCTGCTGCTGCTGGCGTTTCTCCACTTTCATGAAGAGGTTGAGTTCTTTGGCCGCGAAGTGATACCGCGCGTTCGTGAGCTGGAGGCGCAGGCGGCACTGGTCGAAGTGTGAAAACCGCGCGCCCCAGGCGAATTCAACGCTCTGTCGCCACGGCGTAACGAACAACGCGCAACATCGTCTGCCGCAACGTTTCAGACAGCGGCAGACGATCCCTGCACGGCTTTTTGATACAACTTATTATTCAAAAACGGGCGTTAAGCCCGACGTTCCAGGTCACCTGATGGTAGTCGCTGTTACCTGTCACCGCTGAAACGCCGGCAAACGCGTTCACCGATGTGCCAATTGGCACGCTCGCACCCAGAGCCATGTCAATCCAGTTATCATCCCGTGAGCCACTGCTGCGGGTAAAAGCGGTACGGGTCGATTTCAATCCGGCAGTAACAGCAGCGTCGCTGTCACCGAACTGATGGTTGTAGCTGACCTGCGCCCAGGGATTGATCACGAGATCTTTGCTGTCGATACGCCAGCCCACCGAGCCGATTTGGGCGTGCAGCGTCTGGTCACCAAAGCGCATCGAGGTACTGCTGTTGCCCTCTTCCCTGTAGCCATCCACCTGGGTATAGTCGAGCGCATAGCTCGCCATCGGGCCGGTAGTGACATAGCGGCCCAGCGGTAAATCCCAGCCGGTCTGCACCCGCATTCCCAGCACGTTGCCGTCGCTGCTGCCTTTCTCCGTGCGGGTCGCCGGTCCCAGCCTGACCTTACGCTCAATATCATCAAAGTTAAGATCGGCGTAATGGGCATCTGCATTAATCCATCCCCGATCCAGATAATTTAACTGGCTCCACAGCGCCACAAGATTGCCACGTAAACGATAATCAAAGCGCGACGAGGGATCCTGTCGTTGCGAGGTGGCAGAGAGCATTGCACCGGCCTGCCAGTGTTCGGTCAGCTGGTAGCCTACTCCCACGGTGCCGGTCGCGCTTGTCGCATCCCCATCCAGCAGGCTGTCACCGCGGAAATCTCGCTGCTGTCCGGCATAGCCACCGAAAACTGTAAACTCTCCAGCGCTGGCGGGCTGCTGACGCTGCTGTTGCAGATGTCCATCCAGCGTATTCTGCGCATCGCCCACCAGCATCGACGGTGCCTGAATTAGCGCAGCCACCTGCAGCGGCGCATTCAGCACTGACTGAATATAATCGGCGATCAGCGCATGCACTGCCGGGCTGGGATGTAGCCGGTCGGCGAACAGATATTGCTGTGACTGCGAAAATCCTGGCGTCGAGGCGGTGCAGTCCATGGATGAGACGCCGGGCGGACACGCCATGCCCGCCGTGTTGCTGAGCCCATACAGGCGCGGGTTATCAATCACCTCATTAAACAGGCCATTGATATCCACCCGCGCGATATTGCCGCGTGCCGCTACCAGTCCCTGTTCCTCCGCCTGGTTGTACCTATCGGTGAGCGCCGCCGCCTCCTGACTCAGCAACTGCCAGGCGGCGATCAGCTGTTGCGCAAGCGCATCGCGGATCAGCGGAATCGATGAGACCTGACCAGCTGCCTCATTAAGCGCGGTTTCAATCGCCTGTTCTCTGGCGGCACGGTCGGGCGTGGCGGTGGTGCTCAGCGACTGAAACAGCGCTGCGGTGGCAGGCTGCGCGGCCGGACCCAGCACCTGCAGAATCGCCTGAAGCAGCGCGGGCGTTGCCCCGACGTTCGGCACCGTCGGAACAATGACCGTGCCGGCTCCGGCATCCAGTAACCGGCTGACCTGTGAGGCCGCCGCGCTGGCGCTGTTATCCACTATCTGCTGTGCAGCGAGCGGCGCAAGAGCTGCCGCCGCTAAGTCATTGCCGCCAATCCAGTGAATATAGAGTCCGTCCGGATCGGCTCGTCCGTCGCGCGCTGCAAGGTAACGATCAAGCTGATCCTGCGTATTGAACAGCGGATTGATCGCGGGCACTGCGACGGCACCGCCCTCGGCATAGTTGTTACCGCCCTGGGTTGAAGGACGCAGCGTGTCGCCCAGCGACTGCGCCAGGATCTCGTCATAGAGCGGATGGGTCGCACCATCATAAGTAAAGCGTCCTACATTTCCGCCATCGCTCAGGCTGTCGCCAAAGACGGTGAGATCGCTCCATGCCAGCGCAGGCAGCGGCGACAGGAGGCTCAGGGTGGCACAACAGAAAAGGTATTGCGCGTGAAGGGGTTTCATCAGCAGCTCCGCACAAAACAAAGTGAGTGAGAAAGAGTAAAAGCCGCACCCGGAGGCACAGCACGCTGTAAGCGTAGTCGCCCTGATAAACGGGCTGATGAAAAGACGCGATCGCGCTCGCAAAGCGGAGAAATTTGACTTAAAGGTGAGCCAGTTTTTACCGGAAAACTCCGGTCATGACGCAGTTAAGCAGGCTACTTTTTGCTGGCAGGTTTTAGCCCGCGGTTGAAATCCTGTAACCGTTTCATGGTTTTAACCGTGCGCTGCGGCAGCGCCGAAGCTACCGACAGGATCAGCATCTCCAGACAGACCATAATGGTGCCGTGCAGCGGAATCCTTCCCTTCTCGCCACCGCGAGGCACATTGATCACCACATCCGCCTCGCGTGCAAAAAAAGAGTCGGTGGCGTTGGTGAGCAGAATAATCGGGATATCCAGCCGTTTCGCCTCTCGCACTACGGTGGTCCCTTCCCGGTGCGCCGACTGTTGCGCCATCATTATCAGCACATCGCCACGCTGTAGCGCCAGCATCTGCTCTGCCAGCGCAATCCCGGCGCGATTAAGCGAAAAGGCGGGCAGGCCGATGCGGTTCAGCAACCGCACGCTGTAGTCGGCCAGAATCCCTGAGGCGTTAATGCCAAAAATAGCCACTTCCCGCGCCTCACTCAGTAGCGCCACGGCGTCTGCCATCGCCACCCGGTTCTGCGGCTGCGACAGCACCTCACAGGCATGCCGGTGGCCCGCAAGTACAAAGTCGATGGCGCTGTTTACGTCACTGGTCACCTCACTGACCGTGGTGATCATCTTATCTTCCGAGGTCAGCGAGGCACCAAACCAGCTCCTGAGCGTCTGTTTAAGGTCGCGCAGCCCGCTAAATCCCAGTGCCTGAATAGCACGAATCACGGTGGCATCAGAGGTAGCATTCGCCACGGCGATTTCCATCGCCGTGCTTTCAAGTACCGTTTCACGCTGTTGATCGATATAACGCGCCACAGCCAGCAGACGAGGAGAAAGCTGCTTTTCGCGGGCGCGAAGACGCTCTGCCATTACATCCACCCTGTTTTTACCTGGCCGGTTCTGTTTCATGTTGTTCCTGCTGCTCGCGTTACAGGTCCGAAAGGCTTATTACCGATCGGGTTAATGGAGGACATTTCACAGTAAAAAATGTAGTGAAAGCGTGATGCCATGCTGGATTTCACCTGCAAATGATAGGGTTTAAAAATATCCTGTCATCTCGACATGAA
The DNA here is from genome assembly GCF_008631595.1 of Pantoea sp. F_5. Taxonomy (NCBI): domain Bacteria; kingdom Pseudomonadati; phylum Pseudomonadota; class Gammaproteobacteria; order Enterobacterales; family Erwiniaceae; genus Pantoea; species Pantoea sp. F_5. The sequence goes on from NZ_VWUO01000010.1 coordinate 187,495, forward strand.
ATAATAATTATTATTTTCAATAAAATAAATCAGTCGCCTGAACTGTGAGCCATTAAAAATCGATACGGCAAAAATGTAGTAAATTCTGTTCAAATTATATTTACTACTACACTACCGAATGTTTGAATGATTATCAATTACAGATGAGAAGCATTGTCGTCCGGGCAACATAATGATGTCTGAAACCGAATGCCGTTCTCTTCTGCTTATAGCGCTGCATATTGCAGACCACCTCCAGGGAAGCCCTGTATAACAGCCAGTCATCAGGGCGAATTTGCTTCAGAAACTGCCAGAAACAGACACGAAAAGAAAAATGAAAAACAGAGACTCGCGATATCCGGCCCGGCACCCCGCTCTGGTCGTGGCGATTTGCGGAAGCATGATGATGCCGCAGGTCAATGCAGCCGCCGACAGCGCCTCGGATATAACCGTGACCGCCGATGCTAACTCAGAGGGAAATTACAGCGCCAGCGAGAGCAGCGTTACCAGCAAAATGCCGACGGCGCGACTCAATGAGGCGCAATCGGTCAGCGTGGTGACACAACAGCAGCTGGAGGATTTCCAGGCCAGCTCACTGGCGGATGCGATGCGCTTTGTCAGCGGCGTTTCAGAGGCCAACACGCTGGCGGGTACCGAAGATGGCTTTGTACGACGCGGTTTTGGCAGTAACGCTGATGGGTCGGTCTACCGGGATGGCATCCGCAGCAGTCAGGGGCTCAATTTTGATGCCACGACCGAACGGGTTGAGGTGCTGAAAGGCTCCTCCTCGCTACTGTATGGCATTCAGAATCCGGGCGGCATTATCAATGTGGTCAGCAAAAAACCGCAATACAGCTGGCACTCCAGCGTTACCGGACGTTATGTCAGTGAAGGTGGCGGTGCAGGTACGCTGGATGTCACCGGCCCGCTGGGCAATGGTTTTGCCTTCCGGCTCATCGCCGAAAAGCAGAATCAGGATTACTGGCGCAACTTTGGCAGCGAAGAGCACACGCTGCTGGCACCCTCTCTGCAATGGTTTGGCGAGCAGGCCAGCTTTCTGATCAGCTATGCCGACTACCGTTATGACATTCCCTACGACCGCGGCACGGCCTTTATCGACGGCAGGCCGATCGATATTGCTTACAAAGATCGTCTGGATGACAAAGCCAACCACGCCTGGGGCCATAACAAAACGCTGAATGCCCACTATGACTGGCAGTTTAATGATGAGTGGCGCACCCGGCTCACCCTGGGCTGGAATCAACGGCGCTATGACAACAATGAGGTGCGCGTAACGGCGGTCAATGCCAGCACGGGCGTGGTGACTCGTCGCGCCGATGCCAATCGCGGATTTAACCACAAAACCAAATATGTGAGCTGGGATCTGCTGGGCAACCCGGAGATTCTGGGCATGCAACATGCACTTGTGGCAGGCACTGATTATGAGATGAATCAGACTTATCGCGCCCATCAGTATCAGGGTAAGGTCAACCGCCAGTTCAACTACTTCAATCCCGACTATGACATGCTGTCACCGGTTACAGATGACAGCACTGAAAACACTACCGGGGCCAACAACCTGAACCGTATTCATAGCCGATCACTCTACGCCAAAGACAGTATTTCACTCACACAGGACTGGATAGTGGTGCTGGGCGGCCGTTATCAGCATTATGAACAGCGCGCCTCCCGCGGCGTTAATCCCCAGTCAGAAATTCTGAACGATGAGGGCAATAAGTTTCTGCCGCAGGCCGGGGTGATTTACAAACTCACGCCTGACCTCTCTTTCTACACCAGCGTCAGCAAATCGTTTACGCCATCCACCGATGTGGATGATGACGGTAATGTTGGCAAGCCGGAACAGGGTACGAGCTGGGAAGTCGGCAGCAAATGGCAGCTATCGCCGACACTGCTGGCAACAGTGGCGCTCTACCGGATTGATGAAAAAGCGATGTCGCTGAACATCAATGGCAGCACGCGAGCGATTGATAAAGCCCGTTCGAGCGGCGCTGAATTTGAGCTTAACGGTGAAATCGCACCCGGCTGGGATTTGAGTGCGAACTACAGCTATGATCAGGCAGAGATCGTCAGCGACCGTGTGAATCCGGATAACAACGGCAATCGCCTGCAGAATGCGCCGCGTCATGCCGGTGCGCTCTATCTGAGTCATGATATGCAGATCACCGCCCTGCCCGGCACGTTCAGGCTCGGCGGCGGTGCGCGCTATGTCGGCAGCCGTGCGGGCGATCCTGATAACAGCTTCACCCTGCCCGACTATGTAGTGGCAGACAGCTTCGTGGTATGGAACAACCGCCTGTTCGGTGAAAAAACCCAGCTGCGTCTGAATATCAATAATCTGTTTAACCAGCACTACTACAGTTCAAGCGGCGGCAATTTGCGCGTCCGTGAAGGCGAAACCCGTAACCTGGTGGTACAGGCCCGTGTTGAATTTTAACTCGCTACGCGCAGTGCTGCTGACGATCACCGTGATGCTGTTCAGTGCTGGCGCACATGCCCGAACACTGACCGACATCACCGGTCGCCAGGTCACGATTCCCGACCATCCGCAGCGCATTGTGCTGGGTGAAAGCCGGATGCTCTACAGCGTCGCGCTGCTGACGCCCGGTAATCCGCTGCAGCATATTGTCGGCTGGCCGCAGGATCTGAAAAAGTACGATCCTCAAACCTGGCAGATTTTTGCCCGCCAGTTTGCGCAAATGGAGACGATTCCCGTGGTGGGGCTGGATGGCGTTAACGATATGAACTCCGAACAGGTCATCGCACTTAAACCCGATGTGGTGATCCTGCCGCAGCTGGCGCGCGACAGTGAAAACAGCGCCGTGCTGGAGAAGATGCTCGCTGCGGCGCATATCCCGGTGGTGAAGATCGATCTGCGGGTTAATCTGCTGAAAAACACCGAGCGCAGCATCACTTTGCTGGGTGAGGTGCTAAATCAGCCGCAGCGCGCGGCTGAGTTTAATCACTTCTACCGCAGCCACATGCAGCGCATTGCCGATCGGCTGGCGGATTATCACGGCCCGAAACCGTCCGTGCTGTTACAGTTACATCTTGGACGACGCAGCGAATGCTGCGTCACCTCGGTGAATGGCAATCTGGGTGAGCTGCTGACGTTTGCTGGTGGCAATAACATCGCCAGCCAGCAGATCAAAGGCGTGTTCGGACGGCTGAGTGAGGAGAGCGTGATTGTGGCCCAGCCGGAGTACTACTTTGCCACCGGCACCGGCAGCGCCGATGAGGTGAGCGCGCTGAAGCTCGGCCCCGCCGTCACCACGCTGCAGACCCGGCAGAGCCTGCTGGCACTGACCGGTCAGCAGAATGCGCTGAAGCAGCTGACCGCGCTACGGGAGGGGCATACCGGAGCTATCTGGCACAACTTTTACCTGAGTCCGTGGCACGTCGTAGCGACCGAATTCTTTGCTACCACGCTCTATCCGCAGCTGTTCCGCGACGTCGATCCCGAGCAGACGTTACAGCAGTTGTTTCGTAATTTCCTGCCTATCCCTTATTCCGGCAGCTATCTTTATCGGCTGGCCCCTGAGAAGACGGCGGGCTCAGGCAGTTGACTGCCCGTTATTCTTCACCCGGACGATATCGGCCATGACCGACACCGCAATCTCCGCCGGGGTCTTGCTGCCGATAGGCAGGCCGATGGGCGCATGGATGCGGTCCAGCTCGGCCCGATCCATCCCGGCGAACTGTTGCAGACGTGCCCGTCGTTTCTCACTGTTTTTCGCCGAACCCATGATGCCGATGTAGAATGCGGGGGTTGCAATCGCCTCCATCATCGTCAGGTCATCAATGCGCGGATCGTGGGTCAGTGCCACAATCGCCACCGCGGCGTGCGCCCCGTTCAGCTCCAGCCAGCGCGCCGGATGCTGTGACACCAGCGTCACGTTATCCGCGTCGCTGAAGTGACTTTCCAGCTCCGTTCGCATTTCCGGTCGGTGCTCACAGACCCGCACGTGAAAGCCCAGCATCTGTCCCAGCCGGATGCACTCATGTGCCACGCTGGAGTAGCCCGCGATCAGGAGTTCCGGAATCGCGCCTACCGGCAATAACATTTGCTGCTCGCTGGCATCCAGTGCGGGCAGCCTCCTGTCGGCGGCTATCGCCTCCCACTGCGCGCGCTCGCCTGGCCGTATTATTTTTACCAGCGGCTGTTGCCCGCTCAGCGCACGCTGCATCGCCGTCAGCAGCGCCAGCGTGGCATCATCGGGCGGCAAAAACTCAATGACGATTTCCAGACTGCCGCCGCACGGCAGGCTGACGTCAGGACGCATCCCGCCCTCACCGTAGCGTACCCGCTGACTGCTGGCGCGATACGCCCCCGCCGCCAGCTGCGCCAGAAAGTCCTCTTCGATGCAACCGCCTGACAGCGATCCGCAATACGCGCCGGTTTCGTTAACCGTCATAAGTGTCCCGGGTGCGCGCGGCGAAGAGCCATAGGTGCGCAGCACCGTGCAGAGCCAGACCTGCTGGCCCGCCTGGCAACTGCTCAGTGCTGCATTAATCACGCGTTGATCCAGCGTTATCATGAAAATTCCTTTATCAGCTGCAGATCAGAAGGGAAATCGATATCACAGAGGCAACCGCGATCGTGAAGCTCCAGCGGGACGGCCTGTGACTTCACTATCGCCTGGCGTCCGGCATCGCCCTGTAACGTGCTCAGTACTGGGAAATAGTGATTCTGAAAACCCACCGGATGGCCCGGCTTGCCCTCAATAAATGGCCTGACGATCGGCGCATGCGCCAGCGCGGTACTGACGGCGCGGTAACTTTCGGGCGTCACAAACGGCATATCGCCCAGCGCAATCAGCCAGCCGTCGTAGTCACGGCTGGCATTCACGCCCGCCGTGATGGACTCGCCAAGCCCGCCGCTGTCGCACAGCACGACAGTCGCCCGCGAGCAAAGCGACTGGATTGCCAGTGCGTCGGGACGGGTCACCACGAACAGGTCAAGCCCGCTGGCAGCGGCCTGCTCCAGCGTGCGCTGCAATACCGCTTTGCCTTCAAGATCAGCCAGCAGCTTATGCCCGCCCGCCTGCTGGCGAAAACGTTGACTCAGCCCGGCGGCCAGTACAATCAGCGCAATCTTCACTCTCTTTCTCCGCTATGCGTGAAAAACGGGCGCAGGCTTAGCCCGCGCCCGCATAACCACAGTCCGGCCTGCTGGCAGCAGGTCAGGAACCGGTTCAGATAAGCTTGTCGAGCGTAATCGGCAGGTCGCGCACGCGCTTGCCGGTGGCATGGAACACCGCATTACTGATCGCTGCCGCAACGCCGACAATACCCAGTTCACCCACCGGTTTGCCGCCCATTGTGGTCGCCTCGAAATCAGGCTCGCCCACGTTGATGGTCGTAATGCTCGGGATGTCGCCATTAACCGGCACCAGGTAGTCTGCGAGGTTATTATTGATTACCCGACCGTTACGCGGATCGACGATGCCCTCCTCCATCAGCGCCTGACCCACCCCCATGATCATGCCGCCAATCCACTGGCTGCGCGCCAGTTTCGGGTTATAGAGACGACCGCTGTCGAGCGCTGCCACCATCCGTTTAACCCGAATGGTACCGAAATCTTCATCGACCCGGACCTCAACAAACTGCGCACTCCAGCTATGGGCAGAGAATTTTTCGGGGCGGGTGCCGTCATTAAGATTACGCACCATCTTGTCGCGCTCGCTTTCTGACATATCGTCCGGGAAGGTGCCGCCTTTCACGGTGAGACTCTCCGCCGGGGCCAGCGTCGCCAGCTGAGCAAAGGAAACGGCGAGATCGCTACGCTGATTATGCTGTACCCCGTTGCCTTTCAGCGTGAGCTGAGACGCAGGCGTGCCTTTCAGTGGCGACTGTGGCAGTTCACTGGCCAGCTTCAGCAGCTGATCGCGCATCCGTTTGGCCGTGTCGTTCACCGCCGCGGTCACGTTACCCGCCAGCTGCGATCCGCCCGCTACACCCGCGCGCGGCAGCTCGGTGTCACCCAGCTCTACTTCAATGGTGGTAGAGGCGACACCCAGAATGTCCGCAGCGGTCTGCGCCAGAATGGTATAGGTCCCGGTGCCGATATCTGCACCACCGCACTGCACCACAAATTTGCCCTGCGGCGTCAGGATAATTTTCGCTTCAGCAGGAAGTTTGTTGACCGGATAGGTGCCGGAGGCCATGCCCCAGCCAATCAGTTCACGCCCTTCGCGCATTGAGCGCGGCGTCATGATGCGATTGTCCCAGCCAAAGGCTTCTGCGCCTTTCTGATAGGCTTCTTTCAGACGGCGAGAACTCCACGGCAGGTCGAGCTGATAATCTTTATCTGCCCAGTTGCGCAGACGCAGCTCCAGCGGATCGATGTTCAGGGCATAGGCCATCTCATCCATCGCCACTTCCAGTCCAAAGGCACTTGGATTTTCACCTGGTGCGCGCATCCAGCCTGGCGTCACGGTATTGATTGGCCTGACCTGATGCCGGGCGGAGACATTGCCTACCGCATACATGCGGGCGGTGACTTTGCTGCAGTTCTCGGCAAAGACGTCGATGAGTGACGTTTCACTGAAGCTGCGCTGGATAATCGCCTGGATTTTGCCGTCGCGCGATGCGCCCAGCTCCAGCTGCTGCGAGGTCGCCGGACGCCCGCCAAGCCCGGTGAACGTCTGCGGGCGGGTCAGTGACACTTTGATTGGGCGCTGCAGTGCCCGCGAGGCGACTGTCGCCAGCGCAACGTGGGTGTAAGGCACCGGCTTAGAGCCAAATCCACCGCCGACATACGGTGAGATGATCCGCACGTTTTCCACCTCAATGCCCATCCATTCGGCAATTTCCACCTGCGCGCCGGCTACCCACTGGCTTGGCTCCCAGACGGTAATGCGCCCATCCTGCCACTCCGCCACACAGGCGTGCGGCTCCATCGGCATGTTGTATTCACGCGGAGTGGTGTAACGCTGGCTCAGGCGTACCTCAGCCTGCTGCATAGCCGACTCGGCATCGCCGATATCGATATCTTGCTTCGGGAGCGGTTTCGGCTCCACGCCCTCATCGGTAGCAAAAATCAGTGCATCGGACGTTTCATATTCAACTTCCACCAGCGAGGCGGCATAGGTCGCCTGCTCAAACGTTTCGGCGACAACCAGACCAATATTCTGACCGTTGTGAATAATCACATCGTCCTGAATCGGGGTGTAGGTTGACTGCGCCGCGCCGCCATCGGCAATCGCCGTGGGCTTGTTGATCTTCAGCGTATTCAGATGGGTATACACCGCCAGCACGCCTGCGGCCTGCTGCGCCTTTTCCGTCGACATGCGGCTGATGCGGCCGCTGGCAACCGTAGACTGGATCACCACGCCGTAGAGTGGATTTTCCGGCTGATGTTCAATCGCATAACGCGCTTCACCGGTAACTTTCACTTTACCATCGCCACGCGAGCGGGCAGCGCCCAGGCCTTCAACCCGGGTGTCTGCCGCTGAGTTCGCGTTGATCACATCCGGACGCGCTTTGTCGTTTACTTCACTCATGCGGTTTCTCCTGCTGCCATTAGCGCGCGTGCAATGACTCGCGGTGCCAGTTTTACTTTGTACGCGTTGTGGGTCAGCGCCTGCGTCTCCTGAATAATCCGTTCTGCCGCCTGAAACACCCTCTCTTCATTAAACGGCTGCCCTTCCAGCGCCTGCTCGACCGATCGGACGCGCCAGGGTTTGGTCGCGACGCCGCCGAGCGCGATATGCACGTCACGCATCACGCCGTTTTCCAGCGTGAAGCCTGCGGCCGCGCTGGCTGCTGCAAACTCATAGGAGCTGCGGTCGCGGACTTTGAGGTAGTGTGAGTGCCGGAGTGACTCAGTTTGTGGCACGTCAATGGCCACAATGATCTCGTCATCGCGCAGATCGTGCTCACGATCAGGCGTGTCGCCCGGCAGCAGGAAGAAGTCATCAATTGCGATGCGGCGGGTTTCGCCCTGCTGATTCTGCAGAACGACAATGGCGTCAAACGCCACCAGCGCAACCGCCAGATCGCCGGGATAGACCGCAATGCAGCTGTCGCTGGCACCCAGAATCGCGTGATTGCTGTTAACGCCATCCAGGGCGGCGCAACCGGAACCGGGATTGCGTTTGTTGCAGGCCGGGAACGTTGCCGGGTCACGGTAGTAGTTACAACGGGTGCGCTGGCGTAAATTCCCGCCCAATGACGCCATATTACGAATCTGCGGGGATGCAGCCTGCCACAGGCTGCCATAGATGGCAGGTGCATTCTGCTGGCAGGCGGGATGGTCGGCCAACTGGCTCATGGTCACCAGTGCACCGGCAGTGATTTTTTCGTCGTCAAATTGCAGGTTTTTAAGCGCCGTTATCCCGCTGATGCCAATTAACTGCGGAGGCGTGAAGACGCCGCACTTCATCAGATCGAGCTGCGTCGTGCCGCCCGCCAGCAACTGGCTGCCGGGCTGCTGTTTCAGAGTGGCAGCCTCTTCAGGTGACTGCGCAACTTTCCAGCTGAATTCATTCATGCGGACTCCTTCGCCATCTCAGCAGCGGCCTGTTTAATCGCATCGACGATGTGCGGATAAGCGCCACAACGGCAAAGATTACCGCTCATATATTCCCGAATCTCATCTTCAGAACCGGCATGACCTTCTTTGATGCAGGCAACAGCAGACATGATCTGACCCGGCGTGCAATAACCGCACTGGAAGGCATCCTTCTCCATAAAGCAGCGCTGCACCGGATGCAATTCACCTTCGGTGGAAGCCAGTCCTTCAATGCTGGTGACGTCAGCACCATCCGCCTGGGCTGCCAGCGTCAGGCAGCTCAGCACCCGCTGACCATTAATCAGTACGGTGCAGGCACCGCACTGTCCCTGATCGCAGCCCTTTTTGGTGCCGGTCAGATTAAGATGCTCGCGCAGGGCGTCGAGCAGAGTAACTCGCGGATCGATCTGCATCTGTTGCGACTGACCATTGACCTGCATTGTTAGCGATATTTTTTCCGACATTGTCTGCTTCCCCTTGTTGGAGGCTAAAAGATGGTTTTTTATAGGTTTTGTTCTGACGGGAGTTAAATCGGGGAAAATCGTGATAACCCTAATCTTTACGCGCGTATCTGTGTCTTAAGGTTTAGCAGCTTTTTAGCAATCTGGCGGGCATGTCGGGAAAAAGTCAGCGTTATCCGAGGCAAAAAGGCAAGCGCAGCGCTATATAACATTAGCTATAGCGAATTCATTTTATTGAATTTAAAGGATATATTACTTGATTTTTCCAGCCTGTATCGCTTACAGGATTGATGTGGCCGCCTCACTAATTTTTCCACAAATGGCAGCCCCGACATCATCCGCCAGTCGCAGTGGCAAGGCTGATAGCAGGCGGAATGAAAAGGCTGATCACCTGATGACGCCAGCTCTTGCAGAAGAACTGGCGCGTTCAGGTGTGCTTAATCAGACATGTTTCAGATGAGAAGTCTGGTCAGAAAGAGGGTCTCTGGCGGATTGATATGCCAGTCTTTTCTAAAGGCTATACATGTCCTCTGCGAGAGTGGCAGAAATGCTCAAACCCTTCCTGTGTCAGCGATACTGGCCGATTTTTTAACATGCCTTCAGTGTGACGATATTACAGTGATAGTTGAATCATGATCAGCTGCCGCCTATAAGATGCTGACAACGATTTCTGGCATCCCAGTTATTCTGAGGGAGCGTTTTAAAATCAGACGCAATTCTGGCCGGGTCTGAATGAACAGTAATAGAATAATCCGCCGAAATCTCCCGAGGACCATATTTAGTATCAAGAAAGTAGCGTTTGCCTGGTTGTGGAATAAATGGAACCCACTGTGAGAGTAAATAGCTTTCCGGGAATCTCGTTTTTTTTCCTTGTGTGTCGTAATCGCTCATTATCGTGTTGAGCTGCTGAAAAGCCATGAGCCTGCCAGGCTTGACCTTTGCGGTCATAACTCGCCCTGCAGAGGGGATAAGATTTGACTCCAGCTGATGACGATCAACCCTGTCATAACAGTTGCCTTTCTTCTCATAGACCGAAAGATAAAATGTACCCACAAATCCCTCTGGATTGATGGCCACCACCGTCGCTGCATCTTTACCTTCGTAATCTGTGTAATTAAGGGGTAACAGCGTGGAACAGCCAGTGAGCAAAATAACGGGGAAAAACGCAGCAATTCTCATAACATTCGGGATGACAGGCATTTATTTTCTCTTCCTAAGATGCGTTGTGCTGGACGCTATCAGAAAACGGCAATAGCTTTTAACGATATGTATCGACTGAATAAGATTTTCAATCACGATAAAAAAAGAGGCAGACCTGCCGGGATGAGATTTCATCTCAAAAAGTTAGCATATTAATTTAATTGTGAATTTACATACGAAATGACTATTTTTATCTTTTTGCTGAACTTTTAAAAAGCCCCAAAGGGGCTTTACGTTACATTATCAACTGGCATGCAGAGGCGAATCAGAACCGGTATTGCAGACCGGCTGTAATGGTATAGTTTTTGTTTGATATACCAGCCGCATCTCCACCAAGGGATGCTGATTCACCAGAGAATCTGTCAATAATCTGAGTACTGCCTTTGCCTTCTTCATATTTGCTGTAGGTGAATTCGGCAAACACTTTGGCATTTGGCGTGACATAATAGCCGGCATCTACCGATGTTCCGTAGTACCGCGAATGAGTCACTTTCTCCCGGAAGGTAAGATCGCGCATGTAATGCTCGTCATTATCGTGTGCCCGCACCCAGTCACTGAATTTAAATAAGGCGTTAAATTCAAAGTCGTTAATACGATACTGGCCCGCAAGGCCAATATACGGCATGGAAAAACGCTGGCTATAGCCAATACCGCGCTCGCCTCTTGGGAAATCACCCGTAGAAGCGCCGTTATCGTAATTGTATGAACCGCCAAAAGCTGTCCAGCTTAGACGGGTTTCCTGATAACCAGCAGTCAGCCCGGCTTTATAGTTATCGCCCTGTAACGCCCAGCCTTTTACATTGAGATCGTATTCATTGGCGTAATTAACATCTGTGCGAGGATGGGATGAATGGTCCGTCCAGTCAGACTGGTTGTCATCGAGCCAGTCATAGTCGTCCATATGACCCGAACCAGAAGCCAGTGAGGTCCAGCCTCGCGCATTCAGCGTCAGAAATGAGTATGCATCCCAGGATAACTCGCCTTTAAGAATAGCAACATTCTTTATTTTCCAGTCCAGCTGACTGACTTTTCGGCCTGTCCCGGTGTCGTAAACCATCTCATGAGATTTGCCACTCAGCATCCCGGCTGACGTCGACACAGTAAAGCTTTCCGGGGAAAAATTCGGTGAAAATCGATCTGTATCTGCACAGGCTCCGCCTGACAGAGTCGCCATCATCATCACTGCAACGGTGCTTTTTTTCATTTCAATTCCATATCCATAAAAATAATCCCTGTACAGCAGCGCCGTTCTTTTCGTAGCACGGCTGCTGCGCTTCTCTACTCACCTGCGGGGGTACAAGCCCCGAAGCCCTGACGAAAGCCTGCGCGACGGCCCATGCGAAGCCGCGGATTTTTTAACCCTTTTCGCTCGCAGCTTTGTCCGTTAAGGCAAATTCCTTCATCGGCTACTTTTTGAAAAACATTAATTATTTTTGTTATTTCGCAGTTCGTCAGTCATCAGCCCCTCTTTTGCCCGGCCAGAAATTTGTTTTGAGGCGAGCAACTGGTGCGGCTGGCAAATATCCGCCTTAGGGGGAAAAAGAGAAATGAAACGATAACGACAATAAGAAGAGATGTTTTCTGAAGTGAGGTTTTTTAGCACCAGTAAATGATGCGATGACCATCCCCGCACAGTGCACATAGGTGCTATTTTACATTTTGCAAGGTCTGCCAGCGTTAACGGCAGGTCGAAAGTTCTATGCACTAGCTTAACCGGCAGTGCCGCGGGGTACAGTACAGGCAGTTTTGCTCAGGCTTAGCGCTAAGCGAATCATTCACAATGCTGTCATCTGCCCTTCCACCCGAAGCGTGATTAAAATGGTTAGCGCGGGAGTTAGATTTCTCAGCGTCCCAGCTCAGGCTGCGGCACTCTTATTCAGTTCGAGCCGGGCCATAAAGCGCATTAAGGCGGCATGGCTGACTTCAGGTGGAATCACGAGGCAACAGGGGTATCTTTACTCTCCCCCCTGTTCCCTTTCATGCTCTTTTTCCTGTAGTCAGAAACTGAAAGACGAATGTTGTCTGACCGCTGGGTGACAGACAGATGCCTGTTACCCATCGTCATCTGCCGGAAAAGCAGACCACCGGAGGTGGGGATACCGGCGGCAGCTTCAGCAGATGAACGCTATCAACAGAGATCATCACACCTGAAATGCGGCCACCATGCCGCGCAGCGCGTGCGCCTGTTCAGAGAGCGACTGAGAGGCTGAAGACGATTCTTCCACCAGTGCGGCGTTATTCTGTGTCACGCCGTCCATCTGCGTCACAGCGACACTGATCTGAGATATGCCCTGCATCTGCTCTGATGAGGCAAGGGAAATCGCATCCATCGACACAGCCAGTTCATTCACCATGCCAACAATTTTCATCATGCTGTCACCGGTTGACGAGGCGACCATGACGCCGCTTTCCACCTGCGTTACCGCTTCTTCGATCAGCAGTTTTATATCCCGGGCGGAAGAAGCACTGCGCTGCGCCAGTGTCCTGACCTCACCCGCGACTACAGCAAAGCCGCGTCCTTCTTCTCCTGCTCGTGCAGCCTCAACGGCTGCATTCAGCGCCAGAATGTTAGTCTGAAACGCAATACTTTCAATCACGGAGGTAATGTCCCGGACTTTAGTCGCGCTCATTGATATGGCTTGCATCGTCTCTGCCATACGCTTGACATCCGCTTCCCCGGCGTGGGTAAGGCGCGCGGTTTCACGGGCTGAGTTGGCGGTCTCATGTGCCCCGCTTGCATTGCTTTTTACGGTAGCGGTGAGCTGTTCCATGCTTGCTGCCGTTTCCTGCAGGGCAGCGGCCTGCTGTTCGGTTCGGGATGAGAGTTCTGTATTCCCCTGCGAGATTTCATCCGCGGCCAGTGCAACGGATGCCGATCTATCCCTGATATTCGCTACCATGCTGCGCAGGTTGACCTGCATAACATCCAGCGAGGCCAGCAGGCTGGAGGTATCGTTGTGCCGTAACAGGACAGGCGATGTCAGATTACCCGACGCAATTGCCGCGGCCAGCGCCTGTGCCTGTGCAGGCTCTCCGCCCAGCTGACGCATGAGCATACGAATGATGGAGTAACAGGCTGCGATAGCGACGAGGAAAGAAATCAATACCATCACCGACATCAGCGTAGCCGTTTGCGCAGCGGCCGCCCTGGCATCCAGAACGGTTTTCCTGCTTACCTGCATCTGAATAGTCGAAAGCCGATCGAGGGCATTCAGCATTGTTCGCTGACCTGGCCTTACGGTTTTTAGCAGGTAATCAACGGTTTCGGACTGAGGCGCCGCCATCGCTTTCCTGCCCGCCGTCATGAGTAAACTCAGTGCGGATTCATCCGTTGAGGTCAGATTCTCCAGCGCATGTTTACCTTCCGCTGAGACGTTTTGCGACATACTGGCAGTCAGTTTGTCCCTGTTCTGAATGTAGATGGCTTTCTGAGCGACCATCCTGTTCCATTCAGGCTGTCTGTCATTCTGTTCATTCAGTAATGCAATATTCCTGACTGCGATCGCCATGTCTCTGGCCGCATTTCGCATGTTCTGAATCAGTTCATAGCGGTAAATTTTGTTATTTACTGCGTTTTCCATATCGTCCCTGGCCTGCCTGAGTGCTTGAAGTGCCGTCCCGGTGCAGAGAAGAAAAAGAATGATCAGCAGGCTATACCCTGCGACAAGACGCGTGGCTATTTTCATATTATTTTCCGTTATATTTTTGAGATTGCTATGTTGCTCTGGTGTTAAGAAGTGAGGTTGAATAAAAAACCATGAAATCTTTATCTGGTCGCGCCATTAATAACGGCGCGACAGGAAAGATATATAGACGATGAGGGAGAAACGACGAGATGAGAAAGAGAGAATGACGTCTGAATAAAAATATAACTATATGATAATAAACACTTAAAATGATAAAATTCAGTAAATTAGTTAGTGTTAAAAAAACATTTCTGATACAAATTATTTTTAAGCGTGTTTTTTGTTCAACCGGCTACATACATTGCCGGAATCATAAATTTCTAAGGGGGTGCGCTATTTTAGTTTTTTCGCATAACTCTCTGAATCTGTGCTGATACCACCATTAATAATTACTGAGTGATTAAATTATCCGCTCCGGGCTCAGAGCGGATATCACTGCCAGACCCGACAAGATGAATCTTTCGCCATTTCAAACATCAACTTTCAGGCATGAGAAGAAGTGTGACGAGACGCTATCCACTCTGAAATCTGAATTTCATCACGCCCTATTATTGCATCAGGATTTTTTATCAACGCAGACGCTCTTTTCGTTATAACGATGTTTCAACCGTTCCAGCTGCCGGGTTTTCCGCCCCGCAATGATCATGGCTACAATAAAGACCACTGCAAACAACACCACAATCGTCGGCGCAGGCGCACTGTCAATAAAGAACGAAAGATAAACGCCGCTCAGTGACACGATTACCGCCACAACAACCGCCGCCAGCAGCGCATGTGAAAAACGACGAGTGAGCAGCACCGCAATTGCGCCGGGTGCGATCAGCAAGGAGATTGACAGGATTATCCCCACCGCCTTTAGCGTTGCTACAATGGTCAGCGAGACCATGCAGAGCAGCCCGTAATGCAGCAGACGGGCGGGTAAGCCAGAGACCTGCGCCTGCTGAGGATCGAAGCTGAACAGCATAAAATCACGCCACTTTACAACAATCACCATAACGATGATCAATGCGATAATCGCTGTCTGAATGATATCTGCGCCGGTTATGCCAAGCATGTCACCAAACAGAATATGATCGAGGTGCACTTCCGGCTTCACGGCGATGTAGAGGATTAGCCCCACCGCAAACATGCCGGAGAAGACAATGCCCAGCACGGTGTCCTGCTTAATACGGCTGTTGTCCTGCAGGAAACCACTGGCGACGGCACAGAACAGCCCTGCAACAAACGCGCCCACCGCCAGCGGCAGTCCCGCCATCCACGCAAGCACGATGCCCGGGAAAACCGCATGGCTCATGGCATCGCCCATCAGCGCCCAGCCTTTCAGCACCAGAAATACCGACAGCAGCGCACAGGGAATCGCCACGACCAGCGCGATTAGCAGTGCGCTGTTAATAAATGCAAACTGAAACGGTTCCAGTATCCACATCAGCCAGGCTCCTTTTCAGGGTGATGGCGGCCACGACGCCGGTTAGCCAGCAGACCATGTTTCGGTGCAAAAACAAATGCCAGCAGGAACAGCAGCGTCTGCGCCACCACGATAATGCCGCCCGTTGCGCCATCCAGGTAGTAACTCGCCCAGGCACCCAGAAAACTGGTGATGCTGCCAATCGCGACAGCAATCATCAGCAGACGCGGAAAGCGATCGGTGAGAAGCCAGGCGGTCGCGCCGGGCGTCACCACCAGACAGATCACCAGAAACGCGCCAACAGTTTGCAGCGCCGCTACGGTTGAAACTGCGAGCAGAGTAAAGAAGAGGATTTTCAGCCGTTCAGGCCGCAGACCAATGGCGCGTGCGTGGTTCTCATCGAAGAAGGTGACCATCAGATCTTTCCACTTAAACAGCAGAATGATAATCGACAGCCCGCCAATCAGCGCCAGCTGGAGAATATCGGCTGGTGCAATCGCCAGTATGTTGCCCAGCACAATGGTCTGTATGTTCACGGCAGTCGGATTGAGCGACACCATAAACAGACCCAGACCAAAGAAAGAGGAAAATATCAGGCCAATAATCGCATCTTCTTTTAAACGGGTGCGCTGATTAAGTAACAGCATACTGCCCGCTGCCAGCCCGCCGGAGAGAAATGCCCCCAGCGCAAACGGCAGTCCCAGCATATAAGCGCCCGCTACGCCAGGAACAATAGAGTGTGACAGCGCGTCACCTATCAGCGACCAGCCCTTGAGCATCAGATAGCAGGAGAGAAACGCGCAGAGTCCGCCTACCATCGCGGAAACCCACATCGCGTTAAGCATGTAGTGATAACCAAAAGGTTCCAGTAACAGCGCCATGTTCAGCTCCCCTCTTCCCGTGCGGCATGAGGTGCAATAAAGGGGCGTTCATCATCGGTGATGATCTGATCGTCCAGCCCCTTCACCATCACATGACGCAATACCCCGCTAAACGCGCGCTCAAGATTAGCGGTGGTAAAAGTGGTCCGGGTCGGGCCGCTGGCCAGAACCGTGCCTTTTACCATCACGGTGTAATCGCAGAATTCCGTAACCGAGCCCAGATTATGGGTGGAAACCAGCATGGTTTTACCTTCATCGCGCAGTTCCCCCAGCAGGCTGATGATTCGGGCCTCGGTCTGCACATCTACGCCCGTAAAGGGTTCATCCAGCAGGATTACGCTACCCTGCTGCGCAATCGCGCGTGCCAGAAATACCCTCTTCTTCTGGCCGCCAGAGAGTTCGCCGATCTGACGATGGCGATAATCCAGCATATCGACCCGCGCGAGTGCCTCACTGACAATCTGCTGGTCATGCGGCTTTGACCTGCGCAGCAGACCCATATGACCGTAGCGCCCCATCATCACCACATCCTCCACCAGCACCGGAAATGACCAGTCCACCTCTTCCGACTGTGGCACATAGGCGACCAGACTCTGGCGCAGCGCCTGGCGGGTCGGCATCCCCAGCACCGAGATGCTGCCGCTGGCGAGCCGCACAAATCCCATTAGCGCTTTGAACAGGGTTGACTTGCCGGAGCCATTAACGCCCACCAGCGCGGCGATCGATCCGCCTGGCACGCTGAAGCTGGCATCATGTAGCGCAGTATGTCCGTTGCGATAGGTTACCGTGACGCCTGAAACCACAATGGTGTCTGTCATTGCGCTTTCTCTCCCGCTTTAATGCCCTGCACCAGTGTCTCAGTCGTGACTTTGAGCAGATCAAGATAGGTTGGCACCGGTCCCTGCGCGTTACTTAAGGAGTCGACGTAAAGCACACCACCGTAATGGGCACCGGTTTCCCGGGCGACCTGGCGGGCGGGCTTATCTGATACGGTGCTTTCACTGAACACCGCCGGAATGGCATTTTTTTTCACCAGGTCAATCACCTTTCTCACCTGCTGCGGCGTACCCTGCTGGTCAGCATTGATCGGCCACAGGTAGAGCTCTTTCATGCCCAGGTCACGCGCCAGATAGGAGAA
This sequence comes from Pantoea sp. F_5, assembly GCF_008631595.1. Classification (NCBI taxonomy): domain Bacteria; kingdom Pseudomonadati; phylum Pseudomonadota; class Gammaproteobacteria; order Enterobacterales; family Erwiniaceae; genus Pantoea; species Pantoea sp. F_5. Next base: position 204,778 of record NZ_VWUO01000010.1, read on the forward strand.
CGCACCTTCACTGGTCACCATCCAGCGTTTCTGCTCGGGAATAGCGGCAATCTGCTGGCGCAGCGGATCCAGTGCAGCGGTAATTTTTTGCTTATAAGCGGCAGCGTTCTGACGGTAGGTCTCTGCGTTCACCGGGTCATATTTCACCAGCGCATCGCGGATGTTATCGACATAGATCAGCGCATTGTCCGGTGACATCCAGGCATGGGGATTCGGTTTACCGTTATAAGGCCCTTCGCCAATACCCATCGGCGTGACACCAGCAGAAACGACCACTTCCGGGACGCCGTCCAGATGCTGATAAAAGCGCTGAAACCAGCGTTCGAGATTAAGCCCGTTCGCCATAATTAACTGCGCACCCTGCGCCCGCCTGATGTCGCCGGGCGTGGGCTGATATTCGTGTATTTCAGCACCGGGCTTAGTAATAGAGGTGACCTCCGCGGCATCGCCAGCCACGTTCTCAGCCATGTCAGCTATTACCGTAAACGTCGTCACTATCTTAAATTTTTCTGCTGCATAGCTGCTGCTCACCATCAGGGTTGTGAGCAGCGCACTTAATAACAGCGTGGTGATCTTTTTTATCGGGACCATTGGGCGGGCTCCAGAGATGATTAAAAACAGAACACAATTAGCATAGGCTATTTTTTATAGCATAGGCTATATCTCTCGACCAGCAGGGAGATGTGAAGTTTCTTCAGCATTCAGGCCCAGATGTCAGCTTTTGTAAATCAACCCGATTAACCTATGATATAATTAAGAATATTTTTTATGATGCGCGGCATTGAACAGGTTTATGGCTTCGCGACAGGCGGATTTCGCTACCGCCTGCTTCAGTAACACACAGTGGGAAAGGGGTGACTGATATGAAGAAAAGGGTTTATCTACGCTTTGCCACTGACAAAAGGACGTCGCATTACCGGATGACACTCTCATAACAGGCGCTGCAATTTCACAATTAAAATTATCTTATTGATAGGCCGAATTAATTAAGCCCGGTGAATTTTTTTGCTACAGTTAATGTTACTTACCGCAATCAACCAGGAGGATATTTTGTATTTTTCCAGCGACGAAAAAGCGAATGTCATCATTGGCGAAGCTGCAATGAACCTGTTTAATGCTGGTCAGGAAGTGAACGTTGAATTGCTGATTAAAGAATTGCAGGTTATGGCTGACTCAGAAGTGAATGAGTATCGCCTTGAGCAGATGCAAACTGCACGTCAATGGCTGACGGGATTTAAAACAATTGGTTCACGTACCACGGGTCCGTCAACCTGGTTATCCAGAAATGTGGGTATCGAACCGGCCACCAGCGCCTCAGCTGACGATATTCTCTTCAAGCGTTAACCTGACTGCTTACCTTCTGCCGGCCTGAATAATCAGGTCGGAACACCGGAGGGCTTGTTCCTGTACAAGATAATGGTACAATTTTCTCCGCTCCACCACCTCCTCGTAACACCCTGTTTTTAAAGCTATAGCACTTTTTGCACAAAAAAAATTATTCCAAAAATCCAAAATTCTGTACAAGTTTTGAAAAGATGTATAACTTGCGCACCATTAATGTTATACACTTTCACCATCTGAGGAAATAAACATGCGTCAGAACGGACAAGCCCCGGCAACGATCAGCGATATTGCCCGTTACTTCAATCAGGCCAGCTCACCTTCTCAACAGGAAACACTGGGTTCGGTTGTGGTTGAAATTCTGCGCGCAGGTCATAGCCTTAGCCGTAAAGCCATTTGCAGTAAACTGTTGCGCCGCCTTGAACTGGCTGCGACACCAGAAGAAGAGAGCCATCTGCATGAATTAATCGCGATGCTTTTCCGTCGTGAAGATTAATGCTCGCTCACGGCTTCAGAGAGTATTCATGACGCCTGCTCTTAGCTAACATCAGGAAGATTTACCCACAGGAATGAAGCCCGGTACTGCCTTGCCGTATCTGGTGCACTACGTTGCACCCGCTGACGTATACGGACCCGCAGCATGGCCATTGATTCGTAATCAGAGAAGCAAGTATGTACAGAAGTGAAGATGAGAAACTGACAGATGTCATGATCGGTGAGGCCGTCCTGACATTACTTAAGTCAGACAAACCGGTGTCGAGTAACGCCTTAATCGCACAGCTTGAACTCATGGCTGCTAATGCCGATGACGACACTAAAGTGTCTGTGATTCGCAAAGCCATCACTGAAGTTCGAAACGGCATGGTCACCGCGCGTAAACGTGTGCAGGGTGATGGTGCTGAACGTGATAAGACGACGCATCGTATGAACAGCGATGGCCCACCAGATGGGTCTAAAAAGCACTGATAAAGGGTATTGCGTGCCTGTTACACACGGCTAACGATAAGCGAAGCGGCAGCCTTTAAGTGAAATTTAATTGGCTGGCTGGGCAAAACGAAAACAGCGTCTACACTCGTTTTGACGTCACCCATTGCGTATAACGAATTTTCCTCAGAGAAAGAAAAATCATGCAACACTCTTCATCAGATTTATCCATCATTGACTATTTTCGTAGTGAAGGCGATTTGCTGGCACCGGAAACAGAACTGCTGGGCGCAGTAATTCGTGACATCGTGGCTGATCATGGACGGGTGACCAACAAAGCGATAATTCTTTATCTGATTGCCGAACTGGAATGTACTTCCGACGTGATCAGACTGGATGTGTTGCGCAGAACGCTGGAAATTGTAGTAGGCCGCACACCTGACGATACCGACATCTGATGACCTCGCCTGCGTTGTCGGCGATGACGCAGGCTCAGTGAGATTAACACTCTGCTTTTGAGGCAATTTTAGACGAAGAACTTTAACAAACCCACCCGCTATGTATAAAAAGCCCGACCGTAGTTGCAAATCGTTTAGCTGGCCGTAACGACCCTATACAGGCTGGTGTAGTTATGCTTTTTTGAGCAAAATCCCCCTCTCATTTCCCAAAGACGCTCGTATTACTCTGCTGTGTGATAAATTACAAAGTTAATCACTCCGCATCCTGCACATTATATTGTGCAGGATTCGCCATCGATCTTGCGTCAGGGGTGGTCGGTATTTTTTATGTTTAGCCTGCAATACTATTTTTCTCATCACTTGCTGTATGTTAAAGATATAACACCCTGTATCACACTGTTAAATATAAAGCTGCAACTGGCGCTCGTTAGCAACAGTATAAACATGCAGCTGACTTACCGTCGCCCTGATATTAACTATCGTCTTCCTGTATCACCTTTCACACGCTAAACTTCTCGATGCCGCTGCAGTCTGTTTCGTAGTGGACTGATAATATTGTTTAATCTGAGCCTGTTTTTATTGGCGTGCAGGTTTTATGGATTCATTAAGCCCCGCGCGAATGCGCCTGATATTATTTACAGGCTTCTAACAGGCCAGAAATCACTTCTGGCTGAAATCAACACTGTCTTTGGTAAAGTCAGGCATGGCAAAGAGTTTCCCGGAAGCTGACTCATCGTGTCGCTGAGTGACGGAGACTAAGCAGATACCATTCCCGAATGTCATCTGAACATAGTCGATAAGAATCTCATTCTTTTCAACTGCTTCCTGAGCGTCAGAAAAACTTTTCCGCTCTGCCTTATCTTCTGTTTAGTCTGAATGACTTTAGTCAGCTAGTGCTCCAGGCGCAAAAGGAGAAGTTCTGGCGGTACGTTTAGATTAAGGTAGACAAATAAGAGAAGAAAACCAGTAAGCCAGCGGCGCTTTACGGGTTATGAAGGCGCTGAATAGCACCGGCATAGGACGAAATCATCAACCTGAGGTAATCATGATAAAATCGATCGTTCCTGAAGACTTTCAGCATTATTTCGATGACTGGCACTTCTCTCCCGTCATCGATGCTGATGGCACGGTGTATCTGTCAGGCGTAACTGCAGCGCGAAAGGATAAACCTATCAGTAAGGATCCAGAGGAACAATTTCACGATGCCTTTTATAAGCTGGGCGTTTATTTAAAAGCCGCCGGTTTAGACTATGAAAACATTCTTGAGATGACGACGTTTCATATTGACCTGAAAAAACATAGCGCGCTGTTTTCTAATGTAAAGGATGAATATATAAAAGCGCCCTATCCGGCATGGTCTGCTATAGGCGTGTCCGAGTTCATCCCGGAAAATGCACTGGTGGAAATGCGGATTGTGGCGAAAAGGGCATGAACGTCATAAGTCCCGCCATGTAGATGAGGTCCGCCAGAAGCGAAAAGCAGGCTCTGTCAACTCCTGTTTCTGACCAATCAGCCTGACATAGAAAGAGATTTTGCATTGTTATAACCCGGGTAATCATCACTTGCTTCCCCGGGTTATCATTGCCGAATCGGCATCTGAGATTTAGCCCATTTAACTGCATCGTTAGCAAAAAACTGACTGCCAGTTAAATAATCTACTAATAGCCCTTCAGTAAAACTCGCGAGACTGCCCGCTGTTGCTGCTGCAGAAATCCATTCAGATTCATATCTCCCCGCGGATAACACAATCACTAAGTCCGGTACGAAGTCGGCATTTAACTCTTTAAGTTCATTCTCATCTAACTCGCGTGAGAAATAAGTGAAGCCTGAAGGAGCCCCATTGACAGGACAGAGTAAAAAGCCGTTGAACGTCAGAGGATCAAATTCATCATCCAGTACGCACGGGAATCCGGCCCGGATGATGACATCTCTGAGAACATCAGTCGGTGGTAATTTTTCTTTAACTATATAAACACCAATATCGCGGCTCAATTTTCACACCCTCTCACCAGACTTTGACTTTTAACAATAGATGAAAATCAGATGCCTGGAATCGTTATGCTCACATCTGGCGCAAAGCGGATTTTCGTTTTGTTATCCCAAAAATGGCCTCAGATTCCACTCTCCTGACTAATGTGATGATACAAATACCGGCGTTTGCTGCACAGGCGGAACAGAGAAGTGACGCTGCATACGCTTTATTTCCTCAGCCGGGGGCAGGCCAAACAGACGTTTAAATTCACGATTAAACTGCGAGGAGCTTTCATAACCCACAGCGTAGCCTGCCGCGGCAGCGGTCATTTGCTGGCGTACCATCAGCATGCGCGCCTGATGCAGGCGTACCGATTTCACATACTGCATCGGCGGCATCCTGATAATGGCTTTGAAGTGAAGATGAAAGGTCGGGACGCTCATGCCCGCTTCCCCTGCCAGCTGAGTCAGGGTCAACGGCTCTGCATACGTGGCGTGGATATGCTTAACGACCCTGCCAATTTTGCTGAACTGCCCCTGCATGGCCAGCGCGGCACGCATGGCGTTGCCCTGTTCGCCCGTGAGTACACGAAAGTAGAGTTCACGTGACCTGCCCCCCGTTGATTAATACACCACGATGTTAGTAATGTCTTCATAAGCCACATGAGGACATCCCCATGAAGAAGCGTTTTTCCGACGAACAGATCATCAGTATTCTTCGCGAGGCTGAAG
>NZ_VWUO01000011.1:0-166129 GCF_008631595.1 Pantoea sp. F_5
CAACCTGCTCAACGACAGCCAGTTTAAAAGACAGAGAGTAATCGCGTTGTGTACGTTTAACATACTGTTTCATCACATTCTCCTGAAAACACCGGGTAAATGTGTCAACGCTATTCAGGACGGGTCAAAGAAAATAAAAAAGGGGCGATTGCTCGCCCCCTATTATTTATTTCAGTGCCTGTCCATTACTGGTTGTAAGCATTCTCGCCGTGGCTGTTTACATCCAGACCTTCACGTTCATGCTCTTCCGGTACGCGCAGTCCGACAATCAGATCGGCCAGCTTGAAGCCAATGAAGGCAACCACGCCCGACCAGACAATCGTCAGACCCACGCTGAAGAGCTGCACCCAGACCTGATGGCCCATGGTGACGCCCTGAGCATAACCGACGCCGCCCAGTGAAGAGGAAGCAAACACGCCGGTCAGGATACAGCCCACGATACCGCACACGCCATGCACGCCGAATACATCGCACGGATCATCAACGCGCAGCCATTTTTTCAGGGTGGTGACGCCCCACAGTCCCGCCAGTCCGCCGACCAGACCGATGATTAACGCACCGCCCACACCGACATAACCACAGGCTGGAGTAATCGCGACCAGACCGGCAATAAAGCCTGAGCAGGCACCCAGCAGTGAAGGCTTACCACGTACCGCCCACTCACCAAAGGTCCATGCCAGTACCGCACCCGCTGTTGCAACCACGGTGTTCAGGAAAGCCAGCGCGGCGATTTCATTTGCTGCTGAAGCTGAACCAGCATTAAAGCCAAACCAGCCAACGTACAGAATAGCAGTGCCGGTAAAGACCATCGGCAGGTTATGTGGCTTAAAGGCTTCTTTACCAAAGCCTGCACGTTTGCCGACCAGATATGCCCCCACCAGACCCGCTACCGCGGCGTTGATATGCACGACGGTGCCGCCAGCGAAGTCCAGCGCGCCATCCTGCGCCAGGAAACCGCCCGCCCAGACCATATGCGCGATAGGCAGGTAAGCCAGCGTCAGCCAGACACCGACGAAGATCAGTACAGCAGAGAAACGGATACGCTCTGCAATGGCACCGACAATCAGGCCCACAGTGATGCAGGCAAACGAGGCCTGGAATGCTACGTGGATATACTGATAGAAACTGCCCATAACGGCGGTGAGCTGAATGTTTTTCAGCATGGCCCAGCCAAAACCGCCAAAGAAGGCATTGCCTTCACTGAAGGCCAGGGAGTAGCCGTAGACCACCCACAGCACGCAGACCAGCGAGAAGGTGACAGCAACCTGCGTCAGCATCGACAAAACGTTTTTGCCACGAATCAGGCCACCGTAAAACAGCGCAATACCTGGAATTGACATAAACAGCACCAGCGCGGTGCAAATCATCATAAATGCGTTATCAGCCTTGTCCGCAACGGCAGGCGCAGCCATTGCGAGTGAGGGTAACAGTGCCAGGCTGGTGAGGCCCAGCTTAGTGAAAATTTTATTCATTTTTATTCCATCCCATCACAGTACTGAGTCTTAATTACAGAGCGGCTTCGTCGGTCTCGCCGGTACGAATACGGATGACGCGCTGCAGTTCCGCCACGAAAATTTTACCGTCGCCAATTTTGCCGGTGTAGGCCGCTTTACTGATAACATCCACCACTTCGTCTAACTGATCGTCGGCAATCGCGATATCAATTTTGACCTTCGGCAGGAAGTTCACGCTGTACTCTGCGCCACGATAGAGCTCTGCATGGCCTTTCTGACGACCAAAACCTTTCACTTCGGAGACGGTCAGTCCCTGAATGCCGATAGAGGATAAAGCTTCACGAACATCCTCCAGTTTGAATGGCTTAATTACGACGGTAACCAGCTTCATTGGATCCCCTCCAGCGAGTAATAGGTAACGTTTACGAACACGCAGGGATATAAGCAAAGCCTGTGCCAGAGTGTAAATCTGACCTTAATCAGTGAGTCAGACGAGATGGAGCAAGGGATAATTTAAAGAAGATTCAAAACAGAAAGGGTATGTGACAGGGATTGCAGCCTGAGGCTGCACTCCTTTGGTGCTTAGGGCGTCAAAGGAGTGCATTTATACAGATTACTCCGATAAATCTGCGCAAAAAAGGTGCAAGTCAGCTTTCAGATGTTACAGGTACGCCCGACGCCAGATCATCCCCTGCCTGCTGCAGCTGATACATCTGCCAGTAGCGTCCCTGCAGCGCCAGCAGTTGCTGATGGGTGCCCTGCTCAACCACACGACCGCGATGCAGCACCAGAATCTTATCCGCATCGATAATCGTTGAAAGGCGGTGAGCGATCACCACCAGCGTGCTGTGTTGCCGTAGTGTCGCAAGCGTCTGCTGAATCGCCTGCTCGGTGCCGGAGTCGATGTTAGCTGTAGCCTCGTCGAGGATCAGGATCTGCGGCAGATCAACCAGTACCCGGGCCAGCGCCAGCAGCTGCTTTTGACCGACTGACAAGTTATTGCCCTGTTCGCCCAGCCGGGTATGAATCCCCTCCGGCAGGGCATGCGCCAGCGGTGCCAGTTGCACCTGTTCAAGCACTGTCCAGACGGCCTCTTCGCTGATGTCGCGGCCCAGCCGCACATTCGCCAGCAGCGTATCGGCCAGCACCACCGGATCCTGCTGCACCATCGCAATACCACGGCGCAGCACAGCATGACTCAACTCGCTAATCGGGCGGTCATCAATACGGATTTCGCCGCGCGTCACCGGATAGTAGCCCATGAGCAGGTTAGCCAGCGTACTTTTGCCGCTGCCGGTATGACCCACCAGCGCCACAAACTCACGTGGTGCGACTTCAAGATTGATATCACTCAGCACATCGCGGCTTTCACGGTAGGCAAAACTGAGGTTATTCAGGGCAATACGACCTGAAGCCAGTGGCTGCTGATCGGCACCATACTGCTGCTGGGCGGCATCCATCAGCTCAAAGATGCGCTCACCGGAAACCACCGCCTGCTGCAACATCGACTGCTGCGTAGTCAGTTCAATCAGCGGCTCATTCAGGCGACCCAGGTAAGTAATAAAGGCATACAGTACCCCCACTTCAAACACCCCAGGCACGGAAAAACTGAAAAGAATCAGCAGCCCGCACAATACCATCGCTGAAAACAGGCTTAACAGAGGACGCAGCAGAAAGCCATCGAGACGCAGCGTCTCCATGCGCGCCAGATAGTGAGAGCGGCTCGCTTCGCCCATCCGTTCACCAAATCGCGCCTGCTGACGAAACTGCTGAATCACGCTCATGCCGCTGATCACTTCGTTGAAGCCGTTGTTGATGTCAGCCAGATAGCTGCGAACCCGGCGCGCAATCGGCGTGCTATAACGCTGATAGATGAACATCACTATCAGTACCAGCGGGAAAATCATCATTGCTACCAGCGCCATGCGCCAGTCAAGACTGAACATCGCCACCATCATGGCACCGACCAGGGCAGCGCTGCGCAGTACGGTTGAAACCACCGTGACATAAAGATCGCGGATCACTTCGGTGTCATTCGTTACGCGCGAAATAATCTGCCCGACCGGCTGAGTATCAAAGGCGCTCAGCGGCTGACAGAGCGCGGCATTCATCACGTCACTGCGTAATCGCTGTACCACACCAATGGCGGCGCGATTAAACAGCAGCGCCTGCCAGTAGTGCAGTCCGGCGGCCAGTAGCTGAAGCAGGATAAAGCTGATGACCAGACCGGCCACCAGACCCCAGGGCATCTGATGCTTCGCCACCAGGTTATCGATAAAGTAGCTGACCAGTACCGGACCGGTCACTTCCGCCGCGGCAGCGATCCACAACATGCCTACCGCCAGCGACAGGGATTTACGCCAGGGCTTACCGTAGCTCAGCAGGCGCTTCAGGGTTGGCCACAAGCGGGCAGACTTAGCCATGCGGCACTCCTTTCTCATTTTCATCATCATCCAGCGCTGCTTCCAGTTGCTGGTAACGGTACATGTTACGATACCAGCCAGCGCTGGCGGTGAGCGCGTCATGATCGCCACGCTGTGCCACGCAGCCCTGTTGCAATACCAGAATTTCACTGGCTTCCGTTAGCGCCGACAGGCGATGTGCGCTGATAATCAGTGTTTTTCCCTGCCCCCAGATGCGCAGGTTATGCAGAATTTCGTGCTCGGTACGACCATCCACCGCAGAGAGCGCGTCGTCCAGAATCAGGATTTCTGCGTTCAGCAGCAGTGCCCGGGCAATCGAAAGACGCTGCTTCTGCCCACCCGACAGCATCACACCTCGCTCCCCGACTTCGGTTTCATAACCCTGCGGCAGCCGCAGAATATCGTCATGCACGCAGGCCAGCATGGCGGCCTGTTCAATCTCCTGCCGGGTTGCGCCCGGTTTCCCCAGCGCAATATTGTTCGCTACGCTGTCAGAGAACAGGAAGGGTGTCTGGCTGACCACAGCGAGACGACTGCGCCAGCTGTCCAGCCGTAACTGCGGCAGCGGGATCTGGTGATAACGGATATCGCCCTGCTGAATATCAAAATGGCGCTGGATCAGGCTCAGTAAGGTACTTTTGCCACTGCCGGTTGGCCCGCACAGTCCCAGCATTTCGCCGGGCTTCAGCTGGAAGCTGACATCGCTTAACACCGGAGCCGCGCTGGCCGGATAGTGAAAGGCGCGAATTGCGACTTGCAACGTGCCCGGCTCAGGTGGCAGAGACTTATCGCCATCTTCCACCGCTGGCGCTTCCGCCAGCAATGCACCGATGCGGCTCCAGGCGGCACTGCCGCGTTCCACGATATTGAACATCCACGCCAGCGCCAGCATCGGCCAGATCATCAGGCCGAGATACATCACAAAGCTGGTAAGCTGCCCCAGCGTCATCTGGTCATGCCACACCAGCCAGCTGCCACCGCCAATTGCCAGCAGGTTTGAGAAACCAATAGCAATGTAGATTGTGGGATCGAAACGGGCATCGACCCGCGCCACGCGCAGGTTCTTTTCACCGGTATCGCGGGCGATATCTGAGAATTGCTGCGACTGATGCTGTTCAAGACCGAAGGATTTAATCATCCGGATGCTGGTCAGGCTCTCCTGCGTCTGATCGTTAAGGCTGGAGAAGGCCGCCTGGGCCAGTTTGAAGCGATGATGCAGCTGATTACCATAGCGATGGATGACGATCGCCATAATGGGCATCGGCACCAGTGCCAGCAGCGTCAGCTGCCAGCTGATCTGCGTACTCATCACCAGCAGCACCACGCAGCCCATCACCAGCGAGTCGACCAGCGTCAGCACCCCTTCCCCGGCTGCAAACACGACCCGATCCACATCGTTAGTGGCGCGCGCAATCAGGTCACCGGTCCGGTGACGCAGATAAAAAGCGGGTTGCTGCCGACTCAGCTGGCGATAGAAATCTTCGCGCAGCTCAACCGCCAGCTGGTAGGAGGCCCCAAACAGCAGTACGCGCCAGACGTAGCGCAGCAGATAGACCACCACTGCGGTTGCCAGCATGATGCCAATCCACATCATGATGTGACGGGTACTCATGTTGTCACGTGTGACACCATCAACAATGACACCGACGACATGCGGCGGCAGCAACTGCAGAACAGCAATAACAATCAGCAGGATGACCGCGCCCAGATAGCGCCGCCACTCCCGCAGAAAATACCAACTTAATTGACTGAATAATCGCACAACGCTGCTCTCAATCTCAGGCCCTCAGGGGGCGACAGGTAAAGCCGTGGTGTATTTAATCTCTTCCATGGCAAAGCTGGATGTGACATCAATCAGGCCAGGCACACCGTTCACTAATCGCTTGTAGAAAGCATCATAGCTCTTCATGTCGGCCACCTGAATGCGCAGCAGGTAATCATACTCGCCTGCCATCCGGTAAAAGGCCATCACCTCGGGCATGCTGCTGACCACCGACACAAAAGCCAGATACCAGTCGCGGCTGTGCTGCTGGGTTTTCACAAACATAAACGCTGTCAGTGACAGTCCGATTTTATCCCCATCCAGCAGCGCTACCCGAGCGCGGATAATGCCATCATCTTCCAGCTTTTTCAGGCGCTTCCAGCAGGGTGTGGTGGTGAGGTTGACGGCATCCGCCAGCGCCTGCAGCGACAGCGTACAATCCTGTTGCAGCAGTGAGAGCAGTTTAAGGTCGGTTTTATCTAACATACGGGACTCCGGGAGAATCATTTTCTCCATTACCGCAATTTTAGCGGTATTTTTGCAATCTCTTTTTCCTGCACGTGCCATAAAATAGCCGCATCATTTCTTTACCGGATGCCTGAGATGCAGACCTGCTGGATTCGCCACGCTATCAACGAAATTAACGCTGATTTTCAACGATCGGCTGAAACCCATCTGATCCGTTTCGATCTGGCGGATTTTCCCGGTATCTGGTTCTACCTGAAAGATGAGAGCACCCATCCCAGTGGCAGTCTTAAACATCGGCTGGCACGATCTCTGTTTCTCTACGGTCTCTCCAACGGCTGGATTAAAGAGAATACGCCGATTATCGAAGCCTCGTCAGGCAGCACGGCCGTTTCTGAGGCGTACTTCGCAAGGCTGCTTGGCCTGCCCTTTATTGCAGTGATGCCCGCCAGCACGGCAAAACGTAAAATTGAGCAGATCACCTTTTATGGTGGACAGTGCCATTTTGTCGAGCATCCCTGCCAGCTTTACGCAGAATCTGAACGGCTGGCACGTGAGCTGAATGGTCACTTTATGGATCAGTTTACTTACGCTGAACGCGCCACCGACTGGCGCGGTAATAATAATATTGCTGAGAGCATATTCCGTCAGATGCAGCATGAACCCTATCCGATTCCCCATACGGTGATTATGAGCGCGGGCACTGGCGGCACCTCGGCGACGCTGGGCCGCTATATTCGTTATCAGGGCCTGGAAACGAAACTGCTGGTGGTGGATCCGCAGCATTCGGTGTTTTTCGATTACTGGCAACAGCGTGATGCAACGCTGACCAGCACGCGCGGCAGCATGATCGAGGGAATTGGCCGTCCGCGCGTGGAGCCGTCGTTTATGCCTGACGTGATTGATGAAATGATCAAAGTACCGGATGGGGCGACGCTGGCCGCGATGCTGAAGCTGGAAAAAATCCTGGGACGCAAACCGGGTGCCTCTACCGGCACCAATTTCTGGGGCATGATACAGGTGGCGAAACGCTTAAGGGCAGCAAATCAGCAGGGCTCCCTGGTGACACTGCTGTGCGACAGTGGCGAACGTTATCCCGATAGCTACTATCGGCCGGAATGGGTAGCAAAACATATTGGCGATATCACGCCGTGGCAGCGCGAACTCGAGTAAAAAACCGGACATCCTGTCCGGTTCACGGCAATCCTCAGCATTCGGGGGAATACGCGAGGTCGGGTGTTGCCAGCCAGTGATTTAAATAGTGAGACACCGCCTGTGTCTCGCAATGCCCTAATACCGGCAGATGCGGTAGCGCGGCTTTCAGTTGCGCCATCGCATTGCCCATGATGAAGCCCCGTCCAGCCTGCGACAGCATCTCTCTGTCATTCATTGCATCCCCGAACGCCATGCACTCCGCCAGCGTCAGTGACAGATGGTCGCACAACAGCGCCAGCGCGCTGCCTTTGTTGCAGCTGGCGGGCAACACTTCCAGACAGTCCACCGCAGAGAAGCAGATATTCGCCTGCTCACCCAGCGCCGCATCCAGTTCTGTTTTCAGCTGGCACAGCCGCTGATGCTGAGCGATAAAGCAGATTTTTGTTACCTGATGCGCGGGCAGCCTTTTCAAATCGCACAACTGATAGCCAAATCCGCTCATCTGATGGGCTACCAGCAGCTCAGGCTGGGGGCGATCGGTAAACCATCCCTGATCGTTGAAAATATGGATCGACGCGGGTGTTTCCCAGTGGCGATGGATGACCTCTTCGGCTACCGCAGAGGGCAGATCACGGGCAAAGATCAGATTGCCAGACCGATCGTGTACGCGGGTGCCATTCCCGGTAATCAGCCACGCGGGGAGCGTTAATTTCTCCCGTAAAATCTGCATCTCCAGCAGATGACGGCCCGTCGCCAGCGCCAGATTTACGCCACGCAGGTGCAGCGCCTGCAGGCTATCCAGCGTCTGCTGACCCAGCTGATGATCCGGCAGCAATAATGTGCCATCCATATCGAATGCGGCTAAACGCATTATCGTTACCCTCCTGCTGAAAAGATGAGCTTACTATTGCCTGTTAATTACGGAACTAATAGTGAATACTTTTAAAAAACTGTTCCGGGTTTACGATGCGTCAGCTTAACCGCCTTAATCAGTTTCAGCGCCTGTGGCAGCAGAGCCAGGGTGTCCCTCAGCAGACCTGCGTGGCAGAGATGGCGCGCCACTGCATCTGCAGCGAGCGTCATCTCCGTACGCTGCTGTCACAGTGGCAGCACGCTGGCTGGCTTAGCTGGCACGGCGAGCCGGGCCGTGGCAAACAGGGTCAGTTAGTGTTTCTGCGCACGCCTGAACAGTTACGGCAGCAGTTGTTGCAACAACAGCTTGATGCCGGAGATACGGCGGATGCCTTACAGCTGCTGGATCTGCCGCCGGAAAGGCTGATTAATATGCTGCGGCCGTTAATGGGTGGACAGTGGCAGAACGACACGCCGGTTCTGCGCATCCCCTACTATCGTCCGATGGAGAGCACTGAGCCGCGCCAGATTACCGGGCGGGCTGAACAGCATCTGGTTCGGCAGATCTATTCCGGTCTGACCCGTTTTGAGCAGGATGAGCCGGTCGGCGATCTGGCGCATCACTGGCAGCACGATGAGGCGTCCTGTAGCTGGTTATTCTGGTTACGGCCTCAGCTGATGTGGCACACCGACGAGCCGGTGCAGGCCGCGCAACTGGTGGCGCAGTTCCGCCAGCTGTTGCGGGACACACGTGTAGGTCTATTGCTTGCTGATGTGATCAGCGTGGATGCTCCCCATCCACTTGCACTACGTTTTGTATTGCGACGCTCTGATTTCTGGCTGCCGCATCGCCTCGCACACTTATTGTGCCTGCTGTCCCACCCCGATGATCCCGCTGTCGGCAGCGGTCCGTGGAAACTTGCGCACTTCAGTGGCGAACTGGTCAGGATTGAAAGTCACGCGCGCTGGCATCTGCAGCGTCCGCTATTACAGGCGGTAGAGTACTGGATTACCCCTCAGCTGTTTGATGCCGCACTCGGCAGCAGCTGTCGCCATCCGGTGCAGATTGCCATTGGTGATGCCACTGAACTCGGGACATTGAAGCCGGTCAGCAGTAGCATCAGTCTCGGCTTCTGTTATCTGGTCTGCCGCCCGCGAGCCGGTTTTACACCCGATCAGGCGCGCACGCTGTTCCAGGTGATCCAGCAAAGCGGCATCGTCAGCCGGTTACCACTGGATGAGGGATTAATTACCCCCAGCAAAGAGCTGTTACCCGGCTGGGAAGTACCGCTGATTGATAATGTTCCGGTCCCCTTGCCCCCCACTCTGACACTGCATTATCAGCTGCCGGTTGAGCTGCATCAGATGTCCCAGGCACTGGTCACTCTGTTAAAACAGCAGGGCTGTACTCTGAACGTCGTTTTTCACCCGGTGAAAAGCTGGCATCACATCGACCCGCCTGATGAGGCGGATATTGTGATGGGCGATCGGCTGATTGGCGATGCGCCGGTCTTCACTCTGGCCAGCTGGTTACAAATTGACCCGCTATGGCGTCGGCTGTGGCCTGCACCGCAGGGCGAAGAAGTCCAGGCGCAACTGCTGGATATCCAGCAGATAGCAGATAGCGGCAGTCGCACCCGTGCGCTGCAGCAGCTTTATCATCAACTGATGACGGACGGCATCCTGCTGCCCCTGTTCAATTATCGTTACCAGATTTATGCTCCCCCTGCCGTTGAAGGGATTGAGCTGAATACGCTGGGCTGGTTTGATTTCAGCCGGGCATGGATTCCGCCGCCCATTGATCCGCCTTGCAGCTGTTCAGCAGCGGACTGAGGCATTACCATAAGCGCAAAATTAATTATCAGGGAAACACCATGAAACGCGCGGTTGTAGTTTTCAGCGGTGGACAAGACTCCACTACCTGCCTGATTCAGGCTATACAGCTTTATGATGAAGTTCACTGTGTCACTTTCGACTATGGACAACGCCACCGGGAAGAGATTGATGTCGCCCGCGATCTGGCGATGACACTGGGTGCGCGCGCGCATAAAGTGCTGGACGTGACCATGCTGAACGAACTCGCCGTCAGCAGCCTGACGCGAGATAACATTCCGGTGCCTGCTTATAATCCTGAAGCCAGTGGATTACCCAGTACGTTTGTACCAGGACGCAATATTCTCTTTCTGACGCTGGCCTCAGTTTACGCATATCAGGTCGAAGCGGAAGCGGTCATCACCGGCGTCTGCGAAACCGATTTTTCCGGCTATCCCGACTGCCGCGATGAGTTTGTCAAAGCGCTGAACCATGCGGTGTCACTTGGCATGGCGCGCGAGGTGCGTTTTGAGACGCCGCTGATGTGGCTCAATAAAGCGGAAACCTGGGCGCTGGCAGATTACTGGCAGCAACTCTCGCTGGTACGCGAGCAGACGCTGACCTGCTATAACGGCGTAAAAGGCGACGGATGTGGTGAGTGTGCTGCCTGTCATTTACGGGCTAATGGCCTGCAGGGTTATCTCAGCGATCGGGCGGGCGTAATGTCTGCCATGAAAGCTAAAAGCGGTCTTAGCTAAGGCTGTCTGGCATGGCGGCAGAGAACCTTGATTTGCCGCCTCGTTATCGGCTCATGCCATCAGACGCATCAGCCGCTCACGTAACTCCCCTTCCAGCGCAACCGCCTTCTGGGTCCGCAAATCAATACAGACAAACGTGAGTGCAGCATCCGCCACCACGGTCTCCTGACCTGCCAGCAGCACCCGCTGGGCAATAATGCCGCTTTTGCCATTTAATTGCGTAATCTCACTGTCGATAGCCAGTACGTCGCCCAGCACGGCCGGGCGACGGTAGTTGATGTTGATATTGACCACCACAAAAGCCAGTTTCTGTTCCAGCAACCAGTGGAACGCTTCAACCTCTTCCAGCCATTGCCAGCGCGCCTCTTCAAGAAACTCAAGATAGCGCGCATTGTTGACGTGCTGATAGACATCCAGATGATAGCCACGCACTTTTATGGTGGTCTGCATGATCATGCTCTCCTGCTACTGTGAGTTAACTGGTTGGACCTGTTCACTTTAGCAGAGTCGTCTGGTTAGCGTGGGTTAAGCATCACAGATGTGTACTGCCTCACAATTTCAGCCGGGACGCATTTCGCTCTATCAGCGCGTTACCGATACCCGGTACTTCATTGAGTTGCTGAATCGCGCTAAAGGGTCCGTACTGTTCGCGATAGTTCACAATCGCCTGCGCCTTCTTCAGCCCCACACCATTCATAGCGGCAGAGAGCTGTTCCGCTGTCGCTTCATTGATGCTGACCTGCTCCTGCAGTGACGGCGCGGCGGCCTCCGGCTTCGGTGCAGGATGTACGTTCTGCGACACTGCTGGACTGGCAGGTTCAGGTGCCGCAGAGACGCTGCCGTGACAGAGTGCGCCACCCAGTGCGAGTGAGAGATAAAAGGCAACGAGTTTAGGTTTAGCCATGCTGTGTTTCTCCTTGTGTGTAAACAGCAGCGACAGAGTGGCACTACGCCGCACAAGGCTCAAAAGCGGGATTTCAGAAATGGAAAAGGCCGCGAATGCGGCCTTTGATTATTACAGTCGTTGCGCAGTTTCTGCGAGGCTTACTGCATTTGTGCCGCAGCGCCGTACTTAATTTTGGCCTCTTTACGAAGGTTTTGCAGTAAGGCTTCAAACGTCAGCTGCGCATTATTCTGCGTAACGCCTTTGACCATTTCGTCAATCTGCGCCTGTGGCATGCTGCCCGTTTTAACTTTATCTACCGCCACCAGCACCACATTGCCCTGCATATCTTCGCTGACACCCCATGAAGGCTTATTATCAGCAGGCTGAGGCAGATTAAAGGCCGCCTGTGCCACCGGATCCTGCGCATTGCGATCAACGGTTTTGCTGGCGCTCAGTGTCAGGCCTGCTGCAGTCAGGGCTTCCAGCTTGCCCGCTTTGAGGTCGGCCAGCAGTTTATCGGCCTGTGCTTTAGCCTGCTGTGTCGCTTTATCATGCTTAAGCGTATCCGTAATCTGCGCCTTCACCTGCTCCAGCGGTTTTACCGCTTCCGGTTTGTGCTCGCTGATACGCAGTACAAAGGCACGGTCGCCATCGACGGTGATAATGTCGGAGTTGTTACCCGGTGCACCGTTTTGACCGACCAGACCACCGTTAAAGATTGCCTGCTTCACAGCATCGAAGTTAAGCGCGTCTGGCAGCGTGTCCTGACTGAACCAGCCGGTCTCTTTCGCTTTCAGACCCGAAGCCTGCTCGGCACCCGCCAGTGACTCATTGTCATTACTGGCCGCTTCACTGACTTTCTGCTGCAGTTTGTAGAAGGCATCAACGCCCTTCTCCTGCTTCACTTTCGCTGCAACGGCACTGCGAACGTCAGCCAGCGGCTTAACCTGTTCCGGCTGAATGTCGTCGAGACGAACCACCAGGAAGCCCACTGACGATTTGATCACGCCTGACATCTGGCCTTTCTCAGTCAGACCCGCATTTTTCAGCTCATCCGGGGTGGTTGAAGGTTCGAGCCAGCCCATATCACCGCCCTTACGCGCAGAGATTGGGTCAATTGATTTGGCTTTCGCCACATCCGCGAAGCTGGCACCACTCTTCAGCTGAGCCAGTACCGCATTAGCATCAGCCTCAGTTTTAGTCTGAATGACGCTGTAGCGACTACGCTGTGGTTGCGAATAGTCTGCTTTATGCTGGTCGTACCAGGCCTGAATATCTGCGTCGCTGGCATCCTGCTGCATGCTGGCGGCATCCATCAGGATGTAGCTGACGCGGAACTGTTCAGGTGACATAAAGCTGGTTTTATGCTGCTGATAATACTGACTGACTTCGTCGTCAGTGACAGTTTGTTTCGCCATCAGGGCATTGACGTCCAGCGTCGCCTGACGAATATCACGTTGCTGTGAAACCAGGTCAACCAGTTTGCTGGCTTCGCCTTTCAGCGTGAAGTCTGTGTTGGCCACAGCATTGATCAGCTGCTGATTAGAGAGTTGCTTACGCAGCGCTTCAGCATACCGGTCGGCGCTGAAACCCATGTTGCCGATTAGCGCCAGATATTTAGCATTGTCGAATTTGCCGTTGGTCTGGAAAGCCTGCTGATTGAAGATGGCCTGCTTGACCTGATCGTCACTGATGCTGAGGTGGAGATCTTTGATGTAGCTGTCGAGCAGGGCCTGGTCGATTAACTGAGACAGCGCCTGCTGACGCATCTGCTGCATGAAGCCATCGTTGCTGGCCAGCTGCGAGAACTGGTCACCCAGCATCTGCTGCTGACGACTGCGTTCACTATTGAACGCCTGCTCCAGCTGTCCCCGGCTAATCTCCTGACCGTTAACTTTGGCCGCATAGTCGTTATTGCCGCCAATCAGATAGTTGCCAACGCCTGTCAGCACAAAAGAGACGATAATCAGTCCCAGAATAATCTTGAGCACGACATGGTTCGACGCCGCGCGTAAATTGTCCATCATGGTAAGGCAACGCTCCGCTGTAGTGTGTATGTAAAGCTCGGTCGCAATTCGCCACTGGCTGGCGATTCGCGTAACTGCTGGCTTCGCTGGCAGTCTCAATCCGGTCCAGGTCCATCTTACGACCCGATTCTCACCGGTTAAAACAAAAAAGGCACATCTCATTGATGTGCCTGTATGTTACATGAGAACGGGTTAATCGTCCTCTAATCCACTGAAGAAAATGCGTCAATGAATCTATTCGTTGTTATTAATTGACAGCGTCTTTCAATGCTTTACCTGCACGGAAACCCGGTACTTTACCAGCCGGGATGGTGATCTCTTTACCGGTTTGCGGATTGCGGCCGGTACGTGCAGCGCGGTCACGCACAGAGAATGTGCCGAAACCCACCAGAGCCACTTCATCACCCTCTTTCAGCGCATCTGAAACTGAGCCCATAAATGCATCTAAAACACGTCCTGCTGCAGCTTTAGAAATATCAGCATCGGCAGCAATTTTGTCGATCAATTGTGACTTATTCACTCTCTTCATCCCCTCTTTTATTATTTCACCTCGTACCGGGCTTCCGGCCGGGTACGAACGCGCAGCAAGTTATATCAAGCCTGTGGAGCCGAAACAACGGAATTTCTCTGAGAACGTCGCCCCGACAGCCCCCTAAATTAGCGGCACAAAAAAAAGCTGGCAAGCGCCAATTGCCTTGCCAGCTCCGCTTTTTAACGGTTTATGCCGTTAATCACTATTTTGCTGTTGCGACCTGCATGCCGTAAGGCGCATTTTCCAGTGCCAGATTCAGCACCTCTTCAATACGCTTCACCGGATGAATCTCCAGATCGGCAATCACGTTCTGTGGAATCTCTTCCAGATCACGCTTGTTGTCGTCCGGGATCAGCACGGTTTTAATGCCACCACGGTGCGCTGCCAGCAGTTTCTCTTTCAGCCCGCCAATCGGCAGCACCTGACCACGCAGGGTGATCTCACCAGTCATAGCGACATCCGCACGCACCGGGTTACCGGTCAGACAGGAGACCAGCGCAGTACACATTGCGATACCGGCACTCGGACCATCTTTCGGCGTAGCGCCTTCTGGCACGTGAACGTGAATATCACGTTTTTCGTAGAAGTCCCCATTAATGCCCAGCTTCTCGGCACGGGCCCGCACCACGGTCAGCGCAGCCTGAATCGACTCCTGCATCACTTCACCCAGAGAACCGGTGTAAGTGAGCTTGCCTTTACCCGGTACGCAGGCGGTTTCGATGGTCAGCAGATCGCCGCCCACTTCCGTCCACGCCAGGCCAGTAACCTGACCGACACGGTTTTCACTGTCAGCACGGCCGTAATCAAAGCGCTGTACGCCCAGGAAGTCTTTGAGGTTTTCACCATTGATGGTGATGTGCTTTTTCGTCTTGTCCATCAGCAGTGATTTCACCGCTTTACGGCACAATTTCGACAGCTCACGCTCAAGGCTACGCACGCCGGCTTCACGGGTGTAGTAACGGATAATGCCAATAATCGCGCTATCTTCAACCGTAATTTCACTGGCTTTCAGGGCGTTTCGCTCAATCTGCTTGGTCAGCAGATGCTGTTTAGCGATGTTCAGTTTCTCATCTTCGGTGTAACCCGACAGACGAATCACTTCCATACGATCCAGCAACGGTGCCGGAATGTTCATTGAGTTCGAGGTTGCCACGAACATCACATCAGAGAGATCGTAGTCGACTTCCAGATAGTGGTCGTTGAACGCAATGTTCTGCTCAGGATCAAGCACTTCCAGCAGTGCTGAAGCAGGGTCGCCGCGCATGTCCGAAGACATTTTGTCGATCTCATCCAGCAGGAACAGTGGGTTTTTAACCCCGACTTTCGCCATTTTCTGAATGAGTTTACCCGGCATGGAGCCGATGTAGGTACGACGGTGACCACGGATTTCCGCTTCATCACGCACGCCGCCCAGCGCCATGCGGACATATTTACGGCCGGTCGCCTTGGCGATCGACTGACCGAGGGACGTTTTACCTACCCCTGGCGGTCCGACCAGGCACAGAATCGGCCCTTTAATTTTGCTGACGCGACTCTGAACGGCAAGATACTCAAGAATACGATCCTTCACGCGCTCCAGGCCGTAATGGTCAGTATCCAGCGTCTCCTGCGCTTTACGCAGATCTTTCTTCACTTTGCTGCGCGCGTTCCACGGAACCTGCACCATCCAGTCGATGTAGCCGCGAACCACAGTCGCTTCAGCGGACATCGGGGACATCATTTTCAGTTTCTGCAGCTCAGCTTCTGCTTTTTCACGCGCTTCTTCCGGCATTTTTGCCGCGTCGATTTTACGTTTTAACGCTTCGTACTCGTCAGGCGCATCATCCATCTCGCCCAGCTCTTTCTGAATCGCCTTCATCTGCTCATTCAGATAGTACTCGCGCTGGCTCTTCTCCATCTGCTTCTTAACGCGGTTGCGAATGCGCTTCTCAACCTGCAGCAGATCGATTTCAGATTCCATCATCGCCATCAGATATTCCAGACGCTCATTGACGTCGGACATCTCCAGCACAGACTGTTTGTCTGCCAGTTTCAGTGGCATATGTGCTGCAACGGTATCGGCAAGGCGGGCCGCATCGTCAATGTTATTCAGTGAGGTTAAAACCTCGGGTGGGATCTTTTTGTTGAGTTTGATATAGCCTTCAAACTGATTGATCGCCGTACGCACCAGCACTTCCTGCTCGCGCTCTTCAATCTCTGGCGAAACCAGATATTCAGCTTGTGCCACAAAATGGTCACCGTTGTCGGCCAGCGTCGTAATATGGGCGCGCTGTAAACCTTCCACAAGAACTTTGACAGTGCCATCCGGCAGTTTCAGCATTTGCAATACTGATGCAACGGTCCCTACTGAAAAGAGATCGTTAATGCCAGGTTCATCCGTTGAAGCCTCTTTCTGTGCGACCAGCATGATTTTTTTATCATGATCCATTGCGGCTTCAAGGCACCGAATTGATTTTTCCCGGCCAACAAACAACGGAATTACCATGTGCGGATAAACCACCACGTCGCGCAGCGGCAACACGGGGATTTCAATGCGTTCAGAACGCTCAGGATTCATAGAGCTCTCTCTTTGTTTAATGTCCGCCAGGTGATGGGAACCGCATCAGGCAGGTATGCAGTTAAACCCACAGGTATCTGAGTATATGGGGATGATTGTCCGACATTCAACGTCACAGAGGCGAGAAAAGCAAAAGGGGAAACATTTTCCCCTTTTTTAATAGAACAACATGGACGATCTGTTTAATTATTCGCCAGATGCCTGCGCTTCATGCTTGCCGTAAATCAGCATGGGCTCAGACTGACCTTCAATAACTGATTCATCAATCACTACTTTTTCCACGTCATCCATGGAAGGCAGGTCATACATGGTTTCCAGCAGCGCGCCTTCAACAATGGAACGCAGCCCACGAGCACCGGTTTTACGTGACATCGCTTTCTTCGCAATAGCGGTTAACGCCTCGTCACGGAACTCCAGCTCAACGCCTTCCAGGTTAAACAGCGCCTGGTACTGTTTGGTCAGGGCGTTCTTCGGCTCACGCAGAATCTGAATCAGGGCTTCTTCACTCAGCTCGCTCAGCGTCGCCACAACAGGCAGACGGCCGATGAACTCAGGGATCAGACCAAATTTGATTAAATCTTCAGGTTCACACTGTGAAAGCAGTTCGCCTTCGCTGGCTTTCTGCGATTTCCCTTTCACGGTTGCGCCGAAGCCGATACCGGATCCGGTTTCCACACGCTGGGAGATCACTTTGTCCAGGCCGGCGAATGCGCCGCCGCAGATAAACAGAATTTTCGAGGTATCAACCTGCAAAAATTCCTGCTGCGGATGCTTACGTCCACCCTGCGGCGGAACAGCAGCCACAGTACCTTCAATCAGTTTAAGCAGAGCCTGCTGTACGCCTTCGCCTGATACGTCACGGGTAATCGACGGGTTATCTGACTTGCGT
The DNA here is from genome assembly GCF_008631595.1 of Pantoea sp. F_5. NCBI lineage: Bacteria > Pseudomonadati > Pseudomonadota > Gammaproteobacteria > Enterobacterales > Erwiniaceae > Pantoea > Pantoea sp. F_5. Next base: position 17,573 of record NZ_VWUO01000011.1, read on the forward strand.
GAGATTTTGTCGATTTCATCAATATAAACGATGCCGCGCTGTGCTTTCTGTACGTCGTAGTCACATTTCTGCAGCAGTTTCTGGATGATGTTTTCAACGTCTTCACCCACGTAACCGGCTTCAGTCAGCGTGGTGGCGTCAGCCATAGTGAATGGCACATCCAGCAGGCGCGCCAGCGTTTCCGCCAGCAGCGTTTTACCACTACCGGTCGGGCCAATCAGCAGAATATTACTTTTGCCCAGTTCGATGCCATTACTGGTATCGCCGTTACGCAAACGCTTGTAGTGGTTGTAAACCGCAACCGCCAGCACTTTCTTCGCTCTTTCCTGACCGATAACATAATCATCGAGGTGATGGCGAATTTCATGTGGGGTTGGCAACGCACTGCGTTCACGATGCGGGGCAACTTCTTTAATCTCTTCGCGAATGATGTCGTTGCACAGGTCAACACACTCATCGCAGATATACACTGACGGCCCGGCAATCAGCTTACGCACTTCATGCTGGCTTTTGCCGCAAAAAGAGCAGTACAGCAACTTCCCTGAACCGTCTTTGCGCTTATCTGTCATCAGTTAACCTCTTCTTGTTCTCAGGCCATACCCGCGTACGGCTCAGGCCGTACAGGGACGGCCGAAATTCATTCAACCCATAATAGTACCGTTATCCTGTTAACTATAGACCAGGGACAACGGTAAGTCGGGGTCTTATTGGCGATGCGTCAGAATTGAATCGACTAATCCATACTCTACCGCTTCATTTGCAGAGAGGAAACGGTCACGCTCGGTATCACGCTCAATTTCTTCCAGCGTTTTACCGGTGTGCTCAGCCATCAGCTCATTCATACGCTGTTTAACTTTGAGGATTTCACGCGCATGGATTTCAATGTCTGACGCCTGGCCCTGATAGCCGCCCAGAGGCTGGTGGATCATCACGCGCGAGTTTGGCAGACAGAAACGCTTGCCTTTAGTGCCCGCTGTCAGCAGAAACGCACCCATTGAACAGGCCTGTCCCATACAGATAGTGCTGACATCCGGTTTGATAAATTTCATGGTGTCGTAAATCGACATACCGGCCGTGATCACACCGCCTGGCGAGTTGATGTAGAGATAGATATCTTTTTCCGGGTTCTCAGCTTCCAGAAACAGCATCTGGGCCACAATCAGATTCGCCATGTGGTCTTCAACCTGGCCGGTCAGAAAAATGACGCGCTCTTTCAGCAGACGGGAGTAGATGTCGTAAGAACGCTCACCACGCGAAGTTTGTTCAACCACCATTGGCACCAGCGCATTGTGCGGTGCAGTATATTCACGATCGCCACTGTATGACATTACCGTCTCCTGGATAAATTTCATTGGCAACATTCTGTACCGATTCTACGTAAGACGCGCGGGAAACTCCACGTCGCACCTTTTCCGACACCTTCAGGACGGTTAATCAGCCAGCCTCACTCTCATTTCTGCATACTCCCACTATCTGGGGATGCTGCACGCATGTTTCAAGCATAACAATCTTTTCCCTGTTCGCTAACCCGGAAAAAGCGATGGGTGAATAATTTGCCGATTAATTAAGCAAATAGCGGCGAAGAGTCGCGTTCTGTACGTAAAACACAAAAAAGCCCGCGACTTTTCAGTCACGGGCTTAGCACAGACGGTTAACTGCGTGATCAGGCCTGAGCGGTCTGATTCATCAGTTCCTGGAAGTTGGTCTCTTTCTCGGTCACTTTCGCTTTCGCCAGGACCGCTTCAACAGCTTGCTCTTCCAGCGCGACGTTGCGCATGTTGTTCATCAGCTCGTTATTCTTGCTGTAGAACTCGATAACTTCTTTCGGATCTTCATACGCAGAAGCCATCTCTTCAATCATGGTGTTCACGCGCGCTTCGTCAGCTTTCAGCTCGTGGGTACGAATGACTTCGCCCAGCAGCAGACCGACAACAACACGACGTTTAGCCTGCTCTTCAAACAGTTCGCGTGGGAGTTCCAGCGCCTGCTGTTCGTTGCCACCGAAACGCTGTGCAGCCTGACGACGCAGAACGTCGATTTCGCTGTCAACCAGCGCCGCCGGCACGTCGATTTCGTTCGCTTCAACCAGGCCGTCGATCGCCTGGGTTTTGATGCGGTTACGGATAGCGCCTTTCAGCTCGCGATCCATGTTCTTACGCACTTCAGTACGCAGACCGGCTACTGAACCATCTTCAACGCCGAAACGTTTGATGAACTCTTCAGTCAGCTCTGGCAGCTCGCGCGTTTCAACTTTCTTCAGCACGATCTCGAACTTCGCATCTTTCCCTTTCAGGGTTTCTGCGTGGTAGTCGTCCGGGAATTTCACGTCGATAGTGAACGTTTCGCCCGCTTTATGACCCACAACGCCTTCTTCAAAGCCTGGGATCATGCGGCCCTGGCCCATGGCCAGAACGAAATCAGTGGCTTTGCCACCTTCAAACTCTTCACCGTCAACAGAACCGTTGAAATCGATAGTTGCACGATCTTCAGGGCCTGCAGCTGCGTCGCTTTCGATCCAGTTGGCCTGCTGCTTGCGCAGGGTATCCAGCATGGCATCAACATCAGCATCAGTCACTTCAACAACAGGTTTTTCGACTTCGATGTTTTCCAGGCCTTTCAGCTCAACTTCCGGATAAACTTCGAATTCAACCGCGTAGGTGAAATCCTGGCCTTCTTTGTATTCGCCTGGCACATAATTTGGTGCGCCAGCCGGATTAATTTTTTCTTTGATGATGGCGTCAACAAAGTTGCGCGTCATCAGCTCGCCCAGCACGTCCTGACGGACAGATGCGCCGTAACGCTGCGCTACGATGTTCATCGGCACTTTGCCTTTACGGAAACCATCGATGCGAACTTTCCTGGCAACATCAACCAGTTCTTTTTTTACTGCGCTTTCGATGCTGTCAGCTGCAACAGTAATCGTAATGCGACGGCCCAGGCCCTGAGTGGTCTCTACAGAAACTTGCATCTTGTTACCTCAAAAAATCACGTGCTCGGTCAACTTCAGACACCACACATCGTGAAATGCGCCGTATCTAACAACCGGGACGGCTTCCGTGAAGAGAACCTGATCCCTGTTACCAGAAGCGTCCCGAAGACATTCCGGAAAAATAGACGCAGCATTATAGCGGCATCGCTGGAATGAGTCGAGGACGCTAACTCACCACTTTTCAGCAGGTTTGCTGCTTTTTTGAGCCAGAGATCGCGTTTTTCGTTAAATCACAGAAAAAACGGCCAGCAGGCCGTTTCAGAGATGGGAGCTCAGGCGAGACTTCCGGCACCACGACAGTTAGGCGAAGCCAGAACGGTATCCTGCAACCCTTCCCACTCTTTCAGGGTGTAAGTATGCAGGGCTAAGGCGTGAACACTGCCCGCTAATTCAGCTGCCAGTTCGCTATAAATCAGGCGATGACGCGCCAGGAAACGTTGGCCTGCAAAGCAGTCGCTGACAATAACCACTTTGAAGTGACTCTCCGATCCGGCAGGCACGTTGTGCCGATAACTTTCGTCATGTACTTCCAGATGAGCTGGCTGAAACGCCACACGCAGCTTTTCTTCTATTTGTTCGCGGATCATGGCTATTACTCCTCAATGGCGAGCGCGGTGCCCCATCTCATTCAATCTTAGTCGCTTTTAGTGCGCTTACCCGTCGGCGGACGCTAAATATTGCATTTTATGTCAGCATGCTTCCGGCAGGCATCATAACGCAGTCGAAACCATCATCAAACCAGCCTGTCAGAGAAGGTGCTTAAAACAGTTTCAAAGATAATTTCACCCGCAACAGGGCTTTTTTCACTGACGGGCAATGCTATGATGCCTACAGTTTTTGCAAACCAACCCCCTGACACCAACGAGAAAAAGTATGTTGAAAAAACTGTTATTCCCACTGTTGGCTGCGTTTATTTTAGCCGGCTGTGCAACCAGCAATAATACCCTGACTATCCAGCCTAAAATTCAGTTGCCACAGCAGGATCCGGGCCTGATGGGCGTGACCGTGAGCATCAATGGTGCCGACCAGCGTAAAGATCAGGCGCTGGCAAAAGTTAACCGTGATGGTCAGTTAGTGACCCTGACGCCTTCGCGCGATCTCCGTTTCCTGCTGCAGGAAGTGCTGGAGAAGCAGATGACCGCACGTGGTTATATGATTGGTCCTGATGGCGCGGTTGATCTGCAGATTGTGGTTAACAACCTCTACGCTGACGTGACGCAGGGTAATGTGCGCTACAGCATCACCACTAAAGCGGACATCTCGATTATCGCGACCGCGAAAAACGGCAACAAGCAGGTTAAAAACTACCGCCAGACTTACAGTGTAGAAGGCGCGTTCAACGCCAGTAACCAGAAGATTACTGACGCAGTGAACGCCACCATGAGCGATGTGATTGCGGATATGGCACAGGACACCAGCGTTAACGACTTCATCAAGCAGAACGCCCGTTAATACCGTCTCACCTCTGCCCTGCCTCGTGCAGGGCTTTTTGTTATCTGCAGGATCCGCATGAACCACTATCTTCGCCTCTTCAGCCAGAAAAACGCCGCCGTATTGCTGCTCCTTGGTTTTGCTTCCGGACTGCCGCTGGCACTGACTTCGGGCACGTTGCAGGCGTGGATGACGGTGGAAAATGTCGATCTGAAAACCATCGGCTTCTTTTCACTGGTCGGCCAGGCCTATGTCTTTAAATTTCTCTGGTCGCCGATGATGGACCGCTATACGCCGCCGTTTCTGGGCCGGCGTCGCGGCTGGTTACTGCTGAGTCAGCTGGCGCTGGTGGGCGGGATTGTCGCGATGGGATTTCTGCAACCAGGACGCGATCTGACCCTGATGGCGGCGCTGGCAGTGCTGATCGCTTTCTGCTCCGCCTCGCAGGACATCGTTTTTGACGCCTGGAAAACCGATATTCTGCCACCTGAAGAGCGCGGCAGCGGCGCAGCCATTACCGTGCTGGGCTATCGGCTGGCGATGCTGATTTCAGGCGGGCTGGCCTTGTGGCTGGCTGACCGTTATCTGGGCTGGCAGGCGACCTACTGGCTGATGGCGCTCATGATGGTGCCGGGCATTATCGCCACGCTGATGGCGAGCGAGCCGGACACGCGCATTTCCACCCCGCATTCACTGCGACAGGCGGTTGTCGACCCGCTTAACGATTTCTTTCAGCGCAACAATGCCTGGCTGCTGATTACACTGATTATTCTCTACAAGCTGGGCGATGCCTTTGCCGCCTCGCTGACCACTACTTTTCTGATCCGCGGCGTCGGTTTCAATCCCGGTGACGTCGGCCTGGTCAACAAGACGCTGGGCCTGCTGGCGACCATTATCGGAGCGCTTTATGGCGGCGTACTGATGCAGCGCCTGAGTCTGTTCCGGGCACTGCTGATTTTCGGCGTGCTGCAGGCAGTTTCAAATTTTGGTTACTGGCTGCTGGCGGTGACCGGCAAACAGTTGTGGAGCATGGCCAGCGCAGTCTTTGTCGAAAACCTCTGCGGCGGCATGGGTACCGCGGCCTTTGTCGCGTTGTTAATGACGCTGTGCAATAAATCGTTCTCAGCCACCCAGTTTGCCCTGTTATCGGCGCTCTCTGCCGTAGGTCGGGTCTATGTCGGCCCGGCGGCAGGCTGGCTGGTGGAACTCTGGGGCTGGCCGACCTTTTATGCTTTCACGGTGATCGCGGGTTTGCCGGGCCTGATGCTGCTCGCTTTTTGCCGACAAACACTTAATCAGGTAGAGCAGAGTGGCAATTTCCTCACACGAAGCTACTATCCTCATGGCTATCGCTGGACTAATCGTCTGTTTGCAGCCGGCTGCGGCGTACTGGCTCTCTGGCTGATCGCGCTGGCACTGAATGCACTGGGGATGACTGCGCTGGCACCGCTGCTGACCCGCCTGTTTGAGCTAGGCATGAGCCTCTCCCTGCTGGCAGTGCTAGCCGGAGTGTTGCTGGACTATCGGGCGCTGAAGAGAACGCCGGTTTTGCCCGCGTCAGATGCTTAAGTGAAATCGATAGGTTAACGGGTTGCGGCTTATTTTGTAACGTCCGGATAAGTCGCCGTCATTTATCATCGCATGTTCTTTTTAAAAAATAAGAATAGATCCTGAGGAGGCGTAGCGGAAATACTAAAAACCGGTTAGCAATTACTTTAGTTAAATTTCATCGCGCAAATGATGCAGACTTGTTAAATATTTGGGAGTTAAAAGTAAGGGTTATTCCTTTCCCTGATTTTTTTACGGTTACTTCCATCGGTTTTTGTTATATTGATGCCAACTGCTTGTCTGCGTTAATTATTTGTCACCTGGCGCAACATCTGTGACACCCTTAGCAAAAGGTGTCAACACGTATCTGACACATCCTTAAGCTGGTTTACACTGCATAAACCTTCCCGTAAAATGCGCGCACACTTAAACGACAATAGAGCCCTTTGTCATTGAGGTCGTTAAATGAGACTCAGTAAATACAATAAAAGTTTGGGGATTTTGTCATTAATTGCAGGCACTTTATTAATGAGTGGCTGCGATAGTGCATTGTTAAATCCCAAAGGACAGATTGCACTGGAGCAACGTTCGCTGATACTGACTGCCTTTGGCCTGATGTTGATCGTCGTGATTCCCGCAGTCCTGATGGCCGTGGTGTTTGCCTGGAAGTATCGGGCGTCCAACACGAATGCGAAGTACAGCCCTAACTGGTCACACTCTAACAAGGTTGAAGCCGTGGTCTGGACCATTCCGATCCTGATCATTCTCTTCCTTAGCGTACTGACCTGGAAATCAACCCACGCACTGGAGCCCAGCAAACCGCTGCAATCTGATGTGAAACCGGTTGAGATCGATGTGGTTGCACTGGACTGGAAATGGTTGTTCATTTACCCGGAACAGGGTATTGCGACCGTGAACCAGATTGCCTTCCCGGCAAATACTCCGGTGAACTTCAAAATCACCTCTAACTCCGTCATGAACTCTTTCTTCATTCCAACACTCGGCAGCCAGATTTATGCGATGGCGGGTATGCAGACCAAACTGCATCTGATTGCGAATGAGCCAGGCACGTTCGACGGTATCTCTGCGAACTTCAGTGGTCGTGGTTTCTCTGGCATGAAGTTTAAAGCCATTGCAACCAAAGACGATGCGGAATTCCAGCAGTGGGTAGCAAAAGTTAAAGCAGCACCTAACACGCTGACCACCATGGAAGATTTCGAGAAAGTGGCTATGCCAAGCGAAAATCATCCGGTGGAATATTTCTCTTCAGCTGATCCGAAACTGTTCATGCAAGTCATCGACAAGTTCAAGATGAGCCACGGGAAAATGGACATGCCTCAGCATGAAGGTATGGACATGAGTCACGCCGCTTCCGCGGGAGCCGAGGAATAATACGATGTTCGGAAAATTAACACTGGATGCAGTGCCGTACCATGAGCCGATTATCATGGTCACGGTCGCCGGTATCATTCTAGGTGGTCTGGCACTGATTGCCGCCATCACCTATTTTGGTAAATGGCAATATCTGTGGTCTGAATGGCTGACGTCTGTCGACCATAAAAAACTGGGTATCATGTACGTCATCATGGCATTCGTCATGCTGCTGCGTGGTTTTGCTGATGCCATCATGATGCGTACTCAACAGGTGATGGCGTCGGCCGGTGAAGCGGGCATTCTGCCACCGCATCACTACGACCAGATCTTTACGGCGCACGGCGTCATTATGATCTTCTTCGTGGCGATGCCTTTCGTGGTTGGCCTGATGAACATCGCCGTTCCGCTGCAGATTGGTGCACGTGACGTTGCGTTCCCGTTCCTGAACAACCTGAGCTTCTGGTTTACCGCGGTCGGTGTGATCCTGGTTAACCTGTCGCTGGGTGTGGGCGAGTTCGCGCAGACCGGCTGGCTGGCTTATCCGCCACTTTCCGGCGCGGAGTACAGTCCCGGCGTCGGGGTCGATTACTGGATCTGGAGCCTTCAGCTCTCGGGTATTGGTACGACCTTAACCGGTATTAACTTCTTCGTGACCATCCTGAAGATGCGCGCACCGGGCATGAGCCTGTTCAAAATGCCGGTCTTTACCTGGACCGCGCTCTGCACCAACGTCCTGATCATCGCTGCATTCCCGGTTCTGACCGTGACCCTGGCGCTGTTGACCCTTGATCGTTATCTCGGCTTCCATTTCTTCACCAATGAAATGGGCGGGAACATGATGATGTACGTCAACCTGATCTGGGTCTGGGGCCATCCGGAAGTGTATATTCTGGTTCTGCCGGTGTTTGGTGTGTTCGCAGAAATTACCGCGACCTTCTCCAAGAAACGTCTGTTTGGTTATACCTCACTGGTGTGGGCGACCATCGCCATTACCGTACTGTCGTTCATCGTCTGGTTGCACCACTTCTTCACCATGGGTGCGGGTGCCAACGTTAACGCCTTCTTCGGTATCATGACGATGATCATCGCGATTCCGACCGGGGTTAAAATCTTCAACTGGCTGTTCACCATGTATCAGGGCCGCATTCAGATGCACTCTGCCATGCTGTGGACCGTTGGCTTCCTGGTAACCTTCTCTGTAGGGGGTATGACTGGCGTACTGCTGGCCGTTCCAGGTGCTGACTTCATTCTGCACAACAGCCTGTTCCTGATTGCACACTTCCATAACGTTATCATCGGTGGTGTTGTCTTCGGTTGTATGGCGGGCGTGACCTACTGGTTCCCGAAAGCATTTGGCTTCACCCTGAACGAAACCTGGGGTAAGCGCGCATTCTGGTTCTGGATTATTGGCTTCTTCGTTGCCTTTATGCCGCTGTACGCACTGGGCTTCATGGGTATGACCCGTCGTCTGAGCCAGGATATCGATCCACAGTTCCACCCTCTGCTGGTAGTCGCTGCGGTCGGTGCAGGTCTGATTGCGCTGGGTATCCTGTGCCAGCTGACCATGTTCTATGTTTCGGTCCGTGACCGCGACCAGAACCGTGATCTGACCGGTGACCCGTGGGGCGGTCGTACGCTGGAGTGGGCAACCTCTTCACCACCACCGTTCTATAACTTTGCTGTCATCCCACATGTCCATGAGCGTGATGCGTTCTGGGAAATGAAAGAGAAAGGCGAAGCGTACAAACAGCCGGCATCCTATGAAGAAATTCATATGCCGAAAAACAGTGGTGCGGCAATCGTCATCTGCGCATTCGCTACTGTGATGGGCTTCGCGCTGATCTGGCATATCTGGTGGATGGCGGGTCTTTCATTCCTCGGCATGATCGTTACCTGGATCGTGAAGAGCTTCGACGAAGACGTGGATTACTACGTTCCGGTTGCCGAAGTTCAGAAGATTGAGAACCAGCACTTTGACGAAATCAGCAAAGCAGGTCTGAAATAATGTCAACTGAAACTCTGATTAAACATCACCACGACGCCCATGCGGAGCATGGGCATCACGATGCAGGAGCCAACAAAGTCTTTGGCTTCTGGATCTACCTGATGAGTGACTGCATTATCTTCGCAACCCTGTTTGCGACCTATGCCGTCATGGTCAACAACACTGCCGGTGGCCCGGCAGGTAAAGATATCTTTGAGCTGCCGTTTGTTCTGGTAGAAACCGCCCTGCTGCTGTTGAGTTCGATCACTTACGGCATGGCTGTTATCTCCATGAATAAGGAGCAAAAAGGTGCCGTTATCGGCTGGCTGGCGCTGACCTTCCTGTTCGGTCTGGGCTTCATCGGGATGGAAATCTATGAATTCCATCACCTGATTGCTGAAGGCTTTGGTCCGGATCGCAGTGGCTTCCTGTCTGGCTTCTTTACGCTGGTCGGTACCCACGGTCTGCACGTGACCTCCGGTCTGATCTGGATGCTGGTTCTGATGTTCCAGATTTCCAAACGTGGCCTGAACGCGACTAACCGTACCCGTATCATGTGTCTGAGCCTGTTCTGGCACTTCCTGGACGTGGTCTGGATTTGCGTCTTCACCGTTGTTTACCTGATGGGAGCCATGTAATGAGTCATTCTGTTAACGAACATGGCGCTTCACACGGTAGCGTGAAGTCCTACATGATCGGCTTCATCCTCTCTATCATCCTGACGGCGATCCCGTTCTGGATGGTGATGGATGGCAGTGCATCTCACGGTACTATCCTCGGTGTTGTTCTGGTGTGTGCGGTCATTCAGGTGCTGGTTCACCTGGTATACTTCCTGCACTTAGACAGCAAATCTGAGGGTGGCTGGAACATGGTAGCCATTGTTTTCTCGGCCATCATCATCCTGATTGTCGTAGTAGGCTCACTGTGGATCATGTGGAACCTCAACTACAACATGATGCCTCACTAAAGAGTCACGCGTAATGTTTAAGCAATACCTGCAAGTTACAAAACCAGGAATTATTTTCGGGAATTTAATTTCTGTGATCGGCGGATTCCTGTTGGCCTCCAAAGGCAACACGGATTACGCCCTGTTTCTCATCACTCTGGTGGGCGTGTCACTGGTGGTTGCATCGGGTTGTGTTTTCAACAACGTGATTGACCGCGACATCGACATCAAGATGGAGAGAACCAGGAATCGGGTGCTGGTAAAAGGCCTTATCTCCGCGAAAGTAAGCCTGGTTTATGCCACAGTGCTGGGTATTGCTGGCTTTGCGTTGCTCTACTTCGGTGCTAATCCGCTGGCCATGTGGCTGGCGGTGATGGGCTTCGTGGTATACGTGGGCATCTACAGCCTGTACATGAAGCGTCATTCCGTTTACGGCACGCTGATTGGCAGTCTGTCGGGTGCTGCGCCGCCGGTTATCGGCTACTGCGCGGTCTCTAACCAGTTTGATGCTGGCGCATTGATCCTGCTGGCAATCTTTAGCCTGTGGCAGATGCCGCATTCGTACGCGATTGCCATCTTCCGCTTTAAAGATTACCAGGCAGCGAACATCCCGGTTCTGCCGGTGGTGAAAGGCATTTCCGTCGCGAAGAATCATATTACGCTCTATATCCTGGCGTTTATGATTGCCACGCTGATGCTGACGCTGGGCGGTTACGCAGGCTACAAATATCTGGTGGTGGCCGCTGCGGTCAGCGTCTGGTGGCTGGGCATGGCGTTATCGGGTTACAAAACCGCAGATGACCGTGTCTGGGCGCGTAAGCTGTTTGTCTTCTCTATCGTGACCATCACCGCGCTGAGCGTGATGATGTCGGTAGATTCGATGGCTCCGGCTTCGAAGGACCTGCTGACATACGTCTGGTAACCGGCACCGATACGGCATGAAAAGGGCGCGATTTTCGCGCCCTTTCTTTTTGTTACCACTGCTTAAAAACTATTGTTTTACCCGCCCTGCCCCGCCCCCTAGAATAAATGCAGCACATTAACAGAGGTTGGAATGAACGATAATAAAATGACTCCGGTGGAGCTGCGTGCCACATGGGGCCTCGGTACGGTCTTTTCCCTGCGTATGCTTGGGATGTTTATGGTCCTGCCGGTACTGACCACTTATGGCATGGCATTACAGGGCGCGAGTGAAACGCTGATTGGTCTGGCGATCGGTATCTATGGCCTTGCCCAGGCAATATTTCAGATTCCTTTTGGTCTGCTCTCTGATCGCATCGGCCGCAAGCCGTTGATCGTCGGCGGACTGCTGCTGTTTGTTCTGGGCAGCGTTATTGCAGCCTGTACCGACTCCATCTGGGGCATTATTCTGGGCCGTGCGCTGCAGGGCTCCGGCGCAATTGCCGCTGCCGTGATGGCACTGTTATCCGATTTAACCCGTGAGCAGAACCGCACCAAAGCGATGGCGTTTATCGGCATCAGTTTTGGTGTGACCTTCGCGATTGCAATGGTGGTCGGCCCGATTGTCACTCACGCACTGGGCCTGCATGCGCTGTTCTGGATGATCGCGATTCTGGCCTCGCTGGGAATCGTGATCACACTTCTCGTAGTGCCGTCCGCCTCCCATCATGTCCTGAACCGTGAATCGGGCATTGTCAAAGGCAGCTTTCGCAAGGTGCTGGCTAATCCCCGCCTGGTGAAGCTGAATATCGGTATTTTCTGTCTGCATATTCTGCTGATGTCGAGCTTTGTTGCCTTACCTGGACAGTTTGAACAGGCGGGTTTCCCGGCACCTGAACACTGGAAAGTCTATCTCTCTACCATGCTGATTGCCTTTGCGGGCGTGGTGCCGTTCATCATTTATGCCGAAGTGAAGCGTCGCATGAAGCGCGTCTTTGTGGGCTGCGTCGGGATGATTGTGATTGCCGAGATCGTGCTGTGGGGTGCGGAAGGCCATTTCTGGACGCTGGTCGTTGGGGTTCAGCTCTTCTTCTTCGCTTTCAATCTGATGGAAGCCATTCTCCCTTCGCTGATCAGTAAAGAGTCGCCTGCCGGTTATAAAGGCACGGCGATGGGCATTTACTCCACCAGCCAGTTCCTTGGCGTAGCCGTTGGCGGCAGCATGGGTGGCTGGGTGTTTGGTCATTTCGATGCACAGACCGTGTTCATGGTCGGCGCGATGGTGGCAGCAGCCTGGCTGTTTGTCAGTATGACGATGCAGGAGCCGCCTTATGTGAGCAGCCTGCGCATTGTGCTGAGCGATGCCGCACTGGCTTTGCCGAATCTGGAGCAGCGCCTGAAAGCGCAGAAAGGAGTGAACTCCGTGTTTATCGTGCCGGAAGAGAAAAGCGCTTATATCAAAATCGACAGTAAAGTTACCAGCCGCCCTGAGCTGGAAGCGTTGCTGGGGAGTTGCTAGTTTAAGAAAATTTTCACGACAACTTCCGCTCGTTTCGCTTCAGGATCGAGCTGGCTCAGGGAACAGGGTCAGATCGGAAAGTCGCAAAAGCCGCCATGGATGGCGCTTTTGCGTCTTTGCGAAAGGCACAGGCTCCCTGAGCAAGCGCGCAATCGCACAGACGCCCTACAACACCCCGCTCCAGACGCTTTACTTGTTCAAAGAGATGCAAGCCAGCGCACGATGCCACTGACGTCACAGACTACGTCTTCATTCAGACGGCTCACAAATTTGGATAGATGCAGCGCTGCTCCTGCCAGGTAACAAAAAACCCGGCCTGAGCCGGGTTTTTCATCACTGCCTTCAGGCCCAAAAAACAGCCTGCCCCCACTTAATCGCGGAAGTTTTTAAACTGGAAAGGCTGCCCCAGATTGCTGCCGCGCACAATCGCCATTGCGCTCTGCAGATCATCGCGCGCTTTGCCGGTCACTCGTAACGCTTCACCCTGAATCTGGGTCTGTACTTTCAGCTTACTGTCTTTGATCAGCTTCACCAGCTTCTTCGCTACGTCGCTCTCAATGCCCTTCTTCAGTTTGGCATCGACCGCCCAGCTTTTACCGCTGTGCTCAATCTCTTCCGGCACCTCTAAGGCTCCGCCTTCAATGCCGCGCTTCAGTAACTTCTCACGCAAAATATCGACCAGCTGTTTAACCTGGAAATCAGACTCGCTGGTGATTTTAATGGTTTCATTCTTTTCGTTGAGCTCAAACTCGGCGCTCACGTTGCGGAAATCGAAGCGGGTAGACACCTCACGGTTGGCATTCTCCACCGCATTGCGAATTTCCTGCAGATCGACTTCTGAAACGATATCGAAAGATGGCATCTCTTCTTCTCCTGACGCTAAAGTGACATGCATAATACGCGTCTTACGGTGCTAAATAAAATCAGGCTGTGCACGACGCTATACTCATGGTGTGACAGTAAATAATAAATGGATAGCCCGCCAGCGGGAGGCAGTATGAAAATTACCGTGTTAGGGTGCGGTGCTCTGGGTCAGGTCTGGCTGACAGCGCTCGCCCGTCAGGGACACGAGGTGCAGGGATGGTTGCGGGTGCCGCAGCCCTATTGCTCGGCCAATGTCGTCGACCCGGAAGGCAACATAGCCAACCGCACCTTCATCGCTAACGATCCGCTGTTTCTGGCGGAAAGCCAGCTGCTACTGGTCACGCTTAAAGCGCCGCAGGTCTCACCCGCCGTGAAGAATCTGGAAAGTGTGCTGCCAGAAAACTGCCCGGTGCTGCTACTGCATAACGGTATGGGCACGCTGGAAGAACTCAAAGGGATGACTCAGCCACTCCTGCGTGGCGTCACCACGCATGCGGCGATGCGTGATGGCACCGTCATCAAGCACATCGCCAGTGGCATCACTCACATTGGTCCAGGTAACCGCAAAAGCGCCGCTTACAGCGACCTCGCCGACATCCTGCACCCTGCCCTGCCCGATGTTGCCTGGCATGACAATATACGGGCGGCCTGCTGGCGCAAACTGGCTGTCAACTGCGTCATCAACCCGCTCAGCGTGGAGTATGAGTGCCAGAACGGCGCACTGCGCGCGTATCCGGAGCAGATTGCGCAACTGTGCGAAGAGATCAGCTGGGTCATGGAGCGTGAAGGCCAGAACGTCGCCAGTGACAGTTTACAGGACATCATCTTTGACGTGATCGAAAGCACCGCGGCCAACACCTCCTCAATGCTGCAGGACGTTCGCGCCCAGCGGCTCACCGAAATCGACTATATCAGCGGCTTTCTGCTACGCCGCGCCCGGACGCACGGCCTGGTGCTCACGGAGAACACTCGTCTGTATGACATTGTAAAACGCAAGGAGTCCCATTATGACCGCGAACGCATCGGTGCTGGTTTGCCTGGCACATGGCAGTGAAGAAACCGAAGCCGTCACCTCTATCGATCTGCTGGTTCGGGCCGGCCTGAAGGTTGTCACCGCCAGCGTCGAAAGCGATGGCAGCCGTGAGATTGTCTGCTCGCGTGGTGTCCGCCTGCTGGCTGACGTCACGCTGGTTGAAGTCGCCGACAACGATTTCGCCGCCATCGTCCTGCCCGGTGGCCTGAAAGGCGCGGAGACCTTCCGTGACAGCCCGCTACTGGTCGAAACGGTGCGTCAGTTTCACCTCAATGAGAAGATTGTCGCGGCAATATGCGCAGCCGCAGGCACGGTACTGATCCCTCACGATCTCTTTCCGGTCGGCAATATGACCGGCTTTCCTGGCCTGAAAGAGACGATTCCGGAGGACAAATGGATGGAGCGGCGTGTCGTCTGGGATCCGCGCGTCAATCTGCTGACCAGCCAGGGGCCTGGTACGGCAATGGATTTTGCGCTGAAGTTAATCGATCTGCTGGTGGGAAAAGAGATGGCGCGTGAGGTCGCTGCACAGCTGGTGCTGGCTCCCGGCATTTATGACTATCAGGCCTGAACAGGCTCATCAGCCAGACCCCGACAGGGTCTGACTGACAGTCAGCCAGGACTACGGGCGGTAAACCTTCACGTTCTTAAAGCCCTGCTCATGCAGATAGAGCGCCTGCAGACGGCTCATCACGCCGCGATCGCAGTAAAGCAGCCAGGTGCGGTTCTGATCGAGATCGCCAAACTGCGTGCTGAGTTTGTAAAACGGCAGTGATTTCACCTCCGTGGCCTTCAGCTCAAGCGGATTCTCTTCCTGCTCGTCGATGGCGCGGATATCCAGCACCACGTCGTTTTCACTCAGCAGCGCGACGGTCTCAACTTCCACCACCTCCTCTTCTGTCTGTTCAGCGATAGTGCGGATATCGACGTTGGTCGCCTCTTCCACCACGCGATCCAGGATCGTGAAGTCGAAATTCTGCTCTTCTGCCTCGATCTTCGCCTTCACCGCCTTCACCGTTGGGCTTTTTGAGATCACACCACAATATTCCGGCATGGTGCTGGCGAAATCTTCGGTGCCGATCTCCCGGGCGACTTTGATGATGTGCTCTTTGTCGTGAGAGATCAGCGGACGCAGTATCAGCGTATCGGAAGCGTTATCAATCAGACGCAGGTTGGTCAGCGTCTGGCTCGATACCTGCCCGACCGCTTCACCCGTGACCAGCGCCTGTACGCCGTAACGCTCAGCCACGCGGGAAGCGGCACGCACCATCATGCGCTTCAGCACCACGCCCATCTGACCGTCATCCACTTTTTCCAGGATCTCGCCGACAACCGGCTCAAAATTGATCGCCACGAAGCGCACGCGGTGTGAACGACCAAAACGATTCCACAAATAGTGCGCAACCTGACGAACGCCAATCTCATGGGCGGCACCGCCAAGGTTAAAGAAGCAGTAATGTACGCGACTGCCGCGACGCAGCAGCATATAGCTGGAGACGCCGGAGTCGAAACCACCGGAAATCAGTGACAGCACATCTTCCTGCGTGCCGATCGGGAAGCCCCCCAGACCTTCGTAACGTGCAGTCACCAGTGTCAGGCGGTTCTCTTCAACTTCAAGGTTCACCGTCACGTCAGGGTTTTTAAGCTGCACGCGGGCGCTTTCAATATGCTGATTCAGGCCGCCGCCCACATAGCGCTCTACATCCTGCGAACTGAAGCTATGCTTACCGCGACGTTTAACACGTACGCAGAAGCTCTTGCCTTCAAGACTGTCACGATACTGCGCTAACGTCTGTTCAAAGATGTGATGAATATCGGTGTACTCACGATCTTCAACCGCTAAAACGTGATGGATACCGGGAATGCGGGAAAGCTCATCGGGAATAATGCCAGCCAGCGCCGCATTTTTTGACCGCACTTCAATGTGATCCCAGTAGCGCACAACGGCGATGTCGTCGCTGACGGTTTTCAGGACGTTGCGGATATTGCTGGCAAGAATCTTGATAAAGCGCAAACGCACCGACGGACTCTTGATGGTGATTTCAGGAAATAACTTGATGATAAACTTCATGGCGACACAGCTTCGTTGGGCAAATAAGTGCTAAAACAGGCGGCACTTAGCTGGTAAAATCACAAAATTGCGGGCTGCAAGGCGCAACCGCATCCGAGGCGCGGGAGTATATCACCTTTGTCAGGTGACTGCTTCTTCATCAGCCGCCGCATTGATTATTTTGCTAATCATAGGGTCTCAGCTACCATGACCGATTGCGAGATAATGTCCCAACCGTGAGTCGACACGAAATATGCCGAAAAAAGCCGAACAGCCAGCCAGCTTTGAAACGTCATTGCAGCAGCTGGAGCAGATTGTCAGCCGTCTTGAAAGTGGTGAACTGCCGCTGGAAGAAGCCCTGAACGAATTTGAACGCGGCGTGCAGCTGGCGCGGAATGGTCAGCAGACGCTGCAGCAGGCTGAACAGCGGGTCCGCATTCTGCTAAACGATGATAAAGATGCCGACCTCACTGCTTTCACGCCGGAAAACGACTAATGGATTTTGCCCACTTACTCGACGTTTATCAGCAGCAGGTGAACGCCGCGCTGACGCGTTTTATAGAGCCACTTCCTTTTCAGAGTTCTCCTCTGGTGAATGCCATGCATTATGGGGCATTATTAGGCGGTAAACGTCTGCGTCCTTTTCTGGTCTACGCGACCGGCGAAATGCTCCACGCCAATTCGGCGAGTCTGGATGCCCCTGCCGCCGCAGTTGAATGCATTCATGCGTACTCTCTGATTCATGACGATCTCCCTGCGATGGATGACGATGCACTGCGTCGCGGGCAGCCAACCTGTCACATTAAATATGGCGAAGATACGGCGATTCTGGCGGGCGACGCCCTGCAGACGCTGGCCTTTTCCATTCTGACTGACGCAGCAATGCCGGGTGTCAGCGCGGAGTACCGGCTGCGGATGATCTCTGAACTGGCAAACGCCAGCGGCGTGGCCGGCATGTGCGGCGGTCAGGCTCTTGATCTGGCGGCAGAGGGTAAATCGGTGGATCTCGACAAGCTGGAGCAGATCCATCGCCATAAAACCGGCGCGCTGATCCGCTCAGCGGTGCGCTTAGGCGCATTAACGGCAGGCGATGCGGGCCGCGAAGCGCTGCCGCTGCTCGACCGCTATGCAGAGGCGATTGGTCTCGCATTTCAGGTGCAGGACGACATTCTGGATGTGATCGGCGACACAGCAGTGATCGGAAAACGTCAGGGTGCCGATCAGAATCTGGGGAAAAGCACCTATCCTTCACTGTTAGGCCTTGAAAATGCCCGCGCCAAGGCGCGGGATTTGTATCAGGAAGCTCTTGATGCTTTAGAATTGCTCGCTGCGCACTCCTATAACACTACAGCACTGCAGGCGCTGGCGAGCTTCATAATTGAACGCGACAAATAACTTCCATAATGAGTCTCTGATGAGTTTTGATATTGCTAAATACCCGACACTGGCGCTGGCAGACACCGTTCAGGCGCTGCGCGCCCTGCCGAAAGAGAAGCTGCCTGCGCTGTGTGATGAACTGCGTCAGTATCTGTTAGACAGTGTGAGCCGCTCCAGCGGCCATTTTGCATCGGGTCTGGGCGTGGTTGAACTGACGGTCGCGCTGCATTATGTCTATAACACCCCGTTTGACCATCTGGTCTGGGATGTAGGTCATCAGGCTTATCCGCATAAAATTCTGACGGGTCGCCGCGATCGCATCGGCACTATCCGTCAGAAAAACGGCGTACACCCGTTTCCGTGGCGCGGTGAAAGTGAATATGACGTCCTGAGCGTCGGTCACTCATCGACCTCTATCAGTGCCGGTCTGGGCATGGCCGCTGCGGCAGAACGTGAAGGTCAGGGCCGTCGCACCGCCTGTATTATTGGCGATGGTGCGATTACCGCTGGTATGGCGTTTGAAGCGATGAACCATGCCGGTGATATCAAGCCGGACATGCTGGTCATCCTCAATGACAATGAGATGTCGATTTCCGAAAACGTCGGCGCGCTGAATAATCGCCTGGCGCAGATCCTGTCGGGTAAAACCTACGCGCGACTGCGTGAAGGCAGTAAGCGCGTGCTGACAAATCTGCCGCCAATTAAAGAGCTGGTTAAACGCACCGAAGAGCATCTCAAAGGCATGGTCGTGCCGGGCACGCTGTTTGAAGAGCTGGGCTTTAACTACATTGGCCCGGTTGATGGTCACGATGTGCTGACGCTGGTCAATACGCTGAGCAATATGCGCAGCCTGAAAGGGCCGCAGTTCCTGCATATCATGACGAAGAAAGGTAAAGGCTACGCCCCGGCAGAGGAAGATCCGATTGCCTGGCACGCTGTTCCTAAATTCGATCCGGCGATTGGCGAACTGCCGAAAAGCGCAGAAGGTCTGCCGAGCTACTCTAAAATCTTCGGCAACTGGCTGTGCGAAATGGCTGCCGACGATCCGAAGCTGATGGCGATTACGCCGGCGATGCGTGAAGGCTCCGGCATGGTGGCTTTCTCTCGTGAATTCCCGAAGCAATATTTTGACGTGGCGATCGCCGAGCAGCATGCGGTAACCTTCGCGGCGGGTATGGCGATTGGCGGCTATAAACCCATTGTGGCCATCTATTCTACCTTCCTGCAACGCGCCTACGATCAGCTGATCCACGACGTCGCTATCCAGAAACTGCCGGTCCTGTTTGCTATCGATCGCGGTGGTATTGTTGGCGCGGATGGTCAGACTCACCAGGGCGCGTTTGATCTCGCCTACCTGCGCTGCGTGCCGGATATGGTGATCATGACGCCGAGCGATGAGAATGAGTGTCGGCAGATGCTTTACACCGGCTACCACCATCAGGCTGGCCCAAGTGCGGTGCGCTATCCACGCGGCACCGGTGTCGGTACCCCTCTGGCCCCACTACAGAGTCTGCCGCTGGGTAAAGCAGTCGTGAAACGTCAGGGTGAAAAGCTGGCGATTCTGAACTTCGGTACCCTGCTGCCAGAAGCCGCCGCCACGGCAGAAGCGCTGAACGCGACACTGGTCGATATGCGCTTTGTGAAGCCGCTGGATGAAGCGCTGATCGCCGGGCTCGCTAACACCCACGACTCATTGATTACGCTGGAAGAAGGCGCAATCAAAGGCGGTGCGGGCAGCGGCGTCAATGAGTTTGTGATGGCGAAACGCCTGGGCGTTCCGGTACTGAACATCGGCCTGCCCGATGAGTTCATCCCGCAGGGCACGCAGGATGAAGTGCGTCATGACTATCTGCTGGACGCCGAAGGCATTCAGCAACAGATCGCCCGCTGGCTGGCGCAGTAACCTCTCCTCTCTGCGCTCCCCCCTGGGGAGCGCAACATCCTGCTATGCTGTAACCTTTGCACTTTCGCAGGAACCTCCACCATGAAAATGATTCAACTGGGTACTACCGATCTGCAGGTGTCGCGTCTCTGTCTTGGCTGTATGACCTATGGCGAGCCAACGCGCGGCAATCACGCCTGGACGCTGCCGGAAGCCAGCAGCCGTCCGCTGATCCAGCAGGCACTGAACGCGGGCATCAACTTCTTTGATACCGCCAACAGCTACTCCGATGGCAGCAGTGAAGAGATCCTGGGCCGGGCCCTGAAAGAGTTTGCCCGCCGCGAAGAGATCGTGGTCGCCACCAAAGTCTACTTTCCGCTGACCAATCTCTCACAGGGACTGTCGCGCAAAAATATCCTGCAATCGATTGATGACAGCCTGCATCGTCTTGACATGGAGTATGTCGACCTGCTGCAGATTCACCGCTGGGATTACGACACGCCGCTGGAAGAGACGCTGGAAGCGCTGCATGACGTAGTGCAGTCTGGCAAAGCCCGCTATATCGGTGCCTCGTCAATGCACGCCAGTCAGTTTGCGCAGGCGTTGCAGATGCAGTCGGAACAGGGCTGGCACCGCTTTGTCAGCATGCAGGATCAGTACAACCTGATTCAGCGTGAAGAGGAGCGTGAAATGCATCCGCTCTGTCTGAAAGAGCAGATCGCCGTGCTGCCCTGGAGTCCGCTGGCGCGCGGTAAGCTGACCCGCCCGTGGGGGGAAAACACCGCGCGTTCCGCCTCTGACCAGGTGATGGCGAAGCTCTATGACAACACCGAAGAGAACGATGCCGTGATTGCCGAGCGGCTGGCACAGGTGGCGGAAAGTAAAGGTGTAACGCGGGCGCAGGTGGCGCTGGCCTGGTTGCTGAGCAAGCCTGCCGTCACGGCACCGATCATCGGTGCATCGCGCGCTGAGCAGTTTGAGGATCTGGTGAAGGCAGTGGATGTCACGCTGAGTGACGACGAGATTACCCTGCTGGAAGAGGTCTATCAGCCGCATCAGGCGGTGGGATTTGAGTAAATCAGAATGTGACGCCCTGGCCGGGCGTCACCTCTTATCATGCGTTGAGCATCGACGGTTAACCCGCCAGCCAGACCCCAAAGCCATAGAGCATCGCCGCAGAAATCACGCCAGCAATAATGTCATCCACCATAATGCCCATGCCACCGTGCACGTTGCGGTCAAACCAGCGAATCGGCCAGGGTTTCCACATATCCAGAATACGAAACAGCACAAAGCCGCCCAGCACCCATTGCCAGCTGTTGACCGGAATCGCCATCAGCGTAATCCACATGCCGATAAATTCATCCCAGACAATACTGCCGTGATCGTGTACCCCCATATCTTTGGCGGTGCGATGGCAGAGATAGACACCGACGCAGATACCAACCAGCACAACCAGTGAATAGAGATCCTGCGGCAGAAAGGTCATCAGCCACCAGAACGGGATGGCCGCCAGCGATCCCATGGTACCAGGCACGACCGGGCTTAATCCGCTGCCGAAACCGGTGGCCAGCAGATGCCAGGGATTGCTCATCCGCAGACGGCTCTTCGCCACGTCGTTATTTAGTATCAAAGTGATCAAACCCTTTATGATGGAATGTGGCAGGTTTGCCATTATCCAGCAGCGTTAAGCCTTCTGATTCCGGTGCTATCTGTCCGATGCAGGTATAAGGCACGCCCAGATGCCCCAGCGCCACATCCAGCGCGCCGCGATTCACTTCCGGCACGGTAAAGCAGAGTTCGTAATCTTCTCCGCCACTCAGCGCCCAGCGCAATACCTGCTCTGGGTCGAAATGGTCGCGCAGCGCCGCCGACAGCGGCAACGCATCCAGGTTAAGCCGTGCGCCACAGCCGCTGACTTTCAGCACGTGGCCGAGATCGGAAATCAAGCCATCGGAAAGGTCCACGGCTGAAGAGGCCAGCGAACGCAGTGCCTGGCCCTGCAGAATGCGCGGCATTGGGCGCAGATGCCGTTTAATTAGCGCCTCATGCACCGCCGGATCGCTGATGCGACAGTGATGCTGCAACAGCGCCAGACCCGCCGCGCTGTCACCCAGCGTGCCGGTCACGTAGATCCAGTCGCCCGGCTTCGCACCGGAGCGTTTCAGGGCGCGGCCCTGCGGCACCAGACCGTGAATCGCCAGCGTCAGGCTCAGCGGGCCGCGGGTCGTGTCACCGCCCACCAGCTGCATATCGTAATATTCCAGCAGTTCAAACAGGCTTTCGCTAAAGGCGGAGAGCCAG
This sequence comes from Pantoea sp. F_5, assembly GCF_008631595.1. Lineage (NCBI taxonomy): Bacteria > Pseudomonadati > Pseudomonadota > Gammaproteobacteria > Enterobacterales > Erwiniaceae > Pantoea > Pantoea sp. F_5. The sequence goes on from NZ_VWUO01000011.1 coordinate 39,774, forward strand.
CTCTCATCGACCTGCGGTAGCGTTAAGGCCAGCGTCAGCCACGCGGGATCGGCACCCATGGCAGCAAGATCGCTAAGATTCACAGCCAGAGCTTTGTAGCCCAGATCGGCAGGATGGATATCCCGTAAGAAGTGCACACCCGCGACCAGGGTATCGGTGCTGATCGCCAGCGTCTGTTTTTCCGGCACGCTAAGTAACGCACAATCGTCACCGATGCCAAGTTCGACATCACGGCGGCTGCGTGTTCTGCGGTTGAAGTAGCGTGCGATGAGTTCAAATTCACCACAAGACATAATTGCGTTCCGCTTGACTCTTCATGAAAAAAGGCCGGCAAGCCGGCCTTTTTGTTTATTTGCGATGGGGTCGAATTTGTGGCCCGGCTTTATCCAGTACGCCGTTAACAAATTTATGACTGTCTTCGGCACCGAAGACTTTCGCCAGCTCAATCCCTTCGTTGATGGCCACTTTATAGGGCACATCATCACGTTTGCTCAGCTCATACAGCGAGATGCGCAGGATCGCTTTTTCTACCTGGCCCAGCTCTTCAAGCTGACGCGACAGGTAGGGCTTCATCAGTCCATCCAGATACGCACTGTTGGTCGCCACACCGGACAGCAGTTCGCGGAAATAGGTAATGTCGACGTCTTTGACGTCCTGTTCCGCCAGAAACTGGTATTCCACATCGGCAATGTCATTATTCGACAACTGCCAGGAGTAAAGCGCCTGAACAGCGCACTCACGGGCGCGACGACGAGCAGCAGGTTTCACAAAATTCCCCTTACAAAAATCAGGCTTTAATGGCTTTCAATACGTTAATCATTTCGAGCGCAGTCAGCGCCGCTTCAGCACCTTTGTTACCCGCTTTGGTGCCGGCACGCTCAATAGCCTGCTCGATGCTTTCAGTGGTCAGCACGCCGAACGCGACAGGAATGTCGCTGTTCATGGCAACGCTGGCGATACCGGAGCTGGCTTCACCCGCCACATATTCGAAGTGCGCAGTGCCACCACGAATAACGGTGCCGAGTGCGATAATCGCATCATGTTTGCCAGAGTTCGCCAGCGCACGTGCTGCCAGCGGCAGTTCGTAAGCGCCCGGCACCCAGACAACGGTGATATTTTCATCTTTGACCTGGCCGATACGTTTCAGGGCATCAACTGCGCCATCCAGCAGGCTGTCATTAATGAAGTTGTTAAAACGCGCGATGACGATGGCAACATTGGCCTCAGGCGTTGCAACAGCAGCTTCGATAACTTTCATACTTATCCTTTCAGGGGTTTGGTTGGCCCCGCGCAGGGGGGCGGATTCTATCATACTCTTAGGCGGCGTGCTCTCGCTTTTCCGGGCATGCTATTGCGGTGTCAGGGTCAGACGTAAATCGTCACCGACCTGCCGGACATCGCTGAAACGGAATGCAGGCGCGTCAGCCAGCTGGCTGAGCCCCGGCAGCTGACACAGGCCGCGTCCTTCGTGGCCTAACAGCTTAGGTGCCAGATAAACGATCAGTTCATCCACCAGCCCGGCCTGTAACAGGGCACCAGCCAGCGTGGCACCGGCTTCAACCCAGACGCTGTTAATCTGTCGCTGTCCCAGCAGCATCATCATCGCCACCAGATCCAGGCGCTGTTCGCGCAGCGGAACGGCGATTTGCGTGACGTCGGCGGGCCAGGGCTGCTGATCCGGCTGATGGCGCATCAGCCAGGTTTCGCCCGGCTGTGAGATGAGCCGATGCTGCGGCGTCACGCGATTCCGGCTGTCGATAATCACACGTACCGGCTGACGCAGTTGCTGCTCATCAATCAGAGCCTGACTGTCAGTATTGAGTTCAGACCATCGCACTGTCAGCGAGGGATCGTCCGCCAGTACCGTGGCGCTGCTGCTGAGAATGGCGGCGCTTTGCGCCCGCAGACGCTGCACATCACGGCGGGCAGCCTCAGAGGTGATCCACTGACTTTCGCCGCTGGCCATGGCGGTCCGGCCATCCAGCGACGCGCCAAGTTTGAGCTGAATCCAGGGAAAGCCGGTGCGCATCCGCTTGAGGAAGCCGCGATTCACTGCTTCGGCTTCCTGCATCATCAAACCATGGCTGACGTCAATGCCCGCCTGATGCAGACGGTGCAGCCCGCGACCCGCGACCTGCGGATTCGGGTCCTGCATGGCGGCCACGACCCGCTTCACACCGGCGGCGATCAGCGCATCACAGCAGGGGGGCGTGCGGCCATGATGACTGCAGGGTTCAAGCGTGACATAGGCAGTTGCGCCACGCGCTTTCTCACCAGCCATGCGCAGCGCGTGGACTTCAGCATGCGGTTCACCGGCGCGCTGGTGCCAGCCCTCACCCACGACTTCGCCATCGCGCACAATCACGCAGCCGACATTCGGGTTCGGCATGGTCGTAAAACGGCCGCGTCGCGCCAGCTCCAGCGCGCGCGCCATATAGCGTTCATCCATCCTTTAATCCTGTAACCGGGCGATCTCTTCGCCAAAATCCCGGATATCTTCAAAGCTGCGGTAAACCGAGGCGAAGCGGATATAGGCCACCTTATCGAGTTTTTTCAGCTCATCCATCACCAGATTGCCAATCAGCTTACTGGGGATCTCACGTTCACCCGTGGCGCGCAGCTGCGTTTTAATATGGTTTACGGCGCTTTCCACCGCGTCAGCGCTGACCGGACGCTTCTCAAGCGCTTTCATCATCCCGCTGGCCATTTTGTCTTCATTGAAAGGCTCGCGCACATCATTGCTTTTCACCACGCGGGGCATCACCAGTTCCGCCACCTCAAAGGTGGTGAAGCGTTCATGACACATCAGACACTGGCGGCGGCGGCGCACCGAAGAGCCTTCACTAACCAGACGAGAATCAATCACTTTGGTGTCCACAGCGGAGCAGAATGGGCAATGCATGACGTTTCCTGACGCGAGAGTGATGGGTCAGACAGTGTAGCGCGAACTGCGAATCAACAAAATCTCTTCGTGCCTTTCAGAGGATTCACCTCTCAGGATAAACGATGCTAAATTTCGCCTGCAGCAAAAGGGACTACGCTTTAAGGGCTGCAATTGAAATTTTCCACTAACACATTGGAGGTTGTATGGGTCTGTTTAACTTTGTGAAAGAAGCGGGTGAAAAATTGTGGGATGCCGTGCATGGCGGTGATGACCAGAATAAAAAGCTGCAGGAGCACATCAACAAACTCGGATTACCCGACAGCGACAAGGTTGATGTCAAAGTGAATGGTGATACCGTCACGGTGACCGGCGATGGCCTCTCTCAGGAGCTGAAAGAGAAGATTCTGATCGCGGCAGGTAACGTGGCAGGCATTACCAAAGTGGAAGACAAGGTTACCGTGACAGACAGCGCGGCCGAGTCAGAGCTTTACACCGTGAAGAAAGGCGACACGCTGAGCGCTATTTCTAAACAGGTTTACGGCAACGCTAACGAATATAACAAGATTTTCGAAGCGAATAAGCCAATGCTCACCCATCCTGATAAAATCTATCCTGGCCAGGTTTTACGTATTCCAAAATAACGGACAAGGATAACTTATGAGCAGGATGGTTTGGGTTCCGGTGGCGCTCTCTTTGGTGACGCTGAGCGGCTGCAGCAGCACGGCCAGCAATCCGCAGGTCAGAGAGTTGCATCAGGAAGTGAGTCAGCTTAATCAGCAGATGCAGCATCTGACCACGCAGGCCAGCGCACTGGAAATTCAGGGGCAGCTCAACAGCCAGTTGCAGCAAGGTGCCTGGCTGGTGCCACAGGCGAACACGCCGGTAGCGTTGCAGACTCAGCTCGGCACGCTGCGACTGACGCTCTCCCCTGTCACTGCAGAAGCCAGCGGCTCGCGGGCAACCCTGACGGTGCGTTCAATGGACGATCGGCCTTTGCCCGCCCTGCACGCAACGGTGATCTGGGGTGAACTCGATCCGGAGACCGGTAAACCACTGAGCAGTGATAGTCTGACTCAGACGGTTGCGGTGCCTGACTCACTGCTGCCGCAGCATTCGGCGAGTATCCCGCTTCGACTCAGCGGCCTGACCCCGGAGCAACTGGGTTATGTTCGTGTGCATAACGTGTCCGCTGACACCCCGTCCCAGACCTCCCCTGCGGCATCCGCTAACCCTTAGCCGTGGTGCAAAAAAAACGGGCAGCCAAAAGGCTGCCCGTTTTTATTTCTGACGCGTGATTAAGGCAGGATAGAAGGCTGATCGGCGCCCTCTTTCTCAACCTTCTGCACCAGCATATGTTCACGCTTCATGCCCAGCTTCAGCGCCAGCGCCGAAGAGACATAAATAGATGAAATCGTACCAATCGTCACACCAATCAACATGGTCAGTGAGAAGCCTTTCAGCAGCGCACCACCAAAGATGAACAGGATGAGGATCATCGCCAGCGTCGTCAGCGAGGTAATCAGGGTACGGCTTAACGTCTGGGTCAGGGACACGTTGGTAATATCGTAAGCGCTGCCGCGACGGATCTTGCGGAAGTTTTCACGAATACGGTCAGAGACCACGATTTTATCGTTAAGCGAGTAGCCAATCACCGACATCAGTGAGGCAACAATCGTCAGGTCGATTTCAATGCGGAACAGCGCCAGCAGACCGCAGGTGATGATCACGTCATGCGCCAGCGCCAGCACGGTACCCAGTGCAAGACGCCACTCAAAGCGGAAACCGATATAGATCAGAATCGCAATCAGTGCAGACAACAGCGCCATCGCACCCGCCTGCGCCAGGTCGCTACCCACACTCGGGCCAACGAACTCAATGCGTTTAACGGTCGCGTTTTGCTGCGTGGTCTGGTTGATCACCGACACCACTTTATTGCCTAACTCGGTACCTGCCGGGCCGGTAACCGGTGCCATACGCACCATCACGTCGCGGCTGCTGCCAAAGTTCTGCACCAGCGGCTCGTCAAAGCCCGCTTTCACCAGTTCGCTGCGCAGCGTGTCGAGGTCGGCCGGTTTCTCCAGCGCGATCTCAATCACCGTACCACCGGTGAAATCGAGGCCCCAGTTAAAACCACGCACGCCCACGATCGCAATCGCGGCCACAATCAGCAGTCCCGAAATGATGAAGGCCAGCTTATCCCAGCGCATAAAGTCGACGACTTTACGCCCATGGTTTAACTGCTCAATGTTATATTCCTGTGCCACAACGCACTCCTCAGATAGACAGCTTGTTGATGCGTTTGCCACCGTAAACCAGGTTAACAATGGCACGGGTACCGATAATCGCGGTGAACATTGAGGTCGCGATACCAATTGCGGTGGTAATCGCAAAGCCTTTAATCGAACCGGTGCCGACCGCGTAAAGAATGATAACTTTGATCAGGGTTGTCACGTTCGCATCGACAATACTGGAGAAGGCGCCTTTGTAGCCTTCATGAATTGCCTGCTGAACCGAGCGCCCGTTTCGCAACTCTTCTTTAATACGTTCGTTAATCAGTACGTTGGCATCAACTGCCACCGCCAGGGTTAACACGATACCGGCAATACCCGGCATGGTCAGGGTCGCGCCAGGCAGCAGGGACATGATGCCGACAATGAGCACCAGGTTAACCAGCAGCGCACTCGTCGCAATCAGACCAAACTTCTTATAGAACACCACCATAAACAGGATCGACGCAAGCAGACCCCACAGGCAGGCTTCCAGACCCTGAGTAATGTTCTGCTGACCCATGGTCGGCCCGATAGTCCGCTCTTCCACAATCTGGATGGGCGCAATCAACGCACCGGCACGCAGCAGCAGCGACAGCTGACGCGCTTCGTTCGGGTTGTTGATACCGGTGATGCGGAAGCTGTTCCCCAGGCGAGACTGGATATTAGCGACGTTAATCACCTCTTCCTGTTTCACCAGAATGGAACGGCCATTAGCATCTTTCTTACCGCTGTCCTTGTACTCCACAAACAGGGTCGCCATCGGCTTGCCGATGTTGTCCTTGGTGAAGTTGGACATGATGTTACCGCCTGCGCCATCCAGTGAAATGTTCACCTGGGGCTGGTTGTACTCATCCATGCTGGAGGTCGAGTCAGTGATATGGTCACCGGTCAGAATCACCCGCTTGTAGAGCACGACGGGCTGGCCGTCACGCATCTTTTTGACTTCGGAGTCACCCGGCACCCGGCCACTGGCCGCAGCAGTAGGATCCACGGTGGTGTTTACCAGACGGAATTCCAGCGTTGCGGTGGCACCCAGAATCTCTTTGGCGCGCGCCGTATCCTGAATACCCGGCAGCTCAACCACAATACGATCGGCCCCCTGACGCTGAACAAGTGGTTCCGCCACGCCCAGCTGGTTCACACGGTTACGCAGAATCGTGATGTTCTGCTGAACCGCATATTCACGCGCTTCGCTGAGACGGGCATCGCTCATGGTGGCACGCAGTGCATCGCTGCCGCTGCTGTTGATAACCAGATCCTGATGACGGGAACTCAGCCAGGAGATCGCGGCATCACGACTGGCGGCGTCACGGAAACGAATTTCCACGCCGTAGTTCGCGATTTTATTGACGTTGGTATAGGGGATATTTTTGGCGCGCAGGTCGCTACGCAGCGTATCAGCATTCTGCTCCTGCAGTTTGCTGAGTGCGGTGTCCATGTCCACTTCCATCAGGAAGTGCACGCCACCACGCAGATCGAGACCGAGTTTCATCGGTTCTGCTGACAGCATGGTCAGCCAGCGCGGCGTGGCAGGCGCGAGGTTGAGCGCCACGACGTAGTCTTCACCCAGCGCTTTCATGATCGCTTCACGGGCGCGTAACTGCACATCCGTATTGGCGAAGCGCGCGGTAATCGCACCATTTTCCAGCGCAACAGATTTGCTCTGGATATTGTCCTGTTTTAATGCGGACTGAATCTGATCCAGCGTCTGCTCACTGGCGGCGCTTCCGCGCGCACCAGTGATTTGAACGGCCGGATCCTCACCATAGAGGTTGGGAAGCGCATAGAGCAGGCCGACGAGAATCACGACGACCAGCATCACATACTTCCACAAAGGATAACGGTTTAACACGGCAGTTCCCTTAGGGAAGAAAGAATTACAGCGCCTTGATAGTGCCTTTTGGCAGCACGGCAGCGACAAAATCACGTTTAATGACGACTTCATTGGTGTCATTCAGCGCGATAGCGACGTAGCCCGTGTCAGAGACTTTTGTGACGCGACCGACCAGGCCACCGCTGGTCAACACTTCATCGCCCTTTGAGATGGAATCCATCAGCTTCTTGTGCTCTTTCGCACGTTTCTGCTGCGGACGCAGGATCATGAAATAGAAAATCAGACCAAACACCACCAGCATGATCACCAGAGAATACGGACTTCCCTGAGACGGAGCGCCTGCTGCGGCCACGGCGTCAGAAATGAATAAGCTCATTAAATTTCCCTCATTGATGAATTATCAGACGTTAATGGCGGAACTTCTTTGCCCGTCCGTTGGTAAAACTCAGTTACAAAGCGCTCTAATTTACCCTCTTCGATGGCCTGGCGTAAACCTGCCATCAGACGCTGGTAGTAGCGCAAATTGTGGATAGTATTCAGACGCGCGCCCAGTATTTCGTTACAACGGTCGAGATGATACAAGTAGGCACGGCTATAATTGCGACAGGTGTAACAATCACACTCCGCATCCAGCGGTGCAGTGTCATCTTTGTAGCGGGCGTTGCGAATCTTCACCACACCTTCGGTTACAAACAGATGACCATTTCGCGCATTACGGGTTGGCATCACGCAGTCAAACATATCGACGCCGCGACGGACGCCTTCAACCAGATCTTCTGGCTTCCCGACACCCATCAGATAACGCGGTTTATCCTGCGGAAGCTGCGGACAGACATGCTCAAGAATACGGTGCATGTCCTGCTTAGGCTCACCCACCGCCAGGCCGCCCACAGCGTACCCATCAAAGCCAATCTCTACCAGACCTTTCACCGAGACATCTCGTAAATCTTCGTAAACCGAGCCCTGAATAATGCCAAATAAGGCATTTTTATTACCCAGGCTGTCGAAACGGTCACGACTGCGTCGCGCCCAGCGCAGCGACATCTCCATAGAGCGTTTAGCGTAGTCCCAGTCCGCCGGATAGGGTGTGCATTCATCGAAAATCATCACGATGTCGGAACCCAGGTCATACTGGATCTCCATCGATTTTTCCGGATCGAGGAAGATCGGGTCGCCATTGATCGGGTTACGGAAATGGACGCCCGCTTCGGTGATTTTACGGATGTCACCCAGGCTGAAGACCTGGAAGCCGCCGGAATCGGTCAGAATCGGCCCTTTCCACTGCATAAAGTCATGCAGATCGCCATGCAGTTTCATGATCTCCTGGCCGGGACGCAGCCAGAGGTGGAAGGTATTGCCCAGAATAATCTGCGCGCCGGTTTCCTGCACTTCTTCCGGCGTCATGCCTTTCACGGTGCCGTAGGTGCCAACGGGCATAAACGCCGGGGTTTCCACCACGCCGCGATCAAAAATCAGACGGCCACGGCGTGCGCGTCCGTCTGTGGTATCAAGTTCAAATTTCACAAAGCCTCCATCGGAGAAACAGTCCGATGCAGATAACCTTCAGTCGCATGACAGGCGATTCCGGCTATCGGTTAATAAATCAGTCGCCCACTTTTTCCAGCGGCGCCTGCGGATTTTTGCTGATAAACATCGCGTCTCCATAACTGAAGAAACGATATTGCTCAGCCACGGCTGCGCGATACGCGGCCATGGTGTGCTGATAACCGGCAAACGCCGAGACCAGCATAATCAGTGTTGATTCAGGCAGATGGAAATTGGTAATCAGTGCATCGATCACCTGATACTCATAGCCCGGATAGATGAAAATCTGGGTATCGTCGAAGAACGGCGCAATCAGGGCATCCTGACTCGCTTTGGCGGCGCTCTCCAGTGAACGAACGGAAGTGGTGCCAACAGCAACCACCTTGTTGCCACGCGCTTTACAGGCCAGTACCGCGTCGACAACCTCCTGCGGCACTTCGGCATACTCCGCGTGCATGTGATGCTCTTCGATGGTTTCGACACGTACCGGCTGGAAGGTGCCTGCACCTACATGCAGCGTCACAAAGGCCATCTCAATGCCCTTCTCTTTCAGCGCCTGCAGCAGCGGTTCATCGAAGTGCAGACCGGCGGTCGGGGCCGCGACGGCACCCGGACGGGCACTGTAAACCGTCTGGTAAAGCTCGCGATCCGCCTCTTCATCCGGACGGTCGATATAAGGCGGCAGAGGCATGTGGCCGACGCTGTTGAGGATGTCGAGCACAGCACGCTCATCATCAAACGCGATCTCAAACAGGGCATCGTGGCGTGCCACCATGGTCGCTTTCACGCTCTCATCTTCGCCCAGCAGCAGTTCTGCACCCGGCTTCGGCGCTTTTGAAGCGCGCACATGCGCCAGCACGCGCTTGTCGTCGAGCATCCGCTCCACCAGCATCTCGATTTTGCCGCCGCTGGCTTTACGGCCAAAGACGCGCGCCGGAATCACACGGGTGTTGTTGAACACCAGCAGATCGCCTGGATTCAGCTTATCCAGCACGTCGGTGAAAACACCGTGCGACAGCGCACCACTGGGACCGTCGAGCGACAGCAGACGACAGCCGCTGCGCTGCGCCTGGGGATAGTGAGCAATCAGGGATTCGGGCAGTTCAAAAGCAAAATCGGCGACACGCATTGAAATGTTCTTTCTCAGGCAAAAACAGGCGGCACAGTTTAGCGGAAAACCGACCAATTCTGAACAACTGGCTGCGCAAAGGCAGTTCTGCCTATAATGCGGCATGAACTTCCTTGCTCATCTCCATCTGGCTAAGCTGGCCGACAGCTCCTTACTCGGCAATTTAATGGCCGATTTTGTGCGTGGCAACCCGCACCAGCACTGGTCCGCGCCTGTCGCAGACGGCATTCTGATGCATCGTCGCCTGGATGTGATGACCGATGCGCTGCCGGAAGTGCGCAGCGCCCGTCAGCTGTTTCGTGCGGAAACCTATCGTGTGGCCCCGATTACGCTGGACGTCATCTGGGACCATTTTCTGGCCCGCCACTGGCAGCAATTTACGCCCGACCAGACGCTGGTGCAGTTTTCTGCCACCGCCCAGCGCGAAATCCTGCCGCAGCTGGCCGACACGCCTCCTGAATTTCAGGCACTCAACGCGGTGATGTGGCGCGAGCGGTGGTTTGAGCATTATGCCCAGCCTGCGCGGCTGGAGCGGGTGCTGCACGGCATGGCCAGCCGCCGTCCACGACTGGCGGCACTGCGCGACTCTTACCACGATTTCACGCAACATTATGATCAGCTGGAAGCGCTGTTTTTTGTTTTTTATCCGCGTTTAATGGCGCTGGCGACCAGCAGAACCCTCTAAAACCCGATCCTCTGCTGCCGGGCTGACGGACACGCGCTTTTACCTGATGAAAAAAGCCGGCCACCCGGCTCAGCACCATCTTGCCATTGCTGCTTATCTGCGGCTTAATGAAGCCTTTCTTAACAATAGTGAAGTCAATTTCACAGCCAGACCGCCTGTTCAGGCGCGCCTTCCGTTCGTTATGGCAAAAAAATCATAAGAGGAAAAGATGTCATCCGCTTCGCATTCTGAAATAGACGCGCGTTACCGTTACGCCTGCGACATCGCCCGTGCGGCGGGCAGCCGGGCCTTATCATGGTATCAGCAGCGTCAGACACTGGTAGTGGAACACAAAAGGGATTTGCAGGACGTGGTCAGCGAGGCTGATCGTAACGTTGAGGCATTAATTAAGACCTTAATTGCTGAACGTTTTCCTGAGGATAGCGTCTATGGCGAAGAAAGCGGCGGCGAGGTTGAGGGCGCGCCCTTTATCTGGGTTGTCGATCCAATCGATGGCACCGCCTGTTTCGTCAACGGCCTGCCTAACTGGTGCGTTTCGCTGGCGGTGCTCTGCGAAGGCGAACCGGTGATCGGTGTAGTCTGCGATCCCAATCATCAGGAGCTGTTCCACGCACGGGCAGGCCAGGGAGCATGGCTGAATGAAAGTCGCCTGCAGGTTCATGACGCAGCGCATCTCAATGAGGGATTACTTGGCATCAGTAACTCCAGCCGGACGCCGGGCGAAAGCGTCTCACGCCTGATCGGCGGCTTAATTGAACAGGGTGGTATGTTTATTCGCATCGGTTCGGGTGCGCTGACCAGCGCCTGGGCGGCAGCCGGTCGGCTGATTGGTTACTACGAAGCGCATATGCATCCGTGGGATAGTCTGCCGGGCATCGTTCTTATGCGCGAAGCAGGCGGCGTCACCAATGATTATTTGCGTAATGAAGGCCTGAAAAACGGTAACCCGGTGTTGCTGGCCAATGCGGCCCTGTATCCAAAAATTAAAGCGCTGACCGGCAACGGCGCACTGGAAGAGTAAATGACGCTGCCAACCCTGTGCCGCTGTGCGCTGATGCTCGGTTCTCTCTGGCTGTTAAGCCCGGCATCACAGGCGGCGGATTACCAGCTGGAGAAAGTGGTTGAACTGAGCCGTCACGGCGTACGTCCACCCACGCCAGGCAATCGTAAAGAGATTGAAGCCGCCAGCCAGCAACCCTGGACACAGTGGACCACTGCCGATGGCGAGCTGACGGGTCATGGCTACAGTGCCGTGGTGAATAAAGGACGCTGGGAAGGCGAGCACTATCGCCAGCTCGGCCTGCTGGGCACGGGCTGTCCGGATGCCGATCAGGTTTACGTGCGCGCCAGTCCGTTGCAGCGCACCCGTGCCACGGCTGCGGCGCTGATGGACGGCGCGTTTCCCGGCTGCGGCGTAACCGTGCATCACGTCGCGGGCGATGTTGATCCCCTGTTTCAGAGTGAAAAGCTGACGGTCACCCGGCCCGATCCCGCGCAGGAACGGGCTGCTAAACAGCAGAAAGCGGGCGATCTGGCACACCTGCAACAGCAACTGCAGCCGGCGATTCAGCAACTGAAAGCCGCCGTCTGTCCCCCCGCAACGGATTGTCCCCTGTTTGATGCGCCCTGGACGTTCCGGCAAACCCGCAACGGGAATAGTTACGTTTACGGGCTGAGCGTGATGGCGAGCATGGTTGAGACGCTGCGACTGGGCTACAGCGAAAACCTGCCTTTCGATCAGCTCGCCTGGGGCCATATCACCTCGGCCGCGCAGATCACCTCCCTGCTACCGCTGCTGACCGCCAACTACGATCTCAGCAACGACCTATTCTACCTGGCGCAACGCCGTGGCTCGATACTGCTCAACACGATGCTGGAGGCGATCGCTGCCGATAGCTCGCCGGGTCGCTGGCTGATTTTCGTCGCGCATGACACCAACATTGCGATGGTGCGCACCCTGATGGACTTTAACTGGCAGTTACCCGGCTATTCTCGCGGTAACATTCCGCCGGGCAGCAGTCTGGTGCTGGAGCGCTGGCGCGACACGCGCAGCGGCGAGCGTTTTTTAAGGCTCTATTTTCAGGCGCAGAGTCTGGATGGACTCCGTCAGCTGCAACCGATTGATGATAAACATCCGTTATTACACCAGGAATGGCATCAGCCTGACTGCAGAGTTACCGATGTCGGCCTGCTCTGCCCTTATCAATCCACACTGACTCAGCTCCGGAAAAACCTGGATAACAGCGCTGTACTGCCGGTTTCGGTTATATTGCCCTGAGTCTGTCGCTAATCAAATTAAGGCCGCAGCCGCAATGCGGCCTTAATAATGTTAACCGCTGTTAATTAACGTCACTCCGACCTTTTCTTATTTAATTAACCTGACTATCAGCGCCACGCATTTTCATTTACGATAGTCCTGTCAATCATCCCTTTATTATCTATTTTCCTGTAATTCTTGCGTATTTCGGCGACTGGTTTCGCCGTTTTTTATTTTCGCCTCTCGGCTTCTTTAGTACGCTGTGCCCGTATAGCCGCACGTTCCTGCGCATGAAGCACCATTAACACCTTTGCCCGCCTGTAACCTTCAGCGATATTCACTGCCCGTTTAAATAATGTTTTCGGGATACATGCGCCGTAATAAACGCGCGCAGAGTCTTATTTCGCTGACAGTGGCTTAACGCGTAATAAAAGAAGTCAGCGTTTTGGCGCAGATCACAAAAATAAGCAGCGATATGAGAAAATAAAAGAGGAAAATGGCGGGTTCTGCTCCCCCAAAAATAGGGAGAGCAGAACAGGAGATTAGCGTGGTTTACGTACCAGCTTATAGCCCAGCAGCAACAGCACAATCCACACCATGCCAACATAGAGTGAAATGCGGGTATCGGGGAAATAACCAATCAGACCGATAATAAAGCAGAGGAACGCCACGCCAACACCCGCCGTCCAGCTGCCACCTGGCAGCGCAAACTGCAGCTTACTCGCCGCCTCTTTGCCAATTTTGCGACGGAAGGCGATCTGCGACAGCAGAATCATGATCCAGACCCACACCGTTGCAAAGGTCGCCAGCGAGGCGATCACCAGGAAGACTTTTTCCGGCATCAGGTAGTTGAGATAGACCGCAATCAGCATGGCGAACATCATCACCACCACCGTCACCCACGGAATCCCGCGCGACGAGACCTTCATAAAGACTTTCGGCGCATGACCCTGCTGCGCCATCCCGTGCAGCATGCGGCCCACGCCAAAGACATCGCTGTTAATCGCCGAAAGTGACGCGGTCAGCACCACGAAGTTGAGAATCGAGGCGGCTGCGGCGATCCCCAGATGCTGGAAGGTCAGCACAAACGGGCTGCCCGACGTCCCCACCTGGTTCCACGGGTAGATCGACATAATCACAAACAGCGTGCCGACATAAAAGACCAGAATGCGCCACGGCACCGAGTTAATCGCGCGCGGAATCGACTTCTCCGGATCTTTCGCTTCACCGGCGGTGATACCGATGATTTCGATGCCGCCATAGGCGAACATCACCATCTGCAGCGACAGCAGCATGCCGACGACGCCGTGGGCGAAGAAGCCGCCGTTGGTCCACAGGTTATGGATACCGGTCGGCTGACCGCCATTGCCAATCCCCCAGATAATCATGCCGAAACCGGCCAGAATCATCACGATGATGGTGGCGACTTTGAAGAAGGAGAACCAGAACTCCACTTCGCCGAACACCTTCACGCTCATCAGGTTGACGGCACCGATGATCAGCACCACGCTCAGCACCCAAATCCAGTGCGGCACCTCGGGGAACCAGACGCCCATGTAGATGCCGAATGCGGTGACGTCCGCAATCGCCACAATCAGGATTTCAAAACAGTAGGTCCAGCCGGTGATATAGCCCGCCATCGGCCCAAGATAGTCCTGTGCGTAGCGTGAGAATGAGCTGGCCTGAGGATTGTTAACGGACATCTCACCCAGCGCGCGCATGATGATGTAGGCTACTGCTCCGCCGATGATATAGGCGAGCAGCACGCTCGGTCCGGCCATTTTTATCGCGTCGGCGGAACCGTAAAACAGCCCGGTGCCAATCGCCGATCCCAGCGCCATAAAACGGATGTGGCGCGTGCTCAGTCCGCGTTTGAGCTTGTTGGTTTCTTGCATAACAACCTGTACCTGTGAAATGAAAAAACCACGGGCAAGCCCGTGGTTAAAGAAGAATCAGTGCGCTCTGTTACGAGTGAACCGTCACCTGTTCCGGTCCTTTCACCCGATCCACAACAGCGGCAATCAGCAGCATTACCAGCGACGGTGGCAACCAGGCGAGACCCTGGTCAGCCAGCGGCAGATGCTGACTGAATGCCGGTAGCAAATCTTTAAACCCGGTGGTTTTAATCGCATCAACAATGCCAAACAGCAGGCTTACCAGCATCGCTGGCGCGATAATCCGGCTGCTCTTATTCCACCAGTTAAGGGTGAAACTCAGTACGACCAGCACGATACAGGGCGGATAGATCGCCGTCAGTACCGGGATGGAGATCTGAATCAGGTGGCTCAGGCCGAGATTCGACACCACCATCGAGAACAGACCCAGAATAAACACCAGCGTTTTATACGACAACGGCAGGTATTGCGCAAAAAATTCCGCACAGGCACAGGTCAGGCCGACGGCGGTCACCATACAGGCGACGAAGATCAGCGCGGCCAGGAAGAAGCTGCCCATGCTGCCAAAGGTATGCTGAACATACGCGTGCAGAATCGCGGCACCATTGGCATTTTGATCCACCAGCGCGCCGCTGCCCGCGCCCAGTTTAAACAGGCAGAGGTAGACCAGCGTCAGCCCCAGACCGGCAATCAGTCCTGCCAGCACGGTATAACGGGTCAGCAGTGCGGCATTATCAACGCCGCGTGAACGGGCGGCATTAACGATCACGATGCCGAACACCAGCGCGCCCAGCGTATCCATGGTCAGATAGCCATTAACAAAACCGCTGGAGAACGCCGCACGCTGATAATCCGCGGTCGCCGGAATGGTACCGCCCGCAGGCCAGACCAGTGCAGCCACACCCAGCACGGTCAGCGCGATAATTTTTAGTGGTGCCAGGAAGTGCCCTACCGTGTCGAGCAGCTTGCCCGGATAGAGCGACACGCCAATCACCAGCGCGAAGTAGATCAGGCTATAGATGAATAGCGGCAGCGCGCCATCGCCGGTCAGCGGTGCAATGCCCATCTCAAACGAGACGGTTGCCGTGCGCGGGGTGGCAAACAGCGGCCCGACAGCCAGATAGCACACGGTGGCCAGCACGATGCCAGCGACCTTGCCAATGGGGGTGCTGAGCGCATCCACGCCGCCGCCGACGCGGGCCAGCGCGATCACAGTCATCACAGGCAGACCGACTGCGGTAATCAGAAAACCAATCGCGGCTGTCCAGACGTGTTCGCCAGACTGAATACCGACCATGGGCGGGAAAATGATGTTGCCCGCGCCAACAAACAGGGCGAATGTCATAAAGCCCAGCGCGAGAATGTCCTTCGAAGTTAAACGATGTGTCATACGGCCTGTCACTGATGTTGCGGTGGAAGTTGGGTTAGTGTTGTCCCCTCGCTGCGTGCAAACCGCGACCAGGCTGACAATGTCAGCGCATTATGCTCGTCGCAGGGTAAAGCGCAGGTGATTTAAGCTGCTTTTATTCTGTTCACAGAGGGATGGATCGACAACGGCGCTAAGTAAAACGTTTATAGCGGTGAAAGGCAATACAGGATCGGAAAACCAGAAGGTTATGCCGCCATTTTTTCAAAAGGCAGTGGATAGCGTTAATTTTTGCCGCAGGCACACAAGATGATGTGCTTAAATAACAGACAGAGCGTGAGAAAACCCCGCATAAATGGCCCGGAAGATACACAAAAGGCGCGTTTTACGCGCCTGTCTGCACAACGTTACAGCATTACCAGACCTGATTAGCGATATCGACCACTAAACGAATCTTCTGCCACTGTTCCGCTTCGCTCAGGCTATTGCCCTCTTCGGTAGAGGCAAAGCCGCACTGCGGGCTGAGGCAGATCTGGTCCAGGCTGACATACTGCGTCGCCTCTTCCAGCCGGGCTTTCACCTGCGCCGGATCTTCCAGCTCACCCACTTTGGTGGTAATCAGGCCCAGAACGACCTGCTGATGGCCCGGCTTAACGTAACGCAGTGGCTCAAAGCCGCCGGAACGGGCGTTGTCATACTCCAGGAAGAATGCATCCACGTTGACACTGCCGAACAGGATTTCTGCCACGGGTCCGTAGCCGCCCTCTGAGATCCAGGTTGAGCGGAAATTACCGCGACAGACATGCAGACCCACGGTCAGATCGGCAGGTTTATCTTCCAGCGCTTTATTCAGCACCTGCGCATAGGTCTGGGCCAGCTGATCCGGATCGTCGCCACGTGCGCGGATATCGCGCTTCTGATCTTCGGAACAGAGATACGCCCAGACGGTGTCATCCAGTTGCAGATAGCGGCAGCCCGCGTCGTAAAACGCCTTGATCGCCTGTTTGTAAGTCTGCGCCAGATCGTCGAAGTAGTCCGCCAGATCCGGATAGACCACCGAATCAATCACTTTGCGGCCACCGCGGAAGTGCAGCACGCTGGGGCTGGGAATGGTCATCTTCGGCACCGCATCACCGGCAATACTCTGCAGGAAGCGGAAATGGTCAAGCATCGGGTGATCCGCCGGGAAACCGAGTTTGCTCACCACTTTCACGCCATGCGCTTTGGTCTGCACGCCATTAAACTGAATGCCCTGCTCTGCTTCATAGCTCTCAACGCCGTCAAGACCATAGAAGAAGTCAAAGTGCCACCAGCCACGGCGGAACTCGCCGTCTGTCAACACTTTCAGACCATTTTCACGCTGTTTCGCGACCACGTCGCGGATTGCCGCATCTTCAACCTGACGCAGGGCGGCGGCATCAATCTCTCCGGCTGCAAACTGTTCGCGTGCCTGCTTAATCGCAGCGGGACGCAGGAAGCTGCCAACGGTGTCGGCGCGGAACGGGGCGGTTTCTCTTTGCATGATCACTCCTGTCTCTCCTGCAAATGATTACGGCAGGAAATAATTACATTCTGATATAAATAGCCATCTGGATGGCTATATGTCTGAATGCAGAGTGACACGAGTCACCTTTGTCTGCAACTGAAGAAAATTCAGCGATGGTGAAAAAAATTCAGGTTGGAAGATTATTGCAGCGCTGCGCGCGCCTGCGCCATCTGGCTTTCAGACAGCGGCAGGTAGCCCGCTTCGCTGACCCGTCGCTGGCCTTGAGGAGAAAGCACCTGCTGAAGAAACGCGGCCACCAGCGGCGGCAGCGGTTTACCCGGCGCTTTGTTGACGTAGAGATAGAGCGGACGCGCCCAGGGATAGCGGCCACTGCGAATAGCATCGGCATCCGGAACAATCGCCTGCCCCTGGTCATTCATCACCGCCAGCATTTTTACGCCGCTGAGATGAAAGCCAAAACTGGCGTAGCCAATGCTGCGCGGGTTCCCGGCTACCGCCTGCACCACCGCAGCCGAGCCGGGAAACTCCGCTACGTCGCTGCGGAAATCGCCTTTGCACAGCACCTGCTGTTTGAAGAACCCCCAGGTGCCGGAGGCGGAGTTGCGGCCATAACGCTGAATCGGTCGTTTGCGCCACGGGTCGCCGGTTAAACCAAGATCACCCCAGCGCAGCGGCACATTGTGCGCGCCACAGAGGCGGGTAATGGAGAAAATAGCGTCGAGCTGATGCGGTTCAATCTGCTGCAGTGGATTGCGCTGATTGACCACCACCACCAGGGCATCCATCGCCACCGGTACCGCCAGCGGCGGATAGCCGTAGCGCGCCTCAAAGGCCTGGCGTTCGTCGGCTTGCATCGGTCGGCTCATCGGCCCGAGCTGAGCGGCACCCGCCGCCAGCGCGGTCGGCGCGGTAGACGAACCAGAGGCCTGAACCTGCACATTCACGCCCGGTGCCTGGCGGCTGAAATCTTCGCCCCACAGGGTCATCAGATAGCCGAGCGTGTCAGATCCGACGCTGCTGAGATTGCCGGAGAGCGCGCCGGGCTGGGCCAGCGCCAGGCCCGGCAGCAGAGAGATGATTAACAAAAGAAGGAGGCGCATCAGCGAGATCCGGCAGCGATTAATGAACGGCATTCTCCTGCATCACGCTGCTGACAATCAACCTCGCGGGCAGCGTAAAGGTAAAACAGGTCTCTTTATGCGGCACGCTGGTGATATCGAGCCGCGCGTTGTGGTGGCTCAGCGCATGTTTCACAATCGCCAGTCCCAGCCCGCTGCCGCCGGTGGCGCGTGAACGCGCTTTATCAACCCGGTAGAACCGCTCGGTCAGACGCGGAATATGTTCTGAGGCAATACCCGGCCCGTTGTCGCACACCCGGAAGGTTGCGCCCTGCTTGCCACGCAGCCAGCTGATATCGATCCGCGTGCCCTCCGGAGTGTGATTCACCGCGTTGTAAACCAGGTTGGAGATGGCGCTGCGCAGCTGTTCGTCGTTGCCGAACACTTTCAGATGGGGATCGGTATGAAAATGGATATCGTGCCGACCGCCACTCAGTGTCGCCGCCTCATGCTGCAGCAGTTTCAGCATCACCGGCACATCGACCTTCTCTTTGAGATCGATCGCAGGCGCGGCTTCAATGCGCGACAGCGTCAGCAGCTGTTTCACCAGGCTGTCCATGCGACGCGTCTGCTCCGACATGGTGTGCAGCGCTTTGCTGCGCGAAGGCTCGCTCATCACCGAGTCGTTCATCATCTCCAGATAGCCCTGCAGCACGGTGAGCGGTGTACGTAACTCATGGCTGACGTTGGCAAAGAAGTTGCGGCGCGCCCCTTCCAGCTGATGCATCTGCGTCACATCACGGGCCACCAGTAACCATTGCCCCTCGCTGTAGGGCATGACGCGGAATTCCATGTGAAGTTTGTTGTTCAGCACCAGCGTCAGCGGCTTGTCAAAATCGCGCTGACGAAGATAGCGGGAGAACTCCGGGTAACGCAGCAGATTGAGGATATTCTGGCCATTATCTTCCGGCCAGCGCAGGCCAAGGTGTTGCTGCGCCAGGCCGTTACACCAGAAAATCGTGCCCTCTTCCGTGGTCAGGATCACCGCATCCGGCAGCGACTCGGCCCCGCTGCGGAAGCGTTTAATCAGGTTGCCCAGTTCACGCCGCCGCCGCCGGTTGCGCAGTTGCATCTGGTAAAGCCCATAAAACAGCGGTTCCCAGCTGGCACGCCCGGTCGGTGGCGTCATGGTGCGGTCGAGCCACAGCCAGTGCGACAGCCGCATCAGATTGTGGAAATGCCACAACAGCACCACCAGCACGCTCAGCAGCAGCCACCAGGACAGGCCGCCAAGCAGCAGGCCCAGCAGCGCCGCGGGCAGACAGGCCAGCAGCAGTTCTGTCAATAATCTCTTCCAGGAGAGGCGTTCCAGCACGGTAAAGGCTCCGTTTAGTAGCGGGCAGAGAAACGATACCCTGTTCCACGGACGGTTTGTACCATGCGATCGTGGCCGGAGACCTCCAGCGCTTTACGTAAACGGCGAATGTGAACATCGACAGTGCGATCTTCCACATACACATTGGTGCCCCAGACGTGGTTCAGCAGCTGCTCGCGGCTGTAGACTCGTTCCGGGTGGGTCATAAAGAAGTGCAGAAGCTTATATTCGGTAGGGCCCATCTCCAGCGGCGTGGTTTCGGACATCACGCGATGTGAGGAGGGATCCAGACTCAGCCCCTGCATCTCAATGACTTCTTCCACCGCCATCGGCGAAATGCGGCGCATCACCGCTTTGATCCGCGCCATCAGCTCTTTGGGTGAAAACGGCTTGGTAATGTAATCATCGGCACCCACTTCCAGGCCACGTACCCGATCTTCCTCTTCGCCGCGCGCGGTGAGCATCATCACCGGGATATCACGGGTCATCGCCTCGCGCTTCAGATGCTTGATAAACTGAATACCGCTGCCACCGGGTAACATCCAGTCCAGCAAAATAAGATCGGGCCAGGGTTCAATCAGCTTGCCAACGGCGCTGTCATAATCTTCCGCCTCGATTGGCTGATAGTCGTTCTGCTCCAGAACAAAACACAACATTTCACGGATGGGGGCTTCATCCTCCACAACCAAAATGCGCTTAGCCATTATTACTCCTGCTGATTATGACGGCTGTCACTGAGATTCGCGGCGTCATTATGCGTCAGATTTGTGACACTTTTATGAAAAACATAACCTGCCTGTAACCTCACTGGTAATCATTTATGACAGCGCAGCGACATTTTTTTGCTTTGGTCGCAGAGCCAGTATAATCCCCCGGCGAATCACAACGGCAGGGACTCATCATGCGCATTATTCATACTGCGGACTGGCATCTGGGGCAGTTCTTCTACAACAAAAGTCGGGCGGCGGAACATCAGGCGTTTCTCGACTGGCTGTTGATCCAGATTGAACAGCATCAGGTGGATGCGCTGATTATTGCAGGCGACCTGTTTGATACCGGCACGCCGCCCAGCTACGCCCGCGAGATGTTTAACCGCTTCGTGGTGGCGCTGCAGCCCACCGGCTGTCAGCTGATTGTGCTGGCGGGTAACCACGACTCTGTGGCGACGCTGAATGAGTCGCGCGAGCTGCTCGCCTGTCTCAATACCCGGGTGATCGCGACTCCGCAGGCGCAGGATGATGTGTTGCTGCTCAACACCCGTCAGGGCGAACCGGGCGCGCTGCTGTGTGCCATTCCCTATCTGCGCCCGCGCGACATCCTGCGCAGCCGGGCGGGTCAGTCGGGCCGCGACAAACAGACCTCGCTGCTGGAGGCAATCGCCCACCACTATCAGCAGCGTTTCGCCGCTGCCCAGGCACTGGGTTATGCGCTGCCAGTCATTGCTACCGGTCATCTCACTACCGTCGGCGTCAGCCAGAGCGATTCCGTACGTGACATCTATATCGGCACGCTGGACGCCTTCCCGGCCAGCGCCTTTCCGGCGGCTGACTATATTGCGCTCGGCCATATTCATCGCGCCCAGCGCGTGGCGGGCAGCGAGCATATCCGCTACAGCGGCTCGCCGATTCCGCTGAGCTTTGATGAGCTGGGCGTGGAAAAAAGCGTCTTCCTGCTGGAACTGGCGGCCAGCGGCCTGCAGTCAGTCACGCCGCTGGTGGTGCCGCAGGCGCAGCCGATGCAGGTGCTGAAAGGATCGCTGGCGCAGATTGCAGAACAGCTAAATGCCTTCAGTGCGGCAGAGCAGGAAAAACCGACCTGGCTCGACATCGAAGTGACCACTCAGGAGTACCTCAGCGATCTGCAACGTCAGGTCGAAACCCTGACCGCCACACTGCCGGTCGAGGTATTGCTGCTGCGCCGCAGTCGTGAACAGCGGCAGCAGAGCCTGGCGCGGCTCGACAACGAAACACTGAGTGAGCTGAAGGTGGAAGAGGTCTTTGCCCGCCGCCTGGCGCTGGATGAGGCGCTGCAACCGGCGCAAATCGACGAGATGACCACGCTGTTCCGCCAGACGCTGGCCGCCATGGAAGAGACCCAATGAAGATCCTTACGCTACGGTTTAAAAACCTCAATGCCCTGCGCGGTGAATGGTTCATCGACTTCCGCGCCGAGCCTTTTGCCAGCAACGGTCTGTTCGCGATTACCGGTGCCACCGGGGCGGGTAAAACCACCCTGCTGGACGCCATCTGCCTGGCGCTCTATCACCAGACGCCGCGCCTTGGCGCGATTTCCCAGAGCCAGAATGCGCTGATGACCCGCGACTGCGCAGAATGTCTGGCTGAGGTCGAGTTTGAGATCAAAGGTGAAGCGTGGCGCGCCTTCTGGAGCCAGAACCGCGCGCGCGGCACCGCTGACGGCAAGCTACAGGCACCGCGCGTTGAGCTGGCGCGCTGTGACGATAACACCATTGTTGCCGATAAGGTTGGTGACAAGCTGAAGCTGATCGAAACCCTGTCAGGTCTTGATTTCGAACGCTTCACCCGCTCAATGATGCTGTCACAAGGCCAGTTCGCCGCCTTCCTGAATGCCAAAGCCAGTGAACGCGCCGAACTGCTGGAGGAGCTGACCGGCACCGAAATTTACGGCCTGATTTCCGCGGCCATCTACGAGCGTCATAAAGAGGCGAAGACCCAGCTGGATCTGCTGCGCAGCCAGGCGGGTGCGATGGCGCTGCTGGATAGCGACGCCCGCGACGCGCTGCAACAGCAGCTCAGCGATCTGACCAGGGCTGAACAGCAGCTCAGCGCGGATTATCAGCAGGCGCAGCAACAGCAGCAGTGGCAGCAACAGGCAGAGCAGTTACAGCAGGAAAGTGCGCAGGCTGAAGCGGCAGTACAGCAGGCGCAGGCTGCCTCACAGGCGGCTGAAACCGACCGCCAGCGACTGGCTCGCAGCGAACCGGTTGAAAAACTGCGGATTAAACTGCAGCAGCGTGACGCATTGCGCAGTGAACAGCAGCAGGCTGAGAGCCGCTATCAGCAGCTTAATGCGGCGCAGCAGCAGGCCCAGAACCAGCAGCAGCAGCATCAGCAGCACTACGCAGCCGCTCAGACCACCCGCCAGCAGGCGTTGCAGGAACAGCAGCAGCAGGAGAGCCTGCTGACGGAACAGGTGCTGCCGCTGGATCAGCGCATCACAACGCTGCAGCAACAGCTTGCAGAGCAGCAGCAGGAAAATGCCCGGCAGCAGCAGCATGCCGACCAGACCCAGGCCAGCCTGACGCAGCAGAAGCAGCAGGTCGTGGGCTGGCAGCAGGCGATTGCCGAACAGCATCAGTTACGCGAGCAGCTTGCCGATCTGCCGCACTGGGGCGCTTCGCTGCCGGTATGGCAGGAGAACTTTGCCCTGCTGGCACAGCGTGAGGCGACGCTGGCGGCACTGACACAACAGCGCGAGCAGCAACAGCAACAGATCGATGCGCAACAGGCAAAACAGCAACAGCAGGCACAACAGGCACTGCCGCGCCAGCAGGCGGAGCAACAGGCCCGCCAGGCGCTTTTGCAGGCGGAGCAGGCACTCACTTCGCTTCATGAACAGCATCCACCCGCTGCACTGCGGCAGGCATTAAGCCAGTTGCAGAACAGCCGTCCGGCGCGTCAGCAACTGCTGCTGATCTCAACGCAGTGGCAGCCGCTGCACCAGCAGCTGGGCCAGCGCCAGCAAAGGCTGAGCGCGCTGGAAAAAGCGCATCAGCAGAGTGAAGCGGAACTTCAGAGCCTGCGCGAGACGTGGAAACGCGAAAAACAGCAGCTGGATGATGTCGAAAAAATCTGCGCGCTGGAGCAGCAGATTGTCGACCTCAGCGATTTCCGCGCCCGGCTCACCGCCGATCAGCCCTGCCCGCTGTGCGGCTCCTGCACCCACCCCGCCGTCGGGGCCTACAGCACACTGGAAGTAAGTGCTAACCAGCAGCGCCGGGCTGCGCTGCAGCAGCAAACCGAGGCACTGCGCGAAGCGGGCACGGCAAAAAACGAACAGCTGAAGCAATCAACGGTGCAGCAGCAGACCCTGCGCGAGGAAATCGCCGGGATGCAGCAACAGCTTGAACTGCTTGAGCAGCAATGGCAGGCGCTGAGCGGTGAGCTGGCACTTACCTTCCCGCTTGCCGATCGCGAGGCCTTAGCCGCGTGGCAGCAGCAGCAAAGCGAACGTGAAAGTCAGCTTGAGCAGCAGCGACAGGCTCAGGAGGCCGCCGGACAGGCGCGTCAGGCCGCAAAGGATTACCATCTTCAGCAGCTGCAGGCCTGGCAGCAGCACCAGCAGGCCGAACAGCTGGCGCAGCAGTCGCTGACCAGCCTGCAACAGGCACTGGATGCGCTGCAACAGCGCCAGCAGCAGGAACAGCAGGCCTGGGAGCAGTTGCTGCGCCGTCTTGAGCAGCAGTTCAGCGCACACCATCTTGCCCTGCCCGATGCCGCCGATCGCGATGCGTGGCTGGCGGAGCAACAGCGACGCTGGCAGCGCTGGCAGGAAAGTGAGCAGTTGCTCGCTAACCTGCAGCCGCAGCTGTTAAAAGGGGAAACCCAGCTCACTGCCCTGCAGCATCAGGCTGAACAGGAACAGCAGCAGCTCACGATCCGTCAGCAGCAGCAGCAGCAGAGCCAGGCGCAGCTCAGCGAAATGCTTCAGCAGCGTCTGGCGCTGTTTGGCGATCGCGATGTCGCCCACGCCCGTCAGCAGCTGCAGGCCCGCGTTCAGCACGCTGATGAACAGCTGGCACAGCAGCTCACCGCCCTGCAACAGGCGCAGGCTGAGGTCAGTCGCCTGCAGGGTGAGCTGTCGGGGCTGGAAAATCAGCGTCAGACGCTCAGCGGCAAACTGGCAGAGGCGGAAAGCGCTCTGCAGCAGGCACTGGAGCGCGCCGGATTTGCCGATGAAGCCAGCCTGCGCGAGGCGCTGCTGGATGAGCAGACTGCGCTGCAACTGCGCCAGCAGTTGCAGCAGCTCGATCAGCAATGTCAGCAGCAGCAGGCGCGACGGGCGGATCTGCATCAGCGGCTCAGCGCCCATCAGCAGGCGAAGCCCGACGCGATGCCGGAATCTGCGGACGCGCTGGTGCAGCAGCTGGAGCTGTTACGGCTGGCCCTGCGCGACAACGCCAGCCAGCAGGGTCAGATTCAGCAGCAGCTGCACAGTGACGCCAGCCTCCGCGCCCGACAGCAGAGCCTGATGACGCAGATTGAACAGGATGGTGTGGTGCTGGCGCAGTGGAGCCTGCTCAACGATCTGATCGGCTCCGCCAGCGGCGATAAATTCCGGCGCTTCGCCCAGGGATTAACGCTGGATCATCTGGTCGCGCTCGCCAACCGTCAGCTCGATCGGCTGCATGGCCGTTATCTGCTGCAGCGCCGGGCGCAGGATCTGCTGGAGCTGGATGTCGTCGATACCTGGCAGGCCGACGCCGCACGCGATACCCGTACGTTATCAGGTGGCGAGAGCTTCCTGGTCAGTCTGGCGCTGGCGCTGGCGTTATCGGATCTGGTCAGCCACAAAACGCGCATCGAATCGCTGTTTCTGGATGAGGGATTCGGCACGCTGGATGCTCAGACACTGGACACCGCGCTGGATGCCCTGGACGCGCTGAACGCCAGCGGCAAAACCATTGGGGTGATCAGCCACGTGGAAGCGATGAAAGAGCGCATCCCGGTGCAGATTAAAGTCCGCAAAATGAATGGCCTGGGTTACAGCCAGCTGGAGCTGCCGCAGGGATAACGGGCGCCAGAGCGCCCGTCTGAGTCTGATCAGCGGGCGCTGACGACTTTGTAGCGAGGGCCAGTGAGTAATCCGCCCTGCTCGTTCTGTGCCAGCAGACGATTGCTGGTCAGCCCGGCCACGGTATGGGCTTTGTCAGTGACGTTGTCGGAAATCTGTTTGATCGCCGCGCTGACCAGAATACCAATCACGCCGTTGTTGTTATTGTTGCCCTGATCATTGTCGGTAGCGGTGGCGGAACCCTGCCAGATCTCTTTGCCGCTGCGTAAATCCACCAGCCGTGCTTTGGCGGTCACGGTAGTCACGCTGTCGATCACCCGATAGCTGCTGCCATAGTCGCTGATCGAGATATAGAGCGCGCTGTCGGCGTGGAAGATCTCATTCAGACGTTTCGCGCTGACCGCCTGGGCGTCGCTGCCGCTGGTCAGGCCATTCTGCTGAAAGGTCTCTTCAACCACCGCCACCGGGAAGACGTAGTAACCGGCTTCGGCCAGCGGACGCGTCACCAGCGAGTTCAGGCTGTGCGCAGCGTTGATATCCGGCGAGGTGTTAGCGGCAGGCAGCACCAGAATCGAGGCGGGCTTGCTGGCACGAAACGCCGTGTAGTCGTACGGTTTTTTTGGCTGCGCACAGCCGGTCAGCAACAGCACCATCAGCGTGCCGCTCAGGGCAATCCATTTTTTCACTGTACCACTCCTTGTTTTTTACTCATCAGAAAATCCATGTAAGGTGCCGATTCGGGAAACAGCTGCTTCTCGGTAGCGAACTGACCAAACGCTTTATTGGTATCGCCGGTTTTTGCGTAGAGCAAGCCGAGCTGAGCATGCAGGCCTGGCGGTACGGGCTGACCCGCAGCACGGGCTTTTTCCACATCCAGATTCAGCGCATCGATCTGCTTCAGCGGATCGCCGCCTTGCTGATAGTAGCTATAAATCTGTTCCTGATAGTCGCCCCAGTAGTAGATCGTTTTCGGTGCTTTTGGCGCACAGCCTGCCAGCAGCGCCGCTGCCATCAGCAGGCTGCTCAGGGTCATCATTTTCATTTACTGCTTCCTTATTTAGCCGGACGCCATGCGCCGTTGTTGATTCCATCCACTAAATGATCGACCGCTTCGCGAATCGCCAGATCCATCACTTTGCCGTTCAGCGTCGAGTCATAGCTGCTGGTGCCGCCAAAGCCGATCACTTCACGTGCCGAAAGCTGGTACTCGCCCGCACCCTGGGTGCTGTAAACCACTTCAGAGGTGGCGACATCCACCACGTTGAGATTCACTTTGGCATAGGCGATCTGAGTTTTGCCGCGGCCCAGAATGCCCCACAGCTGCTGATCGCCTACTTCTTTGCGACCAAACTCGGTGATATCACCGGTGATGATGTAGTTCGCGCCTTTGATATTCTGCTGGCTGCGTTTGAAGTCTGACTCCTGCTGCAGCTCTTTCAGGTTGCTGCGATCCAGCACGCTGAAGCGGTTGGTCTGCTGCAGATGGGTAATCAGAATGGTTTTCGACTGATTACCCAGCCGATCGACGCCATCAGAGAAGATGCCGTTCATGTACGAGGAGCGGTTATCAAACTGACCTACCGCAATCGGGCTGCGCACGCCCTGATAAACCGGCTGGCTGGCTGCGCGAACCTGTGGCGCCTGAATTGCACGGGAAGATTCGGTGGCACAGCCGCTGATCAGCGAGGTGATTAACAGGGAGAGTGCCGCAAAGGCATATTTTTTCTGCATTTCTAATCCATGAAGTGAAAAGAGACATCATCCGCACAGGGGCGGTAAATTCTGGTTCTGCCGACAGTCGGAGGAATGCCATAGCATTCAGCAGGCCGGTCTGTAGACTGTCGGCAGCAGACCGCAAGATCTTTAGAAAAAAATGGCTAATTTAATGAATTTAATTAATACGATAGTGAGAATATTGCCAGGTGTGATTATTGCAGTGTTGCTCAGCGCCTGTCAGCAACCCGTGTCAAAGCAACGTGATAGCGTGGCAAATCTGTGTGAGCCTGTGAAGGATCCGGACAGCAAACCCTGTCACTGGACTAATCAAATGCAGCCGCTACTGAACCGGCAGTTTACTGATGCAGCGCGTTATGCCGGTCAGCAATGTCTGGTACGGATGGAGTGGCAGCAACACAGCAGACATTATGCGGTGACGCAGACTCAGGGGGATGAGGCACTCTGCCTGCGTGCCTGGCAGCTGGTGGCACAGACCCGCGATCTGCCACCGCCGCCGGAGCCAGGACAACCGGCGTGGTTTGGCTTTGCGCCGCGTGGTTAGCTGGCCAGACCTTCCTGACGCCACTGGCGCGGACTGATGCCAAACCAGCGGCGGAATGCGCGTGAGAACGCGCTGACTTCCGAGTAGCCCAGCAGCAGCGCCATCTCCGAGATTGGCAGCTGCTTCTGCTGCAGATAGTGCGTCGCCATTTCGCAGCGCACCTGATCCACCAGCGCGGTAAAGCTGCTGCCCTCTTCGCGCAGCCGCCGCTGCAGTGACCAGCTCGACAGCCCGAGTTTATCCGCCACCTCTTCCAGCACCGGCTCGCCCTGCATCAGCGATAAATTAACCTGCGAACGCGCCTGCTCAATCATGCTCTGCTGCGACGTCCCGCGGTTCAGCCGCCGAATCGCATCCTGCATCACCATCAACAGGATCGGATCGCTCTCCGGCATTGCGCGCAGCAGATCGCGTTTCGGGATCACCAGCGAATTAAACGGCTGATCGAACCAGACCGGCGCATCAAATACTTTGCAGTGATCGTGCCACTGCCCGGGACGCGGATGCTCGAAATGGACTTCGCGCGGTGCCCAGTGTCTGCCCGCGACGTGGCGGATCAGATTCATAAACATTCCCAGCGTCAGCTCGGCATCCTGACGGCGCGACAGGATCGCGCCGTGCCGTACCTGATAGTCGAGCCGCCAGCATTCTCCCTTATCTACCAGCCGGGCTAAGGTGTCGTGCTGATGCCAGGGAAACGCGTTAACGACATTGTGCAGCGCCTGTTCCAGCGTATCGGAGCACAAGCCAATATAGCCGATCAGGCCTAATGACTGCGGTTTAAACTGCCTGCCGTAGTGCAAACCGAAGTTATCAAAACCGGAGTGACGCGCCGCCTCTTCCAGTACCCGACAGTAGTTAACCAGCCCCAGGCTCAGCGTTGGGCTGGCCAGTCGCTCCGGATCGATGCCGCTAATGCCAAAAATGCGCTCAACATCGCCGCCCTGAGTATGAATAAACTCGCTTAAACCGGTTGCTGCCGCAGCCAGCACGCCGTGATTGCCTGCTCCCGCTGCTGCAGAGCAGGCCGCAAACGCATCAGGCTTGATCAGTGTCGGATTCATGGTCGCCTCAGTGAGAAGTCAGGTGGATCACCCGTTCCTGAGATCAGAGCAAATTCCATACCAGGTCCCTGAACCCCGCCGCACCGCCTGCGGGCGGTCCGGACTGCGCGCGGACACGGCATCCGGCACTGCGGCGGCGCAGCCACGCCCGCCGCTGGTGCATCAGACGCCGACCGGCAGCGGCTTCCCCTCAAGATAATCGCGGCAGAGGCGGACCGAGTGACTGGCCCACGCCGGGCCGAGACTGCGCGCCATTTCGGTTTCAGCATGCGATCCTACCCAGGCAGTGAGCTGGATACGACGCTGGATCAGCAGCGCAGGCAGCATGGCCATCTCCGCATCGCTGATATGCGCCACCTGCTCATAACCGCGGATCCAGTGTTCGATCCACTCTGGCGCGCGCGGATGATGCTCAACAAAACTGATCGCTGCCGCCAGATCGTGCAGATACCAGCCGAGTCCGCAGTCATCGAAGTCGATCACCCGCGTTTCACCCTTGTGCAGCAGCAGATTGGTCAGTCGCAGATCGGCGTGGATCAGACCATAGCGATCCGATCCCTTACCAAACTGCGCCATCGCCGCGCCGACCTGCGCGATCGTCTGTTCAACGATGCCGTGATCGGCGGGAGGCAGATTGGGCGCATCCTGCCAGCATCCCCAGTGACTCTCAGCGCTGGTCATGGTGTGGTGATCCCAGATGATGCGCTGGAAACCCGCGGGTGGCTGCCACTGTTTACTGTGCTGATGCAGCCGCGCGGTAATCTGGCCCAGTTGCTGAAAGGCGCGGGGATCAACGTCGGTGGTCGGCATCTCCCCGTCGATCCAGTGAAACAGCACCACGTAGCGCTCACTGCCATCCGGCAGCCGCAGCGTCAGCACCGTTTCGCCCGCATTGTCCGGCACGGCTTCCGGCACCCTGATGCCGGTTTCGCGCAGCGCGTCGAGCCATAGCAGTTCGCTGAGGATATCCGCTTTCTGATGGTAATCGCCGCGATGCAGCCGCAGCGCATAACGCCGGCCGGCCGCTTTCACCAAAAACGTGGCATTCTCTGAGCGGCACAGCAGGCTGAGCTGCCCCTGTAGCGCAGCGGGATAACAGGCCAGCGCCTGCTGCGCCATCAGGGTCAGTTGGGAATCAGTCAGGTTGTCATATTGTTTAGCGCTCATCATCCGGCTCCTTTTCACTTGCGTTATCTCAGCATGCGTTGCCAGAAGGTGAGCTGCTTGACCTCAGAAGAGACAAAGTTGACCGCAGCGTGCAGCTGGCCAGGTTGTTGCCTGTGAGTTGACCGTGGAGGACAGAAGTCACTACGCCCGCGTCAAGTCGTGGTGAGTAATGCAGCGGCATTATCCCCTTACTTTAGTAGTTATGGCGGTGTAACGCCGCGTGAGACCAACAACGACGGGGATAACAGTATGACAAACAGACTCAAGCCCACGCTGGGCACCCTGCATCTGTGGGGGATTGCGGTTGGCCTGGTGATCTCAGGCGAATATTTTGGCTGGAGTTACGGCTGGGCCGTGGCGGGCACGCTGGGATTTCTGGTCACTACCGCGCTGATCGCCACGCTCTACACCTGCTTTATTTTTAGCTTCACCGAGTTGACCACCGCGATCCCCCATGCGGGCGGCCCCTTTGCCTATAGCCATCGCGCCTTTGGCGAAACCGGCGGGCTGATTGCTGGTCTGGCGACGCTGATTGAGTTTGTCTTTGCGCCACCGGCGATTGCCATGGCGATCGGGGCTTATCTCAACGTGCAGTATCCCGAACTCAATCCGAAAACCGCGGCGGTCGGCGCGTACCTGCTGTTTATGACGCTGAATATTCTCGGTGTAAAACTGGCGGCGATGTTCGAACTGGTCGTTACCGTGCTGGCAGTTATTGAACTGCTGGTATTTATGGGCGTGGTCTCACCTGGCTTCAGCCTGGCGAACTTCGCCGCACACGGCTGGGCGGGCAGCGACAGCTTCGGCCTGCCCGCCTTCTCCGGCATTTTCGCCGCCATTCCCTTCGCCATCTGGTTTTTCCTTGCCATTGAAGGCGCAGCGATGGCAGCCGAAGAGGCGAAAGATCCGACCCGGACCATTCCCCGCGCCTATATCAGCGGGATCCTGACGCTGGTGGTGCTGGCAATTGGCGTGATGCTGATGGCGGGCGGCGCAGGTGACTGGCGCAAACTTGCTGACATTAACGATCCGCTGCCGCAGGCGATGAAAATGATCGTTGGCGAACACTCTAACTGGATGCATATGCTGGTGTGGATTGGGCTGTTTGGCCTGATTGCCAGCTTCCACGGCATCATCCTCGGCTACTCACGGCAGTTTTTTGCCCTGGCCCGCGCGGGCTATCTGCCGCCTTCGCTGGCAAAACTGTCGCGTTTCCAGACACCGCATCGCGCGATTATTCTCGGCGGCGTGCTGGGCATCGCGGCGATTTACAGCGATGGCGTCATTAATCTGCAGGGGATGACGCTGACGGCGGCGATGATCACCATGGCGGTCTTCGGCGCGATTGTGATGTACATCATGAGCATGCTGAGTCTGTTTAAACTGCGCCGCAGCGCGCCGGAGATGGTGCGCAGTTTCCGCGCGCCGGGCTATCCGATTGTGCCGGGCATCGCCCTGCTGCTGTCAGTCGTCTGCCTGCTGGCGATGCTGTGGTTTAATCCGGTGATTGGCGCGCTGTTTGTCGCCATTATGCTGGTCGGCTATCTCTACTTCCTGGCCACCAAAGCGCAGCGCGATCGGGCACCGCAGGACACAATGCTGGCTGGCGAATAACCGCGACGCGGCAGGGTGCTGCCCCAGAGGATGACGGTTCAGCACCCGGGCTTCAGGTGCTGAACCGCAGACAGGAACGGCATCAGCCATTAAGCGGCCAGAGCCACGCCGCACCGCGCACACCGCTGGAATCGCCATGCTGCGCCTTCAGTACCGGCGTTTCACACTCCCCGCCAAATACCCACTTCTTCATCAGTACCGGCACGGTCTGATAGAGCCGATCCACATTGCTCATCCCGCCACCCAGCACGATCACGTCGGGATCGATCAGGTTCACCACCTGCGCCAGTGATTTGGCCAGCCGCAGCTCATAGCGGCTCATCGCCAGTTCGGCGATCGGATCCTGCTGCGCCAGCAGCGAAACGATCTCTGCGCCTTTGCGATGCACGCCGCTCAGCCGCTGATAGTCGATACCAAAACCGGTGCCAGAAACAAAGGTCTCGATGCAGCCCTGCTGCCCGCAATAACAGGGCACTTCCTGGCGGTAGCGCAGCTCATCTTCATCCATCCACGGCAGCGGATTGTGGCCCCACTCGCCAGCATTGCCGTTGCCACCGATGCGCGACTCCCCGTTAATCGCCACACCCGCGCCCGACCCGGTGCCGATGATCACGGCAAACACCAGCGACTGTCCGGCTCCCGCCCCATCAACCGCTTCCGATACCGCCAGGCAGTTAGCATCGTTGGCGATGCGCACTTCCCGATTCAGCGCCTGAGCCAGATCTTTATCCAGCGGCTGACCGTTGAGCCAGGTGGAGTTGGCATTTTTCACCCGCTTACTGAAGGGCGAAAGCGAGCCAGGGATCCCAAGGCCGACCGTACCGGTCTCGCCGGTTTTCTGCTCTGCCAGTGTGACCAGATCGACAATCGCCTGCACCGTTGCCTGATAGTCATCACGCGGGGTATTCACCCGATGGCGGAACAGCTCCTGTCCCTTATCCGACAATGCAATCACTTCTGTCTTGGTCCCACCCAGATCTATGCCTATGCGCAAGGTTACGTCCTCGTTATTCATTCAGGTGAGAGATACAGTAGAAGGCGGCTGCCTTAAAGGCAATGAAACCACTCCGATGTTTCGCTATCATGCGCGCTGACTCTCGCAGACTTGTGCGCCCGATCGCGCCCCGGTAAGGAATCCCGATGTTGTGGTTTAAAAATATGATGGTTTATCGTCTGAATCGTGACATTCCGTTGTCCGCAGATGAGATGGAAAAACAGCTCGACGCCTTCACGTTTTCACCGTGTGGCAGTCAGGATATGAGCAAGACCGGCTGGGTCCCGCCAATGGGTAACCGCAGCGACGCGCTGACCCATGAGAACAAAGGCCAGATTGTGATTTGCGCCCGCAAAGAGGAGAAAATCCTGCCGTCGCCGGTTGTGAAACAGGCGCTGGAAGCGAAAATCGACAAGCTGGAATCTGAGCAGAGCCGCAAGCTCAAAAAGACGGAGAAAGACTCCCTGAAAGATGAAGTGCTGCACAGCCTGCTGCCGCGCGCCTTCAGCCGTTTCAGCCAGACTTATCTGTGGATCGACACGGTCAACAATCTGATTATGGTTGACTGTGCCAGCGCGAAAAAAGCGGAAGATACCCTGGCGCTGCTGCGCAAAAGCCTGGGTTCACTGCCAGTGGTGCCGCTGACGCTGGAAAACCCGATTGAGCTGACGCTGACCGAATGGGTACGTTCGGGCGACCTGCCTGCCGGTTTTGCGCTGATGGATGAAGCGGAGCTGAAAGCGCTGCTGGAAGATGGCGGCGTGATCCGCTGTAAGAAACAGGATCTGGTGTGTGACGAGATCGCCAACCACATTGAAGCGGGTAAGCTGGTGACCAAACTGGCACTCGACTGGCAGGAACGCATTCAGTTCGTGCTGGCGGATGACGGTTCGGTGAAACGTCTGAAGTTCAGCGACACGCTGCGTGACCAGAACGACGATATCGACCGCGAAGATTTTGCCCAGCGCTTTGATGCGGACTTTATTCTGATGACCAGCGAACTGGCGGCACTGACCAGCAATCTGGTAGAAGCGTTAGGCGGCGAAGCCCAGCGTTAAGCTGTAACCGGCAGAATCATCCGTAAAGAGGATGTTTGTCCGCACTGGCTGTGAGACCTTGCCTGCACAGGAAACACGGTCAGATCGGAAAGTCGCAAAAATGTCATCCATGACAGCTCGGCCCGCGCCGTCCATGGCGCGGGACGCTTTCCTCTTCTGACCGTGTTACCTGTGCGTTAAGCTTATTCATTGCTGCGTGAATCACCCTATCCGGGGTTCACTGCAAACTAAAAGGGCCGCTTAGCGGCCTTTTTTTAATCTTTATCTTTCAGGTAACGGCAGAGATAGGAACTTGGCTCGCCAACCTGCAGATGAAATTCGCTGTGACCCGGCACGTTAAATACCGAACCCGCTTCAAACCATTTCCACTCGGTCTCACCTGGCAGCAGCACCTTAAGCGAGCCGCTGACCACGGTCATCTCTTCCGGCTGGCCGGTACCAAATGTGTATTCACCTTCAGCCATCACGCCCACGCTGGCACGGCCGGTGCTCGCACTGTCAAAACCGATAGATTTAACTTTTCCGTCAAAATACTCACTTACGTTGAGCATAATAGTTCTCCAGAGCACATGTTGTGTGTCAGGCAGTGTAGAAGGGAACCCGCTGATCTGTCACGCGAAATGATGGCGGTTTGTGATCGCCTGCGTCAGGGCAGCAACTCCGCCGCCAGTCGGGCTACCAGCTGATTAGAGAGCAGAACCGGCACATCCAGCCGCTGCTGTAACCATGCCCGATGCTGCTGGTGATAGCCCATGCAGTCAAGCACCACCAGCTCTGCGCCCTGCGCTTTCAGACGGTTTGCGGCATCGCCGAAGGTTGCCTCATCGCCCGGATAAGGGCTGGCGACCGCAAAACAGGGCTGCGCGGGCAGTGGCTGCCACTTGCCGGCCTGTTCAACAATCTGCTCCTCAACCGGCACCATAATCCCGACCCGTTGCTGCTGCACTATGGCGCGGATAAGCGGAGGAATGATGCGATCCGGCTCCAGCAGCAGCGCACGCTGGGTCACAAGTCGGCTGAATTCACCGGTGCATAGCAACAGAATGGTGTCATACCCTAACTGCTCCAGCGCGCTGATTTTACGCTGTAATCCCTGCTCCACCTTCGACGCCGATAACCGCACCTGTTCGCCACTCTGTAACCGTGACACCAGAACCCTGTCGCCCGCGGCTGGCGCGAAGTGGTCGGCAATCTCAGCGGTGCTGAGTCCATCCAGCAGACCGGCATGATCGGTCACCGCATCCGGCAGATGCTGACGCAGCAACGGCAGAATATCGCTGCGCGGTGACTGCCCGATTGTCAGGGTCGCCAGTGATTTCGCCATCTTAGTGGTTCCGGTGGCGCAGGTGCGCCAGGCTGCCATAGAGCGTAATCAGCCGCGCATACTCTTCAGCGTCATAGAAGTGACAGGTTCCACGACCAAACTCCTTCGCCACCTCAATAGCAAACTTTGCCGCTGCCGCAATGTCCACTTCATGACTGGCCCCGGTTCCGCAGCCCGGCACCACCGACTCGGCGGTGATCGCCACACCGACCACCGGCACATCGGTGGCGGTCGAGGGTTGCAGGATGCTGTTGAGGTGATAAACACCATTGCCGTAAGGTGTAATATCCTGCGTAGTGATGGGAAAGGTCACCGCCGGACGACCGCTGGTCATCTCCATGATGCGCAGCAGATCTTCCGACACCCTCAGGATATAGCCCTCTTTCACCGTCGGCGACAGGGCAAATCCTTTGTGATTGATGATGCGGTTACCTTTGGTGGTATCGATCGACAGAATCGCATCCACGTCCGCCACCACTTCATTATCATTCATGGTGACATCATCAATCGGCGAATCCATAAAATCGACCGGCTGATGCGGCCGTGTCGGTGCATCAGGACAGATATGGGTAGTGATGATTACGTCACCGGCGAGCCTGTCGCCTTTGCTCTGCATCTGCGCCAGTTTAAGCGCACTGGCGATCGCCGCTATCGCGCCATCCGCATCGGATACCATGCCAATACGGCCCGGACGGGCACCAATGCCACCCAGGCGACCGATGATGCCCAGCGTCGGTGCCGTGCCGCCGCCTGATTTACCCTGCGTACCCGGGATATCAATGCGCACAAAATCAGTACGACCTTTGGGGCCGGTGACGCGGGTAAAGCGGGCCATCACGTCCGGATAAGAGGTAAACAGATCCACGACCTGCTGCCCGTCAATGTGGGCACTATCCAGTAACTCGAAAACCGCCAGGGTCTGCTGCAAGCTCATGCGTTATCCTTTATTTTTTGCTGCTGCTGGCAAACAGCGAATGAAAGAAACTATAGAGGGCATCACCGGCAATGAAGCCTGCCGCCATGACCTCCATGGGCGACCGGCCGCGTTCGCCCCAGATGCGAATGATCACAATGCGTAAGGCGATCCCCACCACCACCGCCCAGCCCGCCATCGCGCTATTAATTAATAAACCGGTGGCGAGCAGCACGCCCAACTGCCGTTTCGGCCCGCCGATCAGCTGGATAAGGGCACCCGGAATAGCCCACATCAGCAGATTTCCGGCGATACCGGGTTCAGCACCCGCCTGAATTGTTTTGGCATACACTCGCGCCACTGGCGGCAGAAGATTGTCTGTAAAGAAAAAGGTGTGCGCGTACCAGACAAGAGGAATCGACACCACAAAGGCGATCATGGCTGCGATCAACTGTATACGACGTCCCCACAATTCCTGCTGCA
Source organism: Pantoea sp. F_5 (assembly GCF_008631595.1). Classification (NCBI taxonomy): domain Bacteria; kingdom Pseudomonadati; phylum Pseudomonadota; class Gammaproteobacteria; order Enterobacterales; family Erwiniaceae; genus Pantoea; species Pantoea sp. F_5. The sequence goes on from NZ_VWUO01000011.1 coordinate 76,246, forward strand.
GATCGGCACCGTTACCGCGCAGGATAAAGCCCGCCTTCAGGTCATAACCCATGTCAGCAAACGCCGGGCCGGTAGCGGCCGTAAAGCCGCACAGCAGGCAGAGCGCCAGCGGTGGAAAGCCGATCAGAATGCCGATAATCAGCGTAATCAGCGCCACGGCAAAAGCCGGGAACCAGCCGGAGTGCATGGCGGCAATGCCAACTATCAGTTCATGGGCGAAAGCGGCAAACGCAGCATAGAGAACAAACAGCAGCAGCATCGCAATGCCCATCTCACTCCACAGGCCACCCGCCAGGGCCAGTAGCGCCGAAATCACGATGTAGCCCACGCTGCCAAAACCCAGCGCCCGCTGCACCTCATTACCGTTGCGGCTCACCGTCAGCGCATCATTTTTACGGCTGCGGATGACCATCACCACCTGAATCAGCGCCACCAGACCGGCACCGACCATAACGCCATGCGGAATATAGAGCGCATTGATATCAATACCGGCCACCGGCTGTGCATAGGCGCGCAGCAGAAAACCGATGCCAAGCATCGACAGCGCCCAGATATTGCCAATAAACGCGGTGCCAAAAGCGGACATCGGAATTTTCAGCATGGCACCAACAACGCCACCGGCAATGCCCGCGACCAGCAGCCACGCCTGGCGTCCGCCTTTATCTCCCGCTTTAATCGCTTCTGCTGCTGCAACGCCTGGCGGCCATGCATTACTGGCCGGAAAGACGCGGGTATCAAATAGCCGATAGAGCAGCCAGGCATCGAGCAGCATCGCGGCGCTGACGCCACAGAATAGCGGCAGCACCAGCTGAGGCTCACCCAGCGCCCAGGGCACGGCAATCGGCATCAGCAGACTGTTAGCCGCCCCGAAGGTCGCTGAAGAGATGGCGGTCTGCGCCAGGTTCTGGATTTCAATCGAACGATAACGGCGAAATGCCTGCAGCGGAATACGCGCCAGCAGCATGGCAAACAGCGCCCCGATAATGGAGGTGTTTGGCGTGACGCCAATCGTCGTAATCAGCTGAATGCCGATAATGGCACCCGCGATAGAAAGAAAAATCAAAACCAGTGCCACGCCAACGTGCCTGATTGGATTTACCCGTTCCATATGTCCCCGCCAGTCCTTGTTGAGAAGAGATGAAATAACGTCTGCCTGCCTGCTGACAGATTTACGCCGGTTTTCTGGTTCACCGCTCTGGTGCGCGCCGCATAGCAACAGCCATTGCAGATGGTCGTCACCCCGGATGCTGACCCGATACAGGAGACAGGGGTGACGAACACAGGCAACCGGGTTGCTGCGAACAACATAGCGATCAGATTGAAAGAAAAAGGCCCGAAGGCCCTGGTTTTCCCTGGTGTGGCGAAAGTATTACGCCGGTAAAATTGTGGTGAAGTTACGCGCCATATTTGTCGGTCATCTCTGTGGCCGTTGCACGTAATGCTTCAAGGAGCGCTGGCGGGAAACCCGGTTCACTCTCCTGTGACAGAAACGACAGGCAGAGTGCCACCGTTTCGCCATGATGTTTGTTATGAACAATGACCGACAGCGAGCTGATGCCTGGCAGCGTTTCATTGCGGGCCAGGGACCAGCCGTGCTGGCGGATGTCAGCCAGTCTGGCACAGAGTGCCTCGGGACTTTGCGGTGAGTTCGCCGGGCCAGCCTGCCAGTGATCATGGAAGCGCGCCATGACCTCTTCGTCACTGAGTTGCGCTAACAGCGCCCGGCCGGTTGACGTCGCAGCAGCAGGCATTCGACTGCCGGGCGGTGTGACCATCTGCGTAAAGTGACGCCCATGAAACATGCGCATCACTAATACTTCCCGTCCATCGAGCTTCGACACGTATCCCATGCAACCGGTCTTCGCTGCCAGCCGGACCATCGCTGCTGAAACGCTGTCAACCAGCGGTGCCGAGAGATAATGACCGGCGGCGGCCAGCAATACGCGACCAATATGATAACCGCGCGTGTCCGTATCCCGCTCCAGCAGCCCCTGACTTTCCATCGTGGCCAGAAGACGCGAAACGGTGCTCTTCGGCAGCGTCAGCGCCTCAACGACCTCGCTGAATGAGAGACCGACATGCCCCTGCGTTACACCTTTGTGCTGAAACAATCGGATTACGGCAGCCGCATTTTCAAGTGTGGTCATGTAACGTGTTCCACTATATGGAACTAAGTTCCTCTGCTGGTTTGACGAAAGTAAAACGTGACGCTGAATCGGTCAAGCGACAATTCACCACTCACCGTTATCGGCAGCAGAGAAAATAATGTGACATAAATGATTAGCGGGGCTTTATATGGCGACGTAGAGAGAGGGCAGAACAGACACATGAGCAGAAAGCATACGACAGTCATTCTGCGTAAATTTCGCTTCTTTAGTAATCAGCTCGCCATGAGGGCACAGAGGGAGTGTACTGGGACAGCGTTGCGCTGGAAAAAACAGGCTTATCAGGCTGGCGTCCCTGCCAGCAGCAAAACTTTACTCTTTCTCGACATCTTCGTAGCGCTCTTTGGCGTCACGCGCTTCTTCTTCCGTCTCGTGCTCACTGATTAATGAATTCGGTTTAGGATGATCAGCACGCAATTCGTAGGAGGTTACTTTGTTTCCCTCAGGACCCTTTTCAACAGGCACAACTTTCGCTTCACGTGGGTATGGTGGTCTGGTCGGCATAGTGTGTCCCTCTTGTCTGAATCACATTCCACAGGACAGGCTGCTGCCTGTCATAGGATCAGTATAGACAATGCCATCCGAAGCGGAATCAAAGCGGGAAAAATCTGAGGGTTAGCTGGCGCGCGCCAGAGAGAGGGAAAGCAAAATCTCTTCCACTACGCACTCAGGCGATTGCATGGCATTCACCTGATGATGGGCTGCGGCCTGATAGAGATGCGCGCGCTCACGCAGCACATCACTCATCTCATCGGCAATCGGACGTCCGGTCAGCGTCGGACGCTGAGCCGCTTCAGGTTCGCTTTCCAGTCGTTCTGCCAGCACTTCGGGCGACGCGCTGAGCCAGATCACCTGGCCCTGCTCCTGCATGAAACGGCAGTTCTCTTCAGCCAGAATCATACCGCCACCGGTGGCAATCACGGTCCCGGGTGCCGTCACCGCTTTAAGCGATTCCGTTTCACGGGCGCGAAAACCTTCCCAGCCTTCTGCCGCAACAATCTCGGCCACGCTGCGCTGCGTGCTGAGTTGCAGATGGTGATCGGTATCCGTAAAGGCGTAGCCCAGCGCCTGCGACAACGCTTCGCCGACTGTGGTTTTGCCGCAACCTCGAGCGCCAATCAAAAAGATGGGTAGTGACATCAGGGCCGTTCCTCCGCCTGACCGCGCGATGCGGCTGCATGGTTAGCTTAATAATGCGACGCATGATAACTGGAAATTATTATCGCCTCCACCTGTCAGGCATGATTTACGCATTTTCGTTACCTGAACAGCGATAATCTCCGTGTTTTCAACAGGAAAAGCATGCACGTTTTGTGCATCAGCGCGCTAACAGGACGATAAAAAACGCATAAAACAGCGTCCGGAATGCGCTGGCAATATTTGCTTACCGCCGCGATTTTACTTTTCTTACTGGCGCCCACATATACTGATAACCATTGCCACAGGAGAGTCATCATGCAACGCGAAGAACAACAACTGATTGAAGGGCTGTTCAGCCGTCTGAAACAGGCTGAAAGCCAGACCGCGGCACGCGATGCCGCAGCTGAACAACTGATTAACCAGCATCTTCAGGCGCAGCCGGGCGCGCCTTACTACATGGCGCAGGCGATCCTGATTCAGGAAGCGGCGCTGAAAAAACTCAATGAGAAAGTGTCAGCGCTGGAAAGCCAGGTTGCACAGTTGCAACAGCAACAGCAGCTGCAACCGGCACAGAGCAGCGGCGGCTTCCTGTCGGGACTGTTTGGCAGCGGTTCGCGCCAGCAGCCGCCCGTTCAGCAGCAGCAACAGCAACAGTCGCCGTGGAACAGTGCGCCGCAACAACCGGCACAGCAGCAGTATGCCCCTGCTCAGGCAGCAGCGCCACGTGGCACCGGTTTTCTTGGCGGCGCACTGCAAACAGCGGTGGGCGTGGCAGGGGGTGTGGTGATGGCCGATATGCTGACCAGCATGTTCCACCATTCACAGCCGGAAGAGATTGTGAACATCATCAATGAGCCGCCGCTGCCGGAGGTGAATGATAATCTCAACACTTTTAACGGTGGCGATGACAACGCCGATGCCTTTAACGGCGGTAACGATAACGCCTTCCTCGATCAGAACTCGGGCTGGGACAGTAATTATGCTGACAACAGCGATCTGAACGATTTTGGCGGCGGTGATTTCGACGATGACGACAGCTTCGTTTAAATTCAGCGTTTCTGCTGGGTGAGCCAGCTATCCAGCTCATTCGCAAACTGCTGGCGGTCACGCGGACTCATCGTCGCGGGGCCGCCGGTCTGCACGCCGCTTGACCGCAGAGTATCCATAAAATCCCGCATCGTCAGGCGTTCACGTATCGTTGCCGGTGAGTAACGTTCACCGCGCGGATTCAGCGCTGCCGCCCCCTTCTCAATCACCTCGGCCGCCAGCGGAATATCGGCGGTGATCACCAGATCGCCAGGCTGACAACGTCTGACAATCTCATTGTCCGCCACATCAAATCCGGCTGGCACCTGCAGGGTGCGCAGATAAGGCGATGGCGGCACACGCAGAAACTGGTTTGCCACAAAAGTGACCGTGGTGGCGGTGCGATCCGCCGCACGGTAGAGCACCTCTTTGATCACATTCGGACAGGCATCGGCATCGACCCAGATAAACATCATGATTCCTTACAGTCAGAGAAGCCTGAGATCTTGCCGGGTTCTCCCTGAATGGCAAATTTTATTTGCGGCACGCTTTCCAGCCCGCACCCGGCTGACTTGTTATTCGGGCTGGCTGAAGTAAGCTAGCCCACTGAGAAAACCGAATAATGTCCTAAGGAGATGGCGATGCTGGCAAAAAAAATCGGGTTTATCGGCGGGGGAAACATGGCGAAAGCCATTATCGGCGGACTGGTCAACAGCGGCAAAATCGCCCCGTCTGATATCTTCGTTTACGATCGCAAAGCAGAGACCAACCAGGCGATGGCAGAGCAGTATGGCATCAACGCAGCTGAGAGCGCGGATGCGCTGGCGCGTGAGGTGGACATCCTGTTCGGCGCGGTAAAACCCAATGTGATCCTGAAAGTATTAAAAGAGCTGGCCGGCAGTCTGAAAAAAGAGGCGCTGGTGGTGTCGATTGCGGCGGGCGTGACGCTGGATTCGCTCTCATCGGTGCTGGGCTACGATCGTAAAATTGTCCGGGCGATGCCGAATACGCCCTCGCTGGTCAACGAAGGCATGACCTCGGTCACGCCCAACGTGCTGGTTGAGCAGGCGGAGATCGACGAGGTCGTTGCGATTTTTGAGAGCTTCGGCAAAGCGGCCGTGGTGGATGAATATCTGATTCACTCCGTGGTCGGCGTCAGCGGTTCTGCGCCGGCCTACGTCTTTATGTTTATTGAGGCGATGGCCGATGCGGCCGTACTGGGCGGCATGCCGCGCGCCCAGGCCTATCAGTTTGCTGCACAGGCGGTAAAAGGGGCGGCGGAGATGGTGCTGACCAGCGGTAAACATCCGGCTGAACTTAAAGATATGGTCTGCTCGCCTGGCGGCACCACCATCGAAGCCGTGAAGGTGCTGGAAGAAAAAGGGATGCGCTCGGCGGTGATTGAAGCGATGCAGCAGTGCATGGCGAAGTCCGAAAAACTGAGCCGCAGCTAAACGTCCAGGCATTGCGCAGGGCGGCCCGTCTCGCGGATCGCCCTGCGCGCAGCTTAACTGATGTGCGCCTGACTGAGCGCTACCGCGTCGGCAAGCGTCATCGGTTGCTGCATCCGCTCCACCAGCTCAGCGGTCAGCGTGTACATACCGCATGAACAGATCGCGGCCAGCTGTCCCTGCTGACCATAAAACGCCATAAACTTTTTGTCCTCCAGCGAGCCGATTAGCTCGAAATTATCCCATTCTGCCGCGTGTCCAACATACTCATAACGGGTGCCATACTGCGTCGTCCAGAAAAATGGCACACGATCAAAGGTGACACTCTGATCCAGCATATTCCATGCGGCGGTCTGCCCCTGCTGATGCGCGACGCGATAGTGCTCAATGCGCAGCGGACCCTGTGCCGACGGATACGTGGCGATATCACCCGCCGCCCAGATATTGTCAACGACCCGTAAATGATCGTCTGCCTGCAGACTGCCATCCTCTGCCAGCGGCAGATCGTGGATAAAGTCGGTAGCCGGTTTAACGCCGGTCGCAAACAGCACTACATTCGCGTCCAGTTGCCGTCCGCCCTTAAGCTGCACGCCACTCACCTGCTGGTCGCCCTGCAGTGATTCGATCTCACCCTGCACCCACTTCACGCCGTTTTGCTCATGCAACTGATAGAAATAGCGGCCAATCTGATCGCCAAACCGTTTAGCAAAGGGCAGCGCCTGGCGGGCAATCACTGTAACGTCGATGTCACGGTTACGCAGTGCCGACGCCAGCTCGGTGCCGATAAAACTGTTGCCGATAATCACGATTTTATGGGTCGCATCCACCGCCTGAAGCAGCTCATCGGTCTGCGCTTTGCTGCGCAGCAGATAGACCCCGTCAAGTTCGCTGCCTGGCAAATCGGGACGCACAGGCTTCGCGCCGCTGGCGATCAGCAGTTTGTCGAAGGCAAGCGTTTCGCCATCGTCGAAGATTAGCCGTTGCTGCTGCGCATCGAGGCGACTCACGGTAGCCTGCACTCGTTCAACATGATCCATCACATCCGCTTTCAGCAGCTGTGGCACCTCGCTGATGTCCATTTTGCCCGACGGCACAAATTTGGTCAGCGCGGTGCGGTCATAAGGCGCGTCCGCCTCCCGCTCAACCAGAATCAGGCGGCCTTTGAAGCCGTCATGACGCAGACGCCACAGCGCCGCGCTGCCCGCCGCGCCACCGCCCAGCACCACATAGACCGGTGCGGCTGCCCCGCTGCCAATGGGTGCAGCGGGTGACATCGCTTTTGGATTCACCAGCACCCGCCCCTGTTCGATGCGCAGCGGATACTGTTTGAGATCGGCTAGCGCCAGCGGTTCACACATTTTGCCGTCGGCCAGATCAAATGCGGCTTTGTGCCACGGGCAGACCAGCCGGTCGCCGCAGATTGCACCCTGATCCAGCGGCGCGCCCGCGTGTGGACATTTCGCCTGATACGCGCGTACGTTGTCCCCGTCGCGAATCAGTAAGACTTCTACCTCACCCAGCGTTTTCTTAACCGGCTGTCGCTGAGGCAGATCGTTCAGGTCAGTGGTAAATTGGTAGTTCACGGCATGGCTCCTTTCGCTGTTTCGGGTCTGATGCTACGCGGTAAAAAAAGAACCGCGCAAATCCCCACAAACAGTAAGTGTGGCAAAGGAACCGGGAAGCCTGATGCCGAATGTTTGTCAGAAGGTTAAGCTGCTGTTGTGAGAGGTAATTTAATCGTCTTCAGGCGGGCAGGGAGAAGCGGCCACCTGCGTGGCCGTGAAGGAGGTTCAGCTTTTTTTCAGGCACTGGCTCATAAAGGTTTTACGCGCATCGCCCGCCAGCTTTTTATCGCCAGCTTCGCCGTTACAGCTTTTCATTTTCATCTGCTGTGGCGACATGTGCGACAGCTTGCTGTCTTTTTTCAGGCATTCGCTCATAAAGGTTTTACGTGCATCCCCTTTGAGATCCTGTGATTTAGCATGCTGGTTACACATCGTCATCTTTTCCTGCTGCGGGGTCTTCTCCGCCGCACCCGCCATACCACTGACCAGCAGGCCTGCCATCATCATCGCCATTAAACCGACTTTCATCTTGTTATCTCCACAATGGATTGTCCCCTGTTATTCTGGCAGCGAATAAGCAAAGCGGAAAATGTTTCAGGTCAAAGTGACGTGAAGATCCCATTCCAGTCTGAGACTGGCGGCGTCACTGGCGGGGATGCCGCAACAGCTTTTCGATGTAATTGCGCAGCAGGCGCACATCGTCATTGTCTGCATCGGCCACGTTGTCCATGGCGGTTTCAATCGTGGTCGTCATTTCCAGATGTTGTGGCGGATCCAGCTTGCGAACCAGTGCGGTCACGACAATTTCCAGCGCCTCAATCTGCGCCACCTGCTCTTTCGCAGTCGCCTCTTTTTCAGCCAGCTTAATCAGTAACTCAGCAATCAGGTTTTTCATGCTGTTGTCTCAGCGGTGAAGAAAAGCTGAAATTATCACCACGCTGGCTAAAAAAACAGAGTGCAACAGCCGTTTTTTCAGCGGGTTAGGCTGCACCGCTGCGCTTTTCATGGCGATTTCCGGCTAACTTTGCAGGCGAAACGTTTTGCAGGCAAACATCACCGCTGTTAAACGTTTCGCCTGCCAGCATTTAACAGCAGGGTTTAGCGCGGATCGACAAATCCACGGCCCGGCCCGCCGCCAGGTCCGCCCCAGCCACCACCGCCACCGCCGCCGCCAGGAGGCGGGAACAGACATCCACTTAATGCAGTCACTAATGCCACAACGGCAGCCAGCTTAACGATTCGTACCATATTTACCTCAGGGTGATGAAATCGGGCTGAGTGTATGAAGCCACCCGCATGGCGACAAGTGAGATTCCTCCGCATCCGGCTGCTATTCATCTTTGTTGACCAGACTTAACGTTTTACAGTCAGTAAGCCCCCACATTCTCAACATTCCGGCCTGCTTTCGGGGCAAACTATTTGTGCAAATCGGGATGGCGAACGCTTTACAGCCTGAATAATTTTGCGCATTGTGAGCGCATTACATTTACAGGATATAACCATGACTCTCTCACAGGCTACTTTCAGTGACATCCTCTCCCGGCGCGACTGGGAAAATCCGGTCGTAACCTCGCTGCATCGGCTGGATGCGCACCCGCCTTTTGCCAGCTGGCGGGACGAAGCAGCGGCACGTGATGACACGCCCTCGGTGTCACTGCAGAGCCTGAATGGGGAGTGGGGTTTCAGTTACTTTGCGCAGCCTGAGGCGGTCCCGGCCAGCTGGTTACTGCAGGATCTGCCGGATGCCAGCACGATTCCGGTCCCGGCAAACTGGCAGATGCACGGCTTTGATGCGCCTATTTACACCAACGTGCAGTATCCGATTCCGGTTAATCCCCCGTTTGTACCCAAAAAGAACCCGACAGGATGTTACTCGCTCACATTCACCACGGATGCAGCCTGGCTCACTTCCGGGCAGACACGCATCATCTTTGACGGCGTCAATTCAGCCTTTCATCTGTGGTGCAATGGACAGTGGATTGGCTACTCTCAGGATAGCCGCCTGCCCGCTGAATTCGACCTGAGCCCTTATCTGCGACCAGGCAAAAACCGGCTGGCGGTGATGGTGCTGCGCTGGAGCGACGGCAGCTATCTGGAAGATCAGGATATGTGGCGGATGAGCGGCATTTTCCGCGATGTCACGTTACTGCATAAGCCGCAGGTGCATCTGGCTGACGTGCAGCTGGAAACCCGGCTCAGCCCGGGGTTTTACCATGCCGAGCTGCGCGCCCGGGTCCGCGTCGCCCTGCCGCCTGATCTCACCTCGCATTATCAGCTGCGCCTGACGCTGTGGCAGGGTGAACAGCCGGTGGCGCAGTGTCAGCAGCCGCTGGGCAGCGCCATTATTGACGAGCGGGGCCACTATCCCGAACGCGCCCTGCTCAGCCTGCCGGTGGAACGGCCCGCGCTATGGAGCGCTGAAACGCCCCATCTCTATCGCGCCACGCTGGCGCTGCTGGATGGGGATCAGCAGCTGATCGAGGTGGAAGCGTATGATGTCGGCTTCCGTCAGGTCACTATCGATAACGGCCTGCTCTGTCTCAACGGCAAACCGCTGCTAATCCGTGGCACCAACCGCCACGAACACCATCCGGAGCACGGTCAGGCGGTGGATGAGGCGACAATGCGCCGCGACATTGAGCTGATGAAGCAGCACAATTTCAATGCGGTGCGCTGTTCGCACTATCCCAATCATCCGCTCTGGTATCGGCTGTGCGACCAGTACGGGCTTTATGTGGTGGATGAAGCGAATATCGAAACCCACGGCATGCAGCCAATGAACCGGCTCTCCGACGATCCCCGCTGGTTCGCTGCCTATAGCGAACGCGTGACGCGTATGGTGCAGCGCGATCGTAATCACTGCAGCATTATTATCTGGTCGCTGGGTAATGAGTCTGGACATGGCACCACGCATGATGCGCTCTACCGCTGGGTGAAAAGCAGCGATCCCACCCGTCCGGTGCAGTATGAAGGCGGCGGTGCGGACACCGCCGCGACCGATATCATCTGCCCGATGTATGCCAGGGTCGATGAAGATCAGCCGTTCCCGGCGGTGCCGAAATGGTCGCTGAAAAAGTGGATCGGTCTGCCGGGCGAAACCCGTCCGCTGATCCTGTGTGAGTACGCGCATGCGATGGGCAACAGCTTTGGCGGTTTCGCGAAATACTGGGAGGCATTCCGCCAGTTTCCGCGTCTGCAGGGCGGCTTCGTCTGGGACTGGGTTGATCAGAGCCTGACCCGTTATGACGATCAGGGCCAGCCCTGGCAGGCCTACGGTGGCGATTTTGGTGATAAGCCCAACGATCGGCAGTTCTGTATGAATGGGCTGGTGTTTGCCGATCGCACGCCGCATCCGGCGCTGTATGAGGCGCAGCGCGCCCAGCAGTTCTGGCAGTTCACGCCAGATCCCGTCGACCCGCTGAGCTTTACGGTCAGCAGCGACTACTTATTCCGTCTCAGTGACAATGAAGTGCTGCGCTGGCGCATTGAGCAGGAGGGCCAGGTGGTGACAGAAGGTGAAGTCGTACTGGATATCGGCCCACAGGGTCAGCAACGGATCACCCTGCCGTCACCGCCCGCGTTACAGGGCGAATGCTGGCTTAACGTTGCGGTTCATCAGATTCACCCGACCCGCTGGAGTGCTGCGGACTGGTGTGTCGCCTGGCATCAGTGGGCGCTGCCTTCGCTGCTGGCGCTGCCTCCGCTGCCGGAAACGGCTGAAGCACCAGTCCTCCATGATGACGCCAGTGAGATTATCGTCACCCATCAGCAGCAACGCTGGCATTTTTCACGCCACAGCGGTGAACTGACGCAGTGGTTCGTCAATGAGACACCGACGCTGCTCTCGCCGCTTCAGGACTGCTTTATTCGCGCGCCGCTGGACAATGACATCGGCACCAGCGAAGCGGAACGGGTTGATCCTAATGCGTGGGTTGAGCGCTGGAAAGCGGCAGGTTATGACCAGATGAGCAGCCAGCTGGTGTCGATAGCCGCGCATGCGTTGCCGCAGGAGGTGCAGATTGAGACGCTGCACAGCTGGCTCGCCAGTGGCCAGCTCGCCTTTATCAGCCGTAAGCGTTATCTGATCAATGCGCAGGGGGAGTTGCAGTTACAGCTTTCCGTTGAGCAGTCACGCGGATTGCCACCGCCCGCGCGCATCGGCTTACGCTGTGAGCTGGCGCAGATGCCGCAGCAGGTAAGCTGGCTCGGCCTGGGACCGCATGAAAACTATCCCGATCGCCAGCTGGCAGCGCAGTTTTCACGCTGGCAACTGCCGCTGGATCAGCTTTCAACGCCCTACGTTTTCCCCAGCGAGAATGGTCTGCGTGGCGGCACCCGCCAGCTCGACAGCGGCAGCTGGCAGGTCAGCGGCGATTTTGCTTTCTCACTGAGCCGCTTCAGTCTGGAGCAGTTGCGTGAGGCATCCCACCGCCACCTTCTGCGTCCGGAGGCGGGCTGCTGGCTGCACCTGGACGCCTTCCATATGGGCGTCGGCGGCGATGACTCCTGGAGCCCCAGCGTCAGTCCTGAGTTTTTGCTGACTCAGCAGCGCTGGCAGGCTGAGCTGACGATTTGTCAGCCGACGCGGGCAGCACAGTCTTCGGACGCCGGTAAAAGCGTTTCAGGAACAGCACGTTAATCAGCACCACAACGGCGGTGGCACAAAAGACCCAGCGGAAACCTGCCACCGCCGATACCGCTGCGCCCAGTAATGGGCCAGCAACATTGCCAAGATACATAAACGACTGGTTATAACCGAAGATCCGGCCGGTGATAGTGTCACGCGAATGACGTACCAGCAGCGTCTGTACCGCAGGCATCATCGCGCCATCGGCGAAGCCCAGCAGGAAACGTAAGACGCCCAGCTGCGTGGCACTGGTGACAAAAGACATGGCGATAAACAGCAGCAGCGAGATAACCATCGTTGCGAGCAGAATACGCTGCGTGCCGATGCGATCGCCGAGCCGTCCCAGCCGGGGGGCGGCCATCAACGCAGAGACGCCAGGCAGCGCGGCAATCACACCACTGAGAAACGCGATATTCTCTGCGGTGGGTGCCAGCTCCCGCACAAACAGCGTCAGGATCGGGTTCACCGATCCGTTGCACATCTGGATCACCATGGTGGTGAAAAACAGGCAGAGTATCAGCTTTGGATTATCCAGCGAGCGGAAAACCTCGCGTCCGCTGAGCTTCTCCTTTTTACTCACCGGGGTGTAACCGGTCTCTTTAATCAGGAACAGCGTCACCAGAAAGCTGACCATCAGCAACGCCGCGGTGACGATAAATACCGTGCGCAAACCGACCCAGTCAGCCAGCAGCCCCCCCAGCATCGGCCCCAGAATCACACCGCCAATCTGCCCGGTGGAGACACAGCTCAGCGCCCAGCCGCTGCGTTCACGCGGCACCTGAGCCGCCACCAGCGCCATCGCGTTGGGGATATATCCGGAGGTCAGCCCCATCAGGGCGCGCAGCAGCAATAACTGCCAGGCTTCGGTGACAAAAGCCTGTAGCAGGATCACCACACCCATACCAAACGCCGCGCGTAACAGCATCAGTTTACGGCCTTTGCGATCGGCCAGACTGCCCCACAGCGGGGCGACCGCCGCCGAAACCACGAAGGTGATACTGAAGGTAAGCCCCGACCAGAGACTCAGGGATTCGCCTCCGGTGACGCCAAGCTGCTCAAGGTAGAGCGGCAGAAAAGGGATAATCTGGCTGATGGCCAGGCCAGTAAAAAAACAGCCAAACCAGACTGAGATCAGGTTTATCTTCCAGGGTTCAATAGTGCGTGGCATGAGCAGATGATTCAAAGAGAAAGAGTACTTAGTTTAACGCGACGATGCTCAACGTGACCGACATAACATGGCACAAACGGCAAAAGACCGGATTCCTCTTGATTCAGCGCAATTACTCGCGAAAATTTTCTTTGACCAGCGGTTTACAGCGTGAATCCCGTGCCGATGACCTGCTCTGGCACCTTCTCTGACAACCTGCCCTCATCAATATGGAAAAATATGTCATTCTGTTACTGACAACGATTCACACCGCTTCTATGTTTAAAAAATCGCCAGATATGGCGATGTGGCGATCATTCTGCCTGGCGCGACGTCCTCCGCTAAAAAACGGTCCAGACCATCCGGCTACGCTGAGGCAGTTCAGCTTATGACATGCATAGATGCCCTTACGCCTGTGTAAGGGTCGGGGTAGTGTTTCAGCGGAGGTAGGGAAATGAGAGTGCAAACCAACAGTGCCAGCCGTGCTATCAGTGACTATTTTAACAGCCCGGACTGGCGAACACCGCCAGAGTCCGATCTGCTGGCGGTTATTCTGCGTGAAATTATGGAGGCGGGAGAACCCGCCACCAGCAAAGCGCTTATTGCCCGGGTGATCGACAAACTGGAAGTAGAAGGCGATGAGGCGCAGTTACAGCGCTATCGCACCCTGCTGGCACAGCTCATCGACACGCAGCCGGATATGTGAAGCAGCGGTTTACTTCACCCAGCGCAATTTATCTGCTTCGCTGACGCTGGCCCGTCCGCTGCTGCGCTGAAACAGGCAGAGCTCCCGTCCACGCCTGTTTTTCATATGGTGCTGGGGATAGCGCCCTTCCAGCAACAGTGCGCTGTAACCTGTGTTGTCGTCATACTCAATCGGTTCGCCCATCACCTTTACTTTGCTCAGGTGGCTGGCATTAATACACGCCTGTGTCATGATCTGACGGCTCTTCTGCCAGGCCTCTTCACTGGACGCCTGTGCCAGTGTGCTGCTGAGTAACAACGTGGGCAGCAGTACCCCTATGTATTTCATCTTCTCCGCTCCTGTTCCGGCCCGAAGGCGCTAAAAAAATTCCCGCCGGGGCGGGAATAAACAAGACGAGCACTCTTTATTGTGTGACGAGGAAGTTTCTTAAACGCGCTGCTATCCTCGCCTGCCGTTATGACAAGCCTATGACAGACCGGCCGTCAGCCACAATAAACTGAGCTGATATTGCCATTTTTGTCGGCCAGGAAGTTAAGCCGGTTAAGGTTGAAGTCCATGGTGACCGCAGAATTATAGGGGATTGGACGCACCTGCTGTTCAAAGTGTTGACCCTGAAGCGCGGTTAACGGTTTGCCGACATAGTTCTGAAACTGAGAGGCACCGCAGCGGTCGGCTTCAGGATCCTGTGGCACACTGGCGGTGTCAGGTTTACTGGCAGACTGACAGGCGGTTAAAGCAAACAGACCCACTACCAGCAGCCCTTTTCCATAAAATTTCACGTTTGTTCTCCTGTTGGACGTGTAAAACCTGAACCAAGAGTAGCAAAGCGTGCCTGCTGACCAGAAGCCGGAAAAGGTAAAGTTGTTACAGTCAGCGTGAAGCCGGATGTCGCACAGGGTCATTTTTTAAGATTAATCGCACTCACTGCCTAAAAAAAACACAGTGAGCCGCTACACTATCTTAAGAATATTCTTAGCCCTGTGGAGGTCACGATGGAACTGATTATTTTTGTTGTCTGCGCAATGCTGATGACCGCCGTGGCGGTCAAAGTTCGTTAAACCGGCTCTGCCTGATTCTGCGTTGTTCTTTCCAGAAGCGTACTGAATGCAGCCAGCGGCATTGGACGACCGAGGAAATAGCCTTGCCCCTCTTCGCACGAGAGCTGTTTTAGCTGGTTCAGCTGCGCTTCTGTCTCAATTCCCTCCGCCGTGATCGTCAGGGCGAAGGCGCGTGCCAGCGCAATAATACCCGCCACCACCGATTGCGCCTGCTGTGACTCCGGGAAATCTTTCATCCAGGAGCGATCAATCTTCAGACCGTTAAAGGGGAAGGTCTTCAGGTAGCCCAGCGCGGCATAGCCGGTACCAAAATCGTCAACGGTTAACCTCACCCCCAGCGACCGTAAGCCCTGCATCACCTCCAGCGCATGCTGTGGATGTTCAAAGGTGACATTCTCCGTGATCTCCAGCTCCAGTCTTGTCGCTGGCAGACCACTTTTCGCCAGCGCATCTGCCACCCGTTGCACCAGATCGCTGGTGCGAAACTCCATCGGCGAAATATTGACTGACACATAGCGATCGCCGCCCCAGCCCAGCGCATCCTGACAGGCGCGCATCAGAACCCAGTCGCTGATAGTGGCGATCAGACCACTCTCTTCCGCCAGCGGGATAAAGTGATCAGGCGTAATCCACTGATCCGGGGCAATCTGCCAGCGGATCAACGCTTCAGCGCCGGCCAGCTGGCCGGTCAGCAGCTGATAACGGGGCTGATAGTGCAGACGAAATTCGTTGTTAGTCAGCGCTTTCTCAATCCGCCGCGACATTTCACGCTTATCTTCGCGCTGGCTCGCCATTTCATTGGCGTACCAGACCCACTGATTGCGTCCCGCATCGCGTGCTTCATTCAGTGCGATATCGGCCATCTGTAGCAGCGCTTCCGGATGGCTGGCATCCTGCGGCGCACAGGCAATCCCCATGCTGATAGTGAGATAGTGGACATGCTGGCCGGTGCTGACTGGCTGCTGAACCTCATGCACCAGCTGAGCACAACGCTGATCGATCCGCTCACGGTTCGTTTCCCGCAACACCAGGACAAATTCATCGCCGCTCAGCCGCGCCACCAGCTCCTGCGGGCCGATACAGTGCTTCAGACGCTGCGCTATCTGACTCAGGACTTCATCGCCCGCCGCATGACCCCAGGTTTCATTGATTGGCCGGAACTGATCGAGATCGAGGGTAATCAGCGTCAGCGGCGCAGCGCCGTCAGGCAGCGCAAGGTGCAGCGTCAGAAACTCCAGCAGCTGCATGCGGTTCGACAGACCGGTTAAAACGTCGTGACGCGACAGAAACTGAATGCGTGCCTCTGCTTCCATGCCCTGGGTGATGTCCGATACCGTGCCGCGAAACCCGATACGCCGCGCGTCATGCCAGATGGTTTTTGCCACCAGCTGACCGATGCGGCGTTGACCCTGTGCCGACATAAACTGACAGCGCAGCGGCATCTGTTGCTCTTCTGCCTCCTGCCGCCGCAGCCAGGCGACCAGCGAATGGCTGGGATGGGTCAGCAGGTGATCAATGTGGCGTCCCAGCCAGTGTGTGATGTCGTGGCCGGTAAGGGTATGAAAACGTGCTGACAGATAGATCAGGCGGCCCTCTTCATCCGTTTCCCAGATCCAGTCTGACGCCGCCTCAGCGAGATCGCGAAACCGCGCTTCACTGCTGGCAAGCTCCTGCTGACTGATTGCCAGCATGGCAAAGCGGCGGTCAGAGAGAATCGCATTGGAGAGCGCATGGCGGCTGACGCGATGAGTGATGATACCGATGATGATCGCGGTCATCAGCAGCAGTGGCAGCAGCAACCCGATCAGGCCCATGCCCGGCATTTTTGACGTCCAGCGCAGTACAATCGGCTCCCCGCCTGCCAACGGTAGTATCATTCGCGGTTCACGCAGGCCATCCTCTTGACTGGCGGGCAGACGCAGTTCGCGCACATCCAGCGTCGCGCCCAGCGCCTGTAATTTGGCGGGTGTAAACAGATTTACGAACACCATGATTGATGCAGGCCCTGCCATGGGCGGTACGTTCGGCAGTTTACCGCTGCTGATAGGTGCAGCCACCACAATCGCGGGCAGATGATTGATCAGCGCATTACGGGTCATCGCTTTATTATTAAGCTGACGCGCTGCCGCAATAAGCACGGATGTTTCATTACCCAGCCAGGCTTCCAGCGGCGTATCCGCCAGTTGCCCATTAATCACGCTGTAGGTAGTGCGACCTTTGCCGTCAACCACGAACACGCCTTCATAGTGATACTCTTCGTAAAGACCCGGTCCGAAGTTCTCTTCGTCAAACGCCCAGATCTTGTTCACCCTGACATGGAGATTGCGCCAGGCTTCTCCCCAGAAGGCATAATCCCGGATATCGGTGACCATCGCCTCCTGACGATTTTGCCACGTCTGCTGCATCAGCATGCGGTCATGCTCAACCGATGCGCTGTTCTGACGCTGTGCAATCATCAGCACCATCAGCATCGAGAGCACCAGCACACCAGACAGCAGCAGCGAAAGCGTACGCAGGCTGCGCCGCGTAAAGCGAACAGTGCGATCTTCAGCGGCATGTCTGAATGGCGGCGACGGCGGGTTAAAAGTCATTAAGAGTGCTCACTACACAGCCAGGGGTTAAGATCACAGGCCTGCAATACAACATGCGTTGCTGGCCAGATTAGTTTCATCAGTTATCGGCCCGGGCGCTCCGGTGTTTAGTCTGCGGCTAACATTTTGCGCTTAAATAATGTGTAACAGGCTCACTCGACAGTGATCGGGTGCATTGCTACTATGCGCTTACCTTCGCTGGCTGAGTCGCCTATGAACACCAATTCCGACAGAGTGACCCTGACGCTGTTCTACGTCGGCAGCTTTGTGGTTTATTACCTGGTTACCATGCTGATCACGCTGTTCCCTAATTACGGCGTACTGCGTAATGACGGCCTGCTGGTGCCCGTACTCTGCCTGTTTGAATTTGCTGTTATCTACCCGCTTTATCGCTTCTACTGCCAGCGTCGCACTGATTTGCCGCTGGGTGAGCTTTACACGCTGCAAACCCTGCTGTTTACCGGCGCGCTGTTTGTGCTGATGGCGGCACAGATGCAGTTCATGCAGCCGGAAGGCTGGCTGGTGATGCAGGCCCAGCAGGGACGTAATTCGCTGTTAATCCTGCTGCTGACCGCCGTGCTGCTGGCACCCGTGTTTGAAGAGGTGCTGTTCCGCGGTTTCCTGTTGCAGGGTTTTCTGCTGTGGGCGCCGCGCAGTCGCTTCGCCTGCATGTTGCTGACATCACTGCTGTTTGCGGTGATGCATACGCAGTATGTGCACTGGCAGACCCTTATCGCTCTGACGCTGTTTTCGCTGCTGCTCTGCTATGCGCGGCTGCGGAGTAACAGTCTGGCGCTGCCCATCTTCCTGCACACCCTGAATAACCTGATTGCGCTGCTACCCGCCTGGTATTTTGCTGGCTGACGCCCTGCCTGCGCCCTCATCTTACACAGCCCTCATCCTGCCGCAGACCGCTGCCTGCCAGGTCATCGCTCACACTGACAATGCCGCCCCGTCACGTTTGTCTATACTGGAGGGTAAAAAGGGATAAAAAGCACCACAGTCCGGACCACCAGACCGTGTAAAGGAGAGGATCTATGTTGATAGGATTTGTGTTGTTAGTGAGCGCGTGTGGCTACGATGCCTGCGAAGCGCTGCCGGTCTCGGAGCGCATCTATCCGACGAAGGTGGACTGTGAAACGATGGCAAACCGTATTCATAAAGTCAGACCAAATGTGGTCCTGCTTTGTGGTGAGGTTCATCGCTGATTCAGGACCAGATTCAATAAAGCAGGGCTGCAACATTGCAAGCTGGCGCTTTAGCGTACAAAATATAAGCTGTTGTTAACCATTATCGTAGTGAATCCCATGAAAACATCACGCCCCCGTCGTCCTGGTGGACGCTGGGTTTACTATCTTTTGTATGATGGCATTCTGTGGCCCTGCCCCGTCCGATGGGAGTGGGAGAGCAGCTATGGCGGCTGGTTGCCATTTTACTACACGCCAACCTTTGAGTTTGTGGTGGGCGATCCGCGTAAGGCTTATCGCATTGCGCGCAGCGATGTGCGCACTAAACGGCGCGAGGATGCCTTTGTCTGAGTGCGTTTATCGCCACGGCAGCCATGAGGCGGTGAGCAGAAAATGAACCGCTTCCAGGACGATAATGACCATGACTAAGATGCCCAGCGAGTGACGACTCATCCACTTCATCTGCTCAGGCCCAGATCATGGCAGCCCAGCGTATCAGCAGCAGCCCGCCGCAGATGCACAGCAGAACCAGCACCATCTTCCAGTATTTTTTAGCCGCCCGGTATCTTGTCACCCCGATTTCCTCTGGTCAGAAAGCGAAGATGCGCCGGGAGGCGCATCTGTTCCGGTCAGCAACAGGACCGGGAGGCATAGCATAACGTCGGAGCCACCAAAAGGCGACCCGTTGCCGGTATCAGTTGTTCAGGGTGTAATCCAGCGTAATTTCCGCGTTCAGTACCTGAGAAACCGGGCAGCCCGCTTTGGCTTTGTTGATGATTTCGTCGAAGGCCGAATCATCAATGCCAGGCAGAGAAATCGTGCTGGTCAGCGCCACTTTGGTGATGGCAAAGCCGTCGCCTTTTTTATCCAGCGACACGTCAGCCGTGGTATCGATGCTTTCCGGCGTATGGCCCGCATTGCCCAGCATCAGCGACAGTGCCATAGAGAAACAGGCCGCATGCGCTGCACCAATCAGCTCTTCCGGGTTGGTGCCTTTGCCGCCTTCGAAACGGGTATTAAAGCCATAAGGCTGCTGGCTCAGTACACCACTCTCGGTGCTGACGGTGCCTTTGCCTTTAATATCGCCTTCCCAGTGCGCCGAACCTTTCTTATGAATGGTCATGTCATTCCTCCTGTTGGTAAAGAAGCTAAGTATAGACAATACATTCATTTTCGCAGGCTAACTCACCGCGCGGGGACGTGATACCGTGCTTGTTGGTGTCAGCAGCGCCTCCGCCTGCACCAGCGAATCGCGGGTAATTTCACTTATCGATTTTGCGCCGGTCAGCGTCATGGCCACGCGCATCTCTTTCTCAATCAGGTTTAGCAGGTTTTCCACGCCGCGCTGTCCGTGAGTCGCCAGCGCATAGATAAATGCCCGTCCCAGCAGCACGCTGTCTGCGCCCAGCGCAATCATTCGCACGACATCCAGCCCGTTACGAATGCCGCTGTCCGCCAGAATAGTGATGTCACCTTTGACTGCGTCGGCAATCGCTGGCAGCGCACGCGCCGAGGAGAGCACGCCATCCAGCTGGCGTCCACCGTGATTCGAGACCACGATGCCATCCGCGCCAAAACGTACCGCGTCGCGCGCATCTTCCGGATCGAGAATGCCCTTGATCACCATCGGCCCGTCCCAGAACTCGCGGATCCACTCCAGATCTTTCCAACTGATGGAAGGATCAAAGTTGTTCGCCAGCCAGCCAATATAATCTTCCAGCCCGGTCGGCTTGCCGAGATAGGCGGAGATGTTCCCCAGATCGTGCGGACGGCCCTGCAGACCCACATCCAGCGCCCACTGTGGATGAGTGATCGCCTGCCAGTAACGACGCAGCGCCGCGTGATTGCCGCTCATTCCGGAGTGCGCATCGCGATAACGCGCGCCCGGCGTCGGCATATCCACGGTAAACACCAGCGTTGAGCAACCGGCGGCTTTGGCCCGCTCCAGCGCATTGCGCATAAAGCCGCGGTCACGCAGCACGTAAAGCTGGAACCACATCGGACGGTTGATCTGCGGGGCCACCTCTTCAATCGGGCAGACCGAGACTGTCGACAGGGTAAACGGAATGCCTTTCAGGGCTGCCGCGCGTGCCGCCTGCACTTCGCCCCGACGAGCATACATACCGCACAGGCCGACCGGTGCCAGCGCAACCGGCATCGACAGGGTTTCATTAAATAATTTCGTTTCGAGGCTCAGTTCCGACATGTTCTTCAGAATGCGCTGGCGCAGCGCCACGTCAGAAAGGTCCTCCACGTTACGTCGCAGAGTGTGCTCGGCGTAAGCACCACCATCAAGATAGTGAAACAGAAACGGCGGCAGGATACGTTGTGCGGCGGCGCGATAGTCACTGGCAGCTGAGATAATCATCAGTCAGATTCCTTTGGGTTGCGTGTGTCGTTATCCGGTAAGCGGGTAATGCGCGCCTGGCGCGCTTCATCTTCATGGAGGCTTTTCAGGGTGGTGTGGACAAAACCCAGATGCTGCATGGCCGCCTGACGGGCCGCGTCGGCGTCGCCCGCGAGGATCGCATCCAGCAGCGCCTGATGTTGTTCCGTCAGGCGGGCGAAAATGGCTGGCTGGGTGTACATGCGCTGACGGCTCTGCATCACCGACGACTGCAGCAGCTCGAAAAAGCTGCGCATGGTCTGCAGCAGCACGACATTGTGTGACGCCTCGGCAATCGCCAGATGGAAGCGCACATCTGCCTGGGCAGCGAGGTCGGGATCGTCACTCTCTTTCAGCTTCAGGGTGGCGTCAAAGGCGTACTGCAGCTTCTCTTTGTCGGCGTCGGTGGCACGCAGTGCAGCATGCCAGGCGGTGCTGGCCTCAATGGCATGGCGCGCTTCCAGAATGTCGTAGCGGTAGTCGGGATCGTCGCGCAGCAGCTGGCGAATCGGTTCAACGATGCGCTGTTCCGACCAGGGTGCCAGCTGCTGACGAATCCAGGTGCCGCCACCGCGTCGGCTGATCAGCATGCCACTGCTGATCAGCTGCTGTATCGCTTCACGCAGCGAAGAACGCGAGACGCCGAGTTCAGCAGAGAGCTGGCGCTCGGCGGGCAGGCGCATGCCCGGCTCAAGCTGATGGTCGGTGATATAGGTCCGCAGGCGTGTCACCAGCGGATCGGCAGTGTTGCTCATGGGATCATCCAGGGGAAGACGTAGGCCTGAAGCGTGGTAATCACCCCCACCATACAGGTGAAGATCAGGCTGTGTTTAACCGTAAACCGGAACAGGTCGGACTCTTTCCCCACCAGCCCGACCGCTGCACAGGCGATGGCGATCGACTGCGGCGAGATCATCTTACCCGTCACACCGCCAGTCGTATTAGCCGCCACCAGCAGAATATCGGAAACGCCGATCTGCTGGGCTGTAGTCGCCTGTAACGCGGCAAACAGCGCATTCGATGAGGTATCGGACCCGGTCAGGAACACGCCCAGCCAGCCCAGGAATGGCGAGAAGAAGGTAAACGCGTGGCCGGTGTGCGCCAGCGCCAGAGCAAGCGTGGCAGAAAGACCGGAGTAGTTGGAGATAAACGCAAAGGCCAGCACCATTCCGATAGAGTAGATTGGCAGCGCCAGCTCTTTCAGCGTTTCACCAAAGGTCTGCAGCGCCGCCTTTGGCTTCATGCGCAGGAATAGCATCGCCATCATCGCCGCAATGAAAATGGCGGTGCCGGTGGCGGAAACCAGATCCAGCTTAAAGATCGCCGGATAAGGGGTCGCGCTGCCGACCACGGGCGGCATCCGCGCCACCAGCTCATTCAGCATCGGAACCGGCACAGCCAGCACCCATTCATAGAGTGCTCCACCTTTGGCAAACAGCGCTTTAAACGGCGGGATGCTCCAGAGCGTGACGGTGGCGGTGAGAAACAGGAACGGCATCCAGGCGCGGATCACCTGACCCAGCCGATACTGCTGCGGCGGTTGCAGTACATCGTTGTGCTTCGACTCTGCATCGGCAAAACGGAAAATGCGCACCGGCTTCCAGACCCGCAGAAACAGCGTCAGCGAAATCAGCGAGGCGAGTGACGAAATGATGTCGGGCAGCTCCGGCCCCAGGAAGTTGGAGCTGAGGAACTGGGCAAGTGCAAAGGATCCACCCGCCACAACAACCGCTGGCCAGGTCTCTTTCACCCCGCGCCAGCCATCCATAATCGCCATAATCCAGAACAGCACAATCAGCGTCAGCAGCGGCAGCTGGCGTCCGGCCATCTGGCCGATGGCGAAGCTATCCAGTCCGGTTACCTGACCCGCCACGATAATTGGAATGCCCATTGCGCCAAACGCGACCGGCGCAGTATTCACAATCAGGCAGAGGCCGGCGGCGTAGAGCGGATTAAAGCCCAGCCCCACCAGCAGCGCGGCGGTAATCGCCACCGGCGCACCAAAGCCTGCCGCGCCCTCCAGGAAGGCCCCAAACGAGAAGCCGACAATCAGCATCTGCAGACGCTGATCGGGAGTAATGGAGAGGATAGAGGCACGGATAATATCGAACTGGCCGGTTTTGACCGAGATTTTGTAGACGAAGACGGCGGCAACAATGATCCAGGCAATCGGCCATAACCCATAGAGAAAACCGTACACCACGGCGGCCAGCGCCTGGGCAACAGGCATCCGATAGAGAAACAGCGCCACCAGCAGCGCCAGCACCACGGTGGTGGTGGCGGCCATGTAGCCTTTCATCTTCAGCTTAATCAGTGCAAAGAAGAAAAAGAGAATCGGGATCAGCGCGACCAGGCTTGAGAGCCAGATATTACCCAGCGGATCGTAATTTTGTTGCCAGATCTGCATGCCAGTATCTCCAGAGGAAAAGATGATGTGGCATGCAGCGGCAGCACTGTATGCCATCTGCCCCCGGATTGGTCAGACCAAACCGCTGTATCGGGGCTTATGGCAACAGATAGTTAATGCATTGTTAATCTATGGCAACAGAAGTTGGGCGAATTTTCCCGGAGTGTGAACCAGAGAAAAAGATTGCCGGAATTGGTCGGACCAAAATCAGCGGTTTCTCTCCGGGAATGCCCGCTGATAGCTGTGCGGATGAAAACGCAGATTAAGCGCAAACAGCAGCAGCGTGACCGTCGCCTGCAGAATCCAGACGCTGGCGAAATTTCCGGTGAGCGCATGCAGCTGACCGGCAATAAACGGCATGCTGCCCGCAATAATAAAGCCGACGCCCTGCATAAAAGCCACCAGCCGCGCGCCAGCCTGGGGCTGCTCCAGATGATCCAGCGCCAGCACCAGTGCCAGCGGAAACGCTCCGCCCAGCCCGAAGCCCGCCATCCCCGCCCAGAACCACGGTGCCAGCTGTGGTGCAAACAGGAAGCCGAGCATGCCGCAGAACTGCATGGCCAGGGCCAGCAGCAGTAATGGACGACGATCGCGGCCCCGCGCCAGCAACGGCAGTAGTAGCGCACCGGTAACCTGACAGCCGATCATCATGCCGAGCAGTGAACCGCCCGCCTGCGCACGCCAGCCAAGCTGATGGTAAAAATCGGGCAGCCAGGCAACACAGATGGCGTAACCGCCGTTCACCAGCCCGAAGCTCAGCGCCAGCGTCCAGGCGCGGGTTTTTCGCCACAGCGAAGGCAGCGCGGCGGCCTCCATGCGGGCTGCGGGCGGCGTGGTGGTGATCAACAGCCAGAGCAGGATAGCCAGCACCACCGGCAGTGCCCAGCTGCTCAGTGCCCCCTGCCAGCCAGCATGTGCACTCAGCCACGGCGAGACCGCCGCGCCAATCCCGCCGCCGCCCATCAGCGCCGCTGCCCATAGTCCGGTCACGCCCGCACTGCGGCTGCCAAAGCGCTGACGAATCAATCCCGGCATCGCCATCTGGACGATACCAATGCCCGCCCCACCCGGTACGGCAGTCAGTACCAGCCCGCGTCCGTCCGTCACAAACCATCGACTCACCAGCGCCAGCAGCAGCAATAACAGCCCGCCCGGCAGCAATTTGCGTATCGCAAAGCGCTGCATCAGCGGCGCACTGACCAGGGCAATGGCCCCCATCATCATCATCGGCACCGCAGGCAGCAGCGAGGCCGCCAGCGGTGACAGACCGATGCTCTGTCGCAGTTCACCGAGTAACGGACTGACCGAGGTCATTAGTGGCCGCATATTCAGCCCGGCCAGCACCAGCGCCGCCAGCAGCAGGTTATTATCTCTCTTCATATAAAATCTGCGCCATTAAAAGTTGCCAGCCTGACAACAGTCGCTACTATCTGGAAATGAAATATTACTCTGCCAGGTAGTGGAAAAATGAATCGTCAACCGATGTTCACTCCGCAACAGCTGCTCAGCTTTGTGGCGGTGTGCGAAACCGCCAGCTTTACCCGCGCCGCCGACCGGGTGCATCTGTCGCAGTCCACCGTCAGCCAACAGGTGCGGCGGCTGGAGGAGATGGTTGGCAAAGAACTGCTGGTCCGCTCCTCGCATCAGGTACAGATCACCGAAGAAGGCGAAAAACTTTTAGGCTACGCCCGGCGAATTATTGCCCTGAACGGGGAAGCGCACGATGTGCTGAGTGACCAGTGGCGCGATGGCGTACTGCGCCTTGGCGTGCCGGAAGATTTTGCCGCCCCCACGGCCGGTCTGCTGGCGCACTTCAGTCGCGATCATCCGCAGCTGCGGCTGGATGTGATGAGCGGTATGCAGGTGGAGCTTCGTCGTGCCTGGCAGCGTGAAGAGCTGGACATCATGCTGATTAAACAGCCCGCTGGCGACCGTCCGCTGGCGTCGCGTCCGGAACCGCTACTGTGGCTCGACAGTGCAGCGTGGCCCTGCTTTGAGCAGACGCCGGTGCCGCTGGTGCTGTTTCCCCAGCAGGGGCTTTATCGCGATGAGGTCTGTCAGACGCTTGATGCGCTGGGCCGAAGCTGGCGCATCAGCTACAGCAGCGCCAGCCTGGTCGCGCTGGCCGCCGCCAGTGCACAGGGGCTGGGGCTGACGTTACTGCCTGCCAGCTGCCGTCTGCCGGCGCATCGGGTTCTGGGGTCTGAACAGGGTCTGCCGGTGATTGATACCTTTGAACTGGCGCTGTTCTGCCGTCATCCGCAGGATCCGCTGCAGCGCGAACTGGCGGCGTCGCTGGCGGCATTCGGCAAGCTGCGCTGGCAGTGAAATATCGAATAGCCGTCAGTGGAAAATAACGCAGCAGGGCGAAGCGTCGTTTGTCAGATTAAGACCTTGTTCACTTTACAGGAGCCTCTGATGCCTATTTCCTCTTCGCCGAGCCGCCGTGATTTCCTGGGGCAAAGCGTTCGCTGGACCGCCGCAGGCGGCTTGCTGGCCGCCGGTCTCGGTCAGGCCAGTGCCGCCACCCGCTCATCGTTGTCCGCCATCAATCCCGACCAGCCTGCCGCCCTGCCCCGACAGGACCACTATCTGCTACGCAATGTGCGACTGGAAGAGGGCTTTATCCGCGAGGATGACGACGTCGTCGCGACCCGGACCGGTCTTTACGACATCAGCGTGCGCGACGGCAAAATTGACCAACTGACCTCGGCGGGCCAGGGTGACAGCACGCTACCGTCGTGGGATGCGCAGGAGGCGCTGCTGCTGCCCGCGACGCAGGATATGCATATCCATCTTGATAAAACCTTCTACGGCGGCCCGTGGCAGGCTCCACGTCCACGTCAGGGCAAAACCATCATGGATATGATTGCGCGCGAGCAGGTGCTGATTCCGCAGCTGCTGCCGCACTCCCAGGCCCGCGCCGAAGGATTGATCGCCCTGCTGCACGCCAAAGGCACCACCCGCGCCCGCAGCCATTGCAATATCGATCCGGTCAGCGGCCTGAGAAGCCTGGAACATCTGCAGGCGGCATTAGCCCGTCATCCCGCCTTTTCCTGCGAGATCGTTGCCTTCCCGCAGCACGGCCTGCTGCACTCGCAGGTTGATGGCCTGATGCGTGAGGCGATGCAGCACGGCGTTGAGTATGTCGGCGGGCTGGATCCCACTAACGTGGATGGCGCGATGGAGAAGTCGCTGGATGCCATGTTTCAGATTGCGCTCGACTATCAGCGCGGTGTGGATATTCATCTGCATGAAACCTCACAGGCTGGCGTGGCGGCGATTCAGTACATGATTGACACCGTGGCGAAGAATCCGGTGTTGAAAGGCAATGTGACGCTGAGCCACGGTTTTGCGCTGGCGACGCTCAACGGCAGTGCGCTGGATAAAATGATTGAAGGGCTGGCGGAGCAGCAGTTCAGCGTCGCTTCCACATTGCCGATTGGCAAGTTGACTATGCCAATACCACAGCTGCAGGCGGCGGGCATCAAAGTGATGACCGGCACCGACAGCGTGATCGATCACTGGTCTCCGTTTGGCACCGGCAGCATGCTGGAAAAAGCGAATCTCTATGCGCAGCTCTATCGTGGTTCGGACGAGTTCTCGCTGTCGCGGGCGCTGGGGATAGCCACAGACAATCGGCTCCCGCTTTCGGCCCAGGGCGAAAGACAGTGGCCGCAACCGGGCGATGACGCGAGCATGATGCTGGTAGCAGCAAGCTGTTCCGCTGAAGCCGTAGCGCGCATTTCACCGGTAGTGGCGACCTTTTCACGCGGTAAACCGGTCTTTGCCCTGGCATCGGCTTGAGCCTTCTCAGCTAGCGGCGAGATCGAGCCTGCTCAGGGAAACCGGTCAGAGCGGAAAGGCGCTTAAGCTGTCCCAGGCCGCGGGACGCTTTCCTCTTCTGACCGGCTTCCCTGCGCTTTAAGCTTGTTTATTGCTGATAGATTCCCAGTGCCCGTGGTTTACCCGCAGCGACGGTCCTGAAACGGGAAGCGTCTGCCCGATGTGAAGCGAAGGGAGCCTATGCCTGTAGCAAAGCATAGCGGGCCACAGATAGCGGTTTTGCGTCTTTGTCGAGGGCATATGCTCCCTGAAGCCTGCTCTGCGGCTAACACCTACCTGCTCAGGATTTGCCAGCAGCGACCTTACTGCCTAAACCTGTCCCCTGATACGCCTCCCAAAAACAACAGAGCCTCCACACGGGAGGCTCTGCATTTACCTGAGCGGAGTGCGGGTTACGCGCTTTTGGCCCATTGATCATTCGACATTAATTCCATTGCCAGCGCGTATAAGCGACGATCTTCCTGATCACAGGGCTCATCTTCCGCATAACAGCCGATCATGGATGCGATTTTATCCGCAGATAAACTCTCGCCATGAACATGCAGTGTCAGTACGGCGCGGCCTACTATTTTAAGCACATTTTCATGTGGTCCCTGGATGCTATTACTCAATGCAAATACCCTCTACCGGTCGTTGTACCAGGAATATGGCGCGATAAATATAAAGCAATTAGATCAGGATTTTTATCGGCACCAGTGGTGATATTTTTTAATGATTAATTCTATTACTGGAGTCTTAGTTGAGGATTTATCTGATTAACAATGAAATATTTTTTTAAAAACGGTCACTTATAAAATAATTACTGGCATTAACCGATCGTCACTCCGGAACACTTACGTTAAGCCGCCGTTAATCTATAAAAATAAACCACCTTTTTTCAGTAAACTTCAGCTTATTCCTAAGCGCACCGGCAGATTTAGTTTCATACCGCTAACCATCGAGGTTCCCGTTGCTGTCAGGCGTGCTTTCTGCCAGACTTGCCCCGCAATAATGCCCTACACTTTCAGCCTCAGAGGCCGCGCCCGTGACCGCTTTTTCTACCCTCAATTCGCTTCCCGATAGCCAGCTCGATAACCTGCGCGAGATGGGCTACACCAGCATGACGCCCGTGCAGGCCGCTACGCTGCCCGCCATTCTGCAGGGACGCGACGTGCGCGCGCAGGCAAAAACCGGCAGCGGCAAAACGGCTGCCTTTGGTATTGGTTTACTGCACCATATCGACAGCACCCGCTTTCAGACGCAGGCACTGATCCTCTGTCCGACCCGTGAACTGGCGGATCAGGTGGGCAATGTCCTGCGCCAGCTGGCGCGCTTCACACGCAACATCAAAGTCCTCACCCTGTGTGGCGGACAGCCGATGAGCGCACAGCGTGATTCACTGGTGCATCCACCGCATATTGTGGTCGGCACGCCTGGTCGTATCCTCGACCACATCAACCGCGAAAATCTCAAGCTGGACCAGCTCAGCACGCTGGTACTGGATGAGGCAGATCGGATGCTGGAGATGGGCTTCCTGAACGATATGGAAACGATCATTGAAGCGACGCCCGCCTCGCGTCAGACGCTGCTCTTTTCCGCTACCTGGCCCGACGGCATCACCGCTATCAGCACCCGCTTTCAGCGTGATGCGCTGAGCGTAGTGACTGAAGATGTCAGCGAGCTGCCGTCAATCGACCAGCAGTTCTTTGAAGCCAGCCACAATGAAAAGCTGGGCCTGCTGATCGCCCTGCTCAGCGATCGTCAGCCTTCATCCTGCGTGGTCTTCTGCAATACCAGGCGTGAATGTGATGATGTCGCTGCGGCGCTTAACGCGCGTGATATCAGCGCCCTGCCACTTCACGGTGACCTGGAGCAGCGCGATCGTGAACGTGTGCTTATTCGCTTCGCGAACGGCAGCGGCCGCGTGCTGGTGGCCACCGATGTCGCCGCGCGCGGACTCGACATCAAATCGCTGGCGATGGTGGTCAACTATCAGCTCGCCTGGGATCCTGAAGTTCACCTGCACCGTATCGGTCGTACGGCGCGTGCAGGCGAACATGGCGTTGCCGTCAGCCTGGTCGCGGCTGATGAGATGGCGCGTGCGCATGCGCTGGAAGATTTCCTGCAACAGAAACTGCCCTGGGTCTCGGCCAGCACGCTGAAAAAGGGCAGCAGCAAGCCACTGCCTGCCGCCATGATGACGTTATGCATTGATGGTGGCCGTAAAGCCAAGATACGTCCGGGAGATATTCTGGGTGCACTGACCGGTGAAGCGGGTTATCGCGCTGAGCAGATCGGGAAAATTGTTCTGACCCCGACCCATGCCTACGTAGCGATTGAGGCAAATCAGGCCAAAGCGGCACTGGTGAAACTTAAGCAGGGCAAAATCAAAGGCAAAACCTGCCGGGCGATTCTGCTGAAAGACTAAATAAAAGAGGGCGAGGTCATGACCTCGCCCGGTCTGTTATGGCTCTTCGATGCTTGACACATGCAGCGTGGTTTTATCCCCTTTGCCCTGTACCTTGCCACTGACGCGTACTTTGTCTTCAGCGGTGTAGGTTTTACCATCAAAGGTCTTCTTCGGGGCAATAATCGGTAACGTCCCGGTGTTATCGCGGAACTGATACCGCTCGCCCTGCTCTTTCTTCACGATGTAACCTTCCAGCGTCACATACCCGCCCTGACGGAAATCGCGGATCTGATCGATGTGGGTCTGACCGGTATCTTCAGAACCTTTATAGCCGGCATCCTGCTTGTGTTGCGGCGGCGGCGCATCGCCAGCTTTGTATCCGCCCTCTTCAGCTGAAACGCCCGCGCTCATCATCACCAGCAACGACGCTAAAATCACTTTTTTCATTTCACACTCCTTTATTGGAAAGGTGTCCATGTTGAACCTTAAGGGTTAAGCCTGGCACAATAATTGGCATTCGTTTTATTTCACCCTTCTCTTCTCACCTTTTTCCGTTTGCTGCCGATAACCTGTTCACACCCAATTTCACCAGCTGCGTTAATGCAGAGGCAACCATGGATAATTTTCAAAAAGAGATCGATGAAAGAGCGAACCTCGCGTTATCGAATAAGTTTGAGCTGCTGCTGTTTCGCTTAGGTTCCGATCAGCTGAAAGGCAAGTCTGAACTGTTTGGCATAAACGTCTTCAAGCTGCGTGAAATTGTACCGATGCCGACCATCACTAAAGCCGCGGGCATGCGTTCACCGCTGCTGGGTATGGCGAGTATTCGTGGTCAGTTCATTCCGGTGATAGACCTGCCTGCGGTAGCGGGCTGTGTGCCTGAAACCGGTCTTAACCTGCTGCTGGTGACCGAGTATGCCCGTAACACCCAGGCGTTTGCCGTGGAGTCAGTTGAGAACATCGTGCGTCTCGACTGGAGCCAGGTGCATACTGCCGAAGCCGGTATCGGTGGCCGCAATATTACCAGCATCGCCTGCCTGGACAGCGACAAGCAGAGCAACGAACTGGCGATGGTGCTGGACGTTGAGCAGATTCTGTATGACATCATTCCTTCAGTGCGCGGCGTTGAACCGGAAGCGGCCAGACCGCGTGCCTTCAACTATCGCCCTGGTGCGGTCGCCATTGTGGCAGAAGATTCTAAAGTGGCGCGTCAGCTGCTGGAGCAGGGTCTGAAGAGCATGGGTATTCCGGCGCTGATGTTTAACACCGGTCTGGAAGCCTGGGAAAAAATCAAGCTGATGAGCCAGGAAGCACAGGCTGCGGGCGAGTCGATTCACGACAAAATTGCGCTGGTCCTGACCGATCTGGAGATGCCAGAGATGGATGGCTTTACGCTGACCCGCAACATCAAGCGTGACCCGATTCTCAAGGTGCTGCCGGTGGTCATTCACTCCTCACTCTCTGGCAGCGCCAACGAAGATCATGTGCGCAAAGTGGGTGCCGACGGTTATGTGGCGAAGTTTGAACTGAATGAGCTGTCAGACGTGATTTTCAACGTTCTCGACACTGCCCGCTAAACAAATCCGGGCCGCGAAGAATGCCCGGTATATCTTTACTTTTAAACCAGCAGAATGACTGACCTGACCAGGAACCGACTATGCACATTGAAACTTTACCTGTTACACCGGCACCTGCTACCCCTTCTCCTCAGAAAGTGCTGCGTGGCCGTTTACGCCAGCTGGCCTGGATTACCGCCGTCACGTTAAGTCTCGCATTCTGGGCAGGCCTCTACTTCTTAGTTTTCTGAATCCAGTCCTGCTTGTCTGGATCGGGCCGTCAGCATTCCTGCTGACGGCCCTTTTTTTTGCCCGAGTTTCCTCTTTGTTTATTTGTTAACCCTTTCTGAAGCTTTTCAGTGACTATTCATTCACGCTCCGTTATTACTTAAAAAATATTAAAGGTACAACTGCGTGCTCCGATAACAGACTGTGCGAGATCACCTTTTTGCCTGCGGTTGTGACCACAGACATCAGCAAGGCACTGCGCACAACAGCAGAAAACCTGAGTGCTGCTAACAAACTGATTAATAATAAAACGGGGAAGAGAACATGTTCAGTATCAAGAATATGAAGGTCGGTATGCGGCTCGCAGCAGCCTTCGGTATTATTGTGACGTTACTGATAGTGATTGGCGTAACATCCATTACCAGAATTAACAGTATTAATACGGCGATCGCATCGATCATCGACGATCGCTATGTGAAAGTACGACTGGCATTTGATGTGCGCGACGGCGTGAACGATCAGATCAAATACCTGCGCGGCATGGTGATCGACACAACACACCCGGAAATGAATGTGAAGCGTTATAGCCAGCTGGATGAAGCCACGCAACGCACTAACATCGCGATGAAAAAGATTGAGGATATTCAGGTCACGCCAATAGGTAAGAAAAAGATCGCCGGTCTGCTGGCGTCTGCTCAGGCATTTGAGAAGGTTAAAGCTGAGCTGATCGCCCTGATTAAAGCAGGCGATTTTGATGCTGCCAGCACCTATGTCCTGAAATCGATGACCGCTACACAAAATAAATTTCTTCAGGATGCGGTGAATTTTGCCAACTCACAGGACTCACAGCTGCGCAGTGAAGGCCAGGGTATTGTGGAAAATGGACAGGCAGCCATCACCATCACGCTGATTTTTTCCGCGCTGGCCATTCTGGCCGCGATTATGCTGGGCTACTTCCTGACCCGATCTATTGTCCGTCCACTGGTTGCCGCGGTTGACGTCGCTGAACGCGTTGCCGCGGGCGATCTGAGTACCCAGATGCAGGTCACCTCGCGTGATGAAACCGGCGTCCTGATGCAGGCGCTGCAGCGCATGAACGATAACCTGCTGTCGATTGTGACTGAAGTACGCACCGGCTCAGACACTATCGCGGTCGCCTCTAATCAGATCTCCAGCGGTAACCTTGACCTCTCAACCCGCACTGAGCAGCAGGCCAGCTCGCTGGAAGAGACCGCCTCTGCCATGGAGCAGATGACGTCGACCGTGAAACACAATGCCGATAACGCGCGTGAAGCTAATCACCTGGTATCGACGACGTCCAGCGTAGCGCGAGAAGGTGGCGTGGTCATGGAGAAAGTGATCGAGAAGATGGAAGCGATCGCCCTCTCTTCACGCAAAATTGTCGATATCATCAGCGTTATCGACTCCATCGCCTTCCAGACCAATATCTTGTCACTGAACGCCGCCGTTGAAGCTGCGCGGGCGGGTGAACAGGGTCGCGGTTTTGCCGTGGTTGCGAGTGAAGTGCGTAATCTGGCACAGCGCTCAGCCTCCGCGGCCAAAGAGATTAAGGTACTGATTGAAGATTCGGTCGCTAAAGTCGATGAAGGCAGCAAACTGGTAACCCATGCGGGTTCGACCATCGGTGAGGTGGTGAACAGCGTGCAGAGCGTGGCAAATATCATGAGTGAAATCACCATTGCCAGCAGCGAGCAGAGCAGCGGTATCAATGAAATTAATCAGGCGATTACCCAAATGGAAGCGGTCACGCAGCAGAACGCCGCGCTGGTTCAGGAAGCGTCAGCCGCTTCACAGGCACTGCAGGATCAGGCTGAGCGTATGGCGCAGGCGATGAGCGTGTTTAATACCGGCAAGCTCGCACTGCAACCCGTGCTTCGCTGATTCACTTTTATGGCCTGCTCCGGCGGGCCTTTTTCAGATCGGTGATATTAAACGGGGGTTGACCCAAAAGTTACACAGAGAAGCTAAGGTATTCCGGCGGGTACAGAAGAAAGGATGAGGAATTGCGGATGGACACAGCAGAAACAAAAAAGGCCGCCAGAGGCAGCCTTTAATTACTGTAAATGCAACAACGCTATAAAGCTCACTAGCCTTTTCAGAAAGCGCGAAGCTGGCTCTGAATTGCAATCCTCGCCGCTTTCACCTGAACAACGACAGATTTGCAGAAAATGCATTTCGCTCCATGCGGGTTGGCTCTTGTAACATCAAAATGTGATGTACGAAACTGTGAGCCATTACAGTGAGGACATTTAAAAGTAATTTTCAGTCCTTAGAGACCAACAACGTTCGCAGCAGCTGGGCCTTTGGCACCATTTTCTACTGTGAATTCAACTTGCTGACCTTCGTCTAATGAACGGAAATCGGTGCCCTGGATTGCAGAGAAATGTACGAATACATCTTTGCTGCCATCTGCAGGAGAGATGAAACCGAAGCCTTTCTCTGCGTTAAACCATTTAACGGTACCGCGAATTTTGTTAGACATGCTTAAATCCTTAATATATCGAGCCTTCCGGCATAATGGCCTGAGAACAGATTTTAATCAGAACGTAAGAGAAGACTCAAAAAGAAGGGATGTCTCGCGACAAACTTAGAGATGAGAACTGCTTTGGTTACTTACTTTGATAGTGTCTGTTAATCAAACCGACAGTTCATTAGGCCACACTTCACCGGGCGACGCAAGCCGTAATTGAAATTAAACTCAAATACCGTTGCCCGGACAAAGGGGCGGGGCTTGAGCGCTGTTATAGCCCGCCCTGCCCTGCGCGGCCTCCCGGAAGGGAAGCTCATTCTTATAAATCGCCGTTCAGCCTGTTGAACAGAATTTTACGCATTCCCGCATCATCAGTGGGATCGAGATTAAGCCATGTTAGCGTCTGACGCTCGCTTTTCTGATCGTAGTCGGAGTAGACGCCATGAATCTCCCCTTTCTCCGGAGAGTAAAGAATGGCGATCGACTGCGCCGGGCAATTGTGCGGCTTACAGCCGGAGAGTAGCTGCCAGGTTTCACCCTTAATAGTGATTGTATTAGCCGGGGTACTGGTCCCGCCCTGCTTAACCCAGGCAGGGAAATCATGTCCGGCAATAAGCTGGTGATACGCCTGGCTGGTCTGCTTATTCATTATGAAATCATAAAGATAAGTTTGAGTTACAGCATCTACTAACATTGGCATGCCAGCTAATACTGCGACGATTAAAGCTTTATTCATCGGGTTTCCCTCTTAATCGCTGCGTTTTGCCTGTGTTAAACAGGACACTATCGGCTTTGCCACTGTTTGTCAGGCAAAGAACGCTTGCCATTGACGCTTCAGAGAGGCAGATCAAAAAAAGGGCGAGGCCGAAGCCTCGCCCAAAACATGCCAATCATCAATCGTAGTAAGGAACCTTGCGGTCAACGCCGTTGATATTGATCAGCACAAAACCGGTTGGCGCGGTTTTATTGGTCGGTGTACCCGCTGCAGTAGCGAGCGTAACGACCCCTTTTTCATTGGCACCGATGCCCGCCAGTCCATTGTGCATGCCGAAGCGTGCAGCGGGTTTCAGAGAGCCAACTTTGGTAATGTCCGTGACCACCGACATATCGGACTGGAACAACGAGCAGGAGCCGGTATCGAAGCGGGTTGGACCGGTGGTCTTCAGGTTGAACATGGTCTCGCCACTGTTGGCCTTCAGCTTGACCCATACCGCTGCATAGGTAGTTCCTACCCGGCTGTAACGGATGTCCAGTACGGAAGGCTGGCCCATGTGGTAAGCATCCGCCCAGACCGTTTCCAGTCGCTGCAGGTTGATCAGCGTTTTACCGGTAGCAGGCATATTTACGGGTGAACCGGCGGTACCGGACGGCGTAGTGGCATCCGCTTTCCCGATTAACTCCATCACCCATTGCTGGTTAGGCGCCGGGAAAAAGAGCTGCCCCAGCCG
Organism: Pantoea sp. F_5; assembly: GCF_008631595.1. Taxonomy (NCBI): domain Bacteria; kingdom Pseudomonadati; phylum Pseudomonadota; class Gammaproteobacteria; order Enterobacterales; family Erwiniaceae; genus Pantoea; species Pantoea sp. F_5. Next base: position 111,660 of record NZ_VWUO01000011.1, read on the forward strand.
ATACCAGTTATCGGTATCGGTGTTGTTCACCACTTTATAACCGCTGTAATAGCCGGCACGCAGCGAACCCGTCATGAACGTGCCGTAGTTCTCATCCCGACGATAGCCATATTCAAAGGTCGATAACCACTTACTTCCGGCCAAATCATTAGTGATTTTCGCCCCCGCCTGCAGGTTAATCTGACGCATCACCACGCGGGCATTGTTAAGATTGAGCGGTGTGGCACAATCCTCAATGTTGAGCGTATCGATGGTCCAGCCGCCGTCCGACAAATCCCCCGGGTTGGTGGTGTGCTCAATCCAGACATTTCGCATGATCCCCTGGGTAACACGCGGCATATAGATCGTAGCGTCGCCATAGCCCGACTGGAAGTTGGCGTTGCATAACTCAATGGCGGTTGAGTGGTCCCAGTTCCCCTTCGGTGTGTTTGACCAGCCGACATCAAACACGCGTGAATAGGTCGAGGAGCTGTAAATCTGATCGAACTTACTGTCGAGCGTATCCTGCAGCTTAAAGACGGTTCCCCCGGTACTTTGCGCCTTGAAGCAGAAGATATTGACGATCTGCCCGCCGACAATCGTATTTTCGAAGAATGGCTGCACGTTGCTGCACTGTTCAGGCGTAACGGTGACTTTGAGAGTGGTGTCGACAGTCCCGGCATTCGCTTGTCCGTGCCAGCAGATGCCTTTGATGACGATTTTGCGTGCATTAACCTTAAACACCGCACTCGCGCTTTTGTCAGAGACAATGGTGGTGCGCGGTGACGACCCGAGTTCGATATCATCACCTGCCAGACCAAAAAACGGCAACTCTGTATCGCTGATATCGATGGGTGAAATCAGGAAGCGGCCACCCGGAAAACGTACCGGCATCGCTTTCGCATAGGCGTTATAGGACTGCGTCCATGCCAGCATCCGCTTAAAGGCTTCAGTGTCATCGGTCACGCCATCCCCTCTCGCGCCAAAGTGCAGAATGTTAACTTCAGCAGGGTCGTTGATGGTGCGCTTCCAGTAGAAACCGTTACCCACCGCCACAGTACCGCCATCATCTTTCAGCGTAGTAGTGGAGAGAAAACCGACAAAGTCAGCACCACCCCGGAAGCTGGAGTCTTTGTCGTAATAGCGTTTCAGGCTCGCAACTTCACCTGATTTTGGCGGGACCGTGGTGCGCAGTTCAGCAAAAGAGTTAACTTCGATCATAGAATCCTCCTCAGGATCATTGGGATATCGCGCTGATTGTCAGCGCACTACTTAGCCGCAGCCGGATGGCCGCAAAGGGTGTCCCACATGTCGTTGTGGGTGTTGATGGCGCGCACTGTCCTGACGTCCATTTTTTGCGCGTCATCGCCGTAGGTATAAAGAGGGGAAAAAAGTACGCAGGCAGAGTCGGTGATCGCCACCGGTTCAGGGTTTGTGGTATTTCGACTGCTGCAGCTTGTCGCGAGCAGCAGCGTCATCAAGGCTGTGGTTGTCGGTCGCCACACGGTTAGCCTCCTCGCGGTTATGTTGTTGTTGTTGCGCCACCGCGCTGACGCGGGACGCCTCCTGTTGTGCGTTATCAACGTCAGATCGCGCTTTTTGCTGCACTTTGCCGATTTTCTTGCCGCCGAAATAACTGGCACCCAGCGCCGCAATGACGCCAGCCAGTGCGGCAAGCCAGTGCCAGCTGCCGCCCAGTAAGGTGGTAATCAGAGTCATGGTTTCGCTCCTTCAGCCTGCTCCTTCGCGTTGAGCAGATTTTTCTGGCGAACAAACTGTGCAATCACGCCCATCGCCACCATGAATGCGCCTACCAGCCCCAGGTAGTTGTGCGGCAGAATCGTTTTGACGTCCTCCGGCAGCACGCTCCAGGCATCAACGGCGGCTGAAGGAAAGGATTGCGCCCAGGCGCTGAGCATCGATCCCAGCGACGCCAGCCAGACTGACCAGGTTCTGAAGAGCAGGCGGGCGTGCGAGACAAACTGGAGGGTGGTGAAACGCTGCAACAGCAGCAGGATGATGATCGCCGTCAGCACGGCGACCAGAAACATGAGCCATCTCATAGCAACCCCCTGTAAACCGCATAGGTTCCGCTGCGCATCATCTCGGCGTGACGTCTGGCCCGGCCCGGTGTCTGACGGGCCCAGAGGCTGTTCATCATCGCGTCAGCCGCCTCATTGAACTGTTCAGCCGCGATGGCGGTGAGCATGTTTTTGAACTGCATAACGCCTTCGACGCCCAGCTGATAGGTCATGCTCAGCAACACATCCGTACGGGCGTCATTGCACTTCGCCAGCGCATTACGCAGCAGATCCCTGCCCTGCATCTCCTGAACTTTGTTTTCAAGAATGCACTGCTTCCAGACATCCCCGACGCGCCGTGGTACGCGGAAAGTGTAATTACTCAGCGATGCCCCCTTAGGCCCGATGCGGATACCGCCCGCCACCGTGGGAAAGCCCAGCGTGTCGAGGTAAGGCGTGTCGACATATCCCTCTTCAAAATTCAGTACTGCAATTATCTGGCTCATAACAACTCCTTAATGACGGGTTAAAGCAATTCACCATTGTGAAAAGAAATACATAACGCCCGCTGATCATTACCCGTTCAGGCGCGGCAGGAGGCCTGACTCACCCTGCAGCAAAACTGAACAGTAATTCAGCAAATTGCGTCCAGTGAAAGCTGGAGATAACGAAGAGTTAGCCGGAACGAAAATGCACGCTTTCTTCGCGCTTCAGCTCACGGCGTAGAGGTGAACATGCGGGAGACAGCAATTGTCGAAACTGGGTGTTTCCTGACTGGTGACGCGGGGTGCGGTGATTGCGCGATCAACGCGCGGGGTGACCTGACGCTGGCAGATTTGCTCTGCACGTCTCAGGACAGGGGGTTCAGTTGGGAAGTTCAGGGCCTGGTCAATGCTCTGAGTCAGGCTGCTGAGAGGTTGGCGCCGCCGATGGCGACGAGTACGTGCGTTGCCCACAAAAACGCTTTTGCCATAGTGAATTATCGCCATAACTCCTCCTGTGAATGAGTCTTTGGCGATGGGGTGGCAGGCGCGAGCTTTCGGTGATCCGAACGGGCCCGAATGACGTGTATCGCGCTCGCACGCTCGCCGCCCGGCTGCGTTAGCAGCCAGGTGGAAAGTAAGCGAGGGGGAAATAAACGGCATCTGACGACGCTGCATTTTGCGCATCCACCCCATCCCAAAGTTCACTGACTTTTGGGTGGTATGATTCGCGCTTGTGCAGCGCCTCAATTGTTTAAGAGCGGCTCATCCGTGAAAGAACTGCTTCGTTCATCCATATCCAAATTATTAACAGGTTCTTATGCTTTATCAAACACTGTTGGTTAATTTTTTATTTACTGCTGGTTAAATTTATGAATTTATGCCGATTATTTTTTTGCAGCCCGTCTGAGAAAGGCAGCAAAAGCGGCCTTAGCCGAGGATTTGATAGTGACGCGCCTGACTCATGATCACTTTTGCCAGGACCTTCAGACTGGTAACATCATCATGATTAAGATACCAGGTTTCATAGCGTTTATTATCTGAAATTACAGCAATTTTCTTATGCTGCAGCTGCAGACGCTTGAGATAGAGTTGCTCATCGAGGGTAAAAATATAGATGCCATCACCGTCGAACATCCGCACGCTGATATCCACAAACAGCTGATCGCGCGGTGCAAAGGTGTCAGCCATAGAGTCGCTATTGATGGCAATTAACCGGATGTTCTCCGCCGGACGCCCGTTGAATAGCACCCGTGCCTCATCCAGACCATATTCGATCGCCTGGATGGTCTCCACAAACTCATCACGCGCGGGCAGACCCGCAGCGCTTCGCTGCCCGATATCGAGGCTATCCACCCGGAACACATTTTTATGGCCGGTGAACGTGCTCAGCGCTACCGGGTCAGCGGGTTGTTCCATACCGTATTGCAGCCACTCTACCCTGACTCCCAGCAGCTGGCTGAGCGCCAGTAAATTGCCACCATCAGGCACTGATTGCGCATTAAACCACTTCCACACTCCTGGTGTTGAAATCTTACAGCCTTGCTGCTGCAGGGCTCTGGCAACCTGTTTGTTTCGTCCATGTCCGACAATGCCGGCACTCTCACAGGCCGCTATCAGCCTGGTGGTGAAAGCTTGTCTTGTACTTTCTTTTTTAACCATTAGTTAATAATCAGCCATAGAAGAGATACTGGATGTTATTTTCATTATTGCTACCAGTTCATTTTATATTACCGCTCGTTTACTACCTAACCGCTTTATCAAGCATTCCTGATTATCATTATCCGCTTCGGCCTGTAGCTGAACAAAAAATATCGCCTCAGGCCGCATACAGCCCCGGCTTTCAGGAATGTTCCGTAAGAAATTGCGTGAAATTCAGCCAGCATAACGGGTAATGGTGACGGAATCGGAATGAAAATTAACCTGACGGGCAAAAAACTCTATCTTTCGCTGGCCCGGAAAGCCGGCCTAAAAAAAACGGGAGTCTCTGAAAGACTCCCGTTTTGTTAAAAATTATTGTTGCTATGACCGGAGCGTGTCGTCACCCCAGGCAATCCATTTATAGGTGGTCAGCGCCTCTAATCCCATTGGCCCGCGTGCATGCAATTTTTGGGTACTGACCGCCACTTCCGCACCCAGACCAAACTGCCCACCATCGGTGAAGCGGGTGCTGGCGTTAACATAGACCGCAGAAGAGTCGACCTGACGGACAAAACGCGTGGCGTTGCGAATGTCGCGGGTCAGGATGGCATCCGAGTGCTGCGTGCCGTGCGTGCGGATGTGATCGATCGCCTCATCCATATCCGCCACTAATTTGACGTTAAGATCCAGCGACAGCCATTCATCATTGTACTGCTGTGGATTGACCTGTCTGACCGCCGCCGGGCCCTGCTGCAGCTGCGCCAGTACGTTGCTGTCCGCATGCAGCGTGATGCCTTCCTGCGCCATACGCGCGCTGAAAAGAGGCAGGAAACGCTCAGCCATGGTCTGCTCCACCAGCAGCGTCTCCAGCGAGTTACAGGCGCTGGGACGCTGTTTTTTGGCGTTAACGATCAGATCAAGAGCCGGTTCAATCTCCATCGTCTCATCAATGTAGATGTGACAGACGCCGATGCCGCCGGTAATTACCGGAATGGTGGAGTTTTCCCGGCACAGCTTGTGCAGCCCGGCTCCGCCACGCGGGATGAGCATATCGACGTAACGATCCAGCTTCAGCAACTGATTCACCAGCTCGCGATCCGGATTTTCAATCGCCTGCACGATAGCCGTCGGCAGACCATGCTGCTGCAGCGCGTTCTGAATAACCCGCACCGTGGCCGCATTGGTGCGCCAGGTCTCTTTGCCACCGCGCAGTATGGCGGCGTTACCGGTTTTCAGGCACAGACTGGCAACGTCAACGGTAACGTTGGGACGCGCCTCATAAATCACGGCAACCACACCCAGCGGCACGCGACGGCGTTCAATGCGCAGGCCACTGTCGAGCTGACCACCGTCGATTAACTGTCCCACCGGATCGGCCAGCTGACACACCTGGCGCACATCACTGGCAATGCTGCTGAGGCGTTGCGGATTGAGTGTCAGCCGATCTAACAGGGCGGCACTCATGCCGTTCTGACGCGCATCGGCTAAATCCAGCTCATTGGCTGCCAGAATATCTGCGCTTTCCGCCTCAAGGCGGTCGGCAATGGTCATCAGAACCCGATTCTTCTCAGCCGTCGACAGATCGGCAACGGTGTACGCTGCGGCACGCGCCGCTTTTCCCATCTCTTCAAGCATTGTCCGCTCCTTAACTGACGATCATGTCATCGCGGTGAACGGCCACCGGGCCATATTCATATCCCAGAATTTCGCTGATCTGCTGGCTGTGATGACCGGCAATCATGCGCATCGCGTCGCTGTTGTAGCGAGAAACACCGTGAGCAATATCCCGGCCTTGCAGGCTGCGGATGCGGATCACTTCACCGCGCGAGAAATTTCCCTGGATAGCGCGAATGCCCTTGGGCAGCAGAGAACTGCCGCGTTCAATGATGGCCGCCAGCGCACCGTCATCGACGGTGAGCTCGCCTGCCGGTGGCGCACCGAAGATCCAGCGTTTACGGTTTTCCAGCGGCGATTGCTGCGCATGAAAGCGCGTGCCAACCGGCCTGCCGTCAATCACATCGCTGATCACACCGCTGCGACTGCCCGAGGCGATAATCACGTCTATTCCGGCGCGGCAGGCAACATCCGCCGCCTGAAGCTTGGTCGACATGCCGCCGGTGCCCAGGCCGGATACGCTGTCGCCCGCAAGCGCACGTAATGCATCATCGATCACATGGACATCGCTGATCAACTCAGCCTCTGGATTGTTACGCGGATCGGCAGTGAACAGTCCCTGCTGATCGGTCAACAGTAGCAGCTTGTCGGCACCGCCGAGCATGGCTGCCAGCGCCGAAAGATTGTCGTTGTCGCCCACTTTGATTTCGGCAGTCGCAACCGCATCGTTCTCGTTAATCACCGGCACAATGTGGTTATCCAGCAACGCGCGCAGCGTGTCGCGGGCATTAAGGAAACGTTCGCGATCTTCCATGTCAGCACGGGTCAGCAGCATCTGACCGATATGGATGCCGTAGATAGAGAATAACTGTTCCCACAGCTGAATCAGACGGCTCTGCCCCACCGCAGCCAGCAGCTGCTTTGAGGCGATGGTGGGTGGCAGTTCGGGGTAGCCCAGATGTTCGCGTCCGGCGGCCATCGCGCCAGACGTAACGATCACAATGCGGTGGCCGGCTGCGTGCTGCTGCGCGCACTGACGAACCAGTTCCACCATGTGCGCCCGATTTAACCGGCGAGATCCGCCGGTAAGAACGCTGGTACCCAACTTGACCACTAAGGTCTGACTGCCACTCATATTTCCTGCCGTAGTGAAAAATTTTTACGAAAGGACGTTTTAACAGGAGTCGATACGGAAGCCAACAGGCAGTGGGGTAAAAGCACGAATTTACGCGGACAAGGCGGTAGACCAAAAGTTCAGCATTAACAAGAAATCCGGAAAAGTGTCATAAAAAGTTCATCACGTACGGGTAAAAAGTCGGTGTTTTACAAAAACTTTCGTTTTTTTACGGCGTTCACATTGGGATTGATAGCAAATGAAGAAAAGCACACTGGCCATGATCGTCTCCACGCTGACGCTGGCTTCTGCCGCGCACGCTGCCGAAATCTATAACAAAGACGGCAATAAACTGGATTTATACGGCAAAGTTAAAGCTGAGCATTACATCAGCGATAATGCCAGCGCAGACGGCGACAAGTCTTATACCCGTATCGGCTTTAAAGGCCAGACGCAGATTAATGACCTGATGACCGGTTACGGTCAGTGGGAATATCAGTACAACGTTAATAACTCTGAAGGCAGCGATGCTAATAACGGCAACAAAACCCGCCTTGGTTTTGCTGGCCTGAAATTCTCGCAGTATGGTTCGGTGGATTATGGCCGTAACTATGGCGTGCTGTATGACGTTGAAGCCTGGACAGACGTGTTCCCGGAATTCGGTGGTGATGGCACGGCACGGTCTGATAACTTTATGACCCAGCGCGCCACCGGCGTCGCGACTTACCGCAATAACAACTTCTTTGGTCTGGTCGATGGCCTGAAATTTGCGCTGCAGTATCAGGGCAAAAACGACGCCACCAGCGCCAATAGCCGCACCGATATTAACCGCCAGAACGGCGACGGCTATGGTGCTTCACTGGGCTACGCGCTGGGTGATAGCGGCGTGAGCCTGATGGGTGCCATCACCTCATCTGACCGCACCAACCAGCAGCAGGCGCGCGCCTATGGCGGCGGTGACCGTGCAGATTCCTGGGGCGCAGGCGTGAAGTACGATGCCAACAGCGTTTACCTGGCGGCGATTTACACCGATACCCGCAACATGACGCCAATCAGCGGTACCAACCGTAATACCGGCGCTGCCGTCGCGGGCGCAGCCAACAAAGCGCAGAACATCGAGCTGGTGGCGCAGTATCAGTTTGATTTCGGCCTGCGTCCGTCAATCGGCTACGTACAGACTAAGGGCAAGGATATCGAAAACGGTATCGGCGATGCGGATCTGGTGAAGTATATCGATGTGGGTGCAACCTACTACTTCAACAAAAATATGTCCGCCTTCGTGGATTACAAAATCAACCAGCTGGATGATGACAACGCGCTGTCGATTAACAACGACGACATTGTGGCGATGGGTGTGACTTACCAGTTCTGATTTCAGGCTGATGCCGCACAGCATGGGGAGAGCCGGGCTTCAGTCATAGCGTGCTGACAAAGCCTGGCTCTTCCCCGCTCGTGCGGGGAACAACATAGCACCTCAAAGCAGTCTAAGCAGACAGCGGTTTATCCCCGCTCACGCGGGGAAAACATCGACGAGAAATGCGCCCAAGTATTGCCACCCGGTTTATCCCCGCTGGCGCGGGGAACATCCTTGAGCGCCTGCTCGAGCGTCTAAACCTGACTTCCAGTATTAGCGCCCAAAACTTAGCGGTTCGCAACGCGATGAAAGACCTGGAGAAGATAGGCTATCTGACATATTCGGAAGTCAAAAAGGATGGAGGCGTTTACTTTCTGATCCATTCCCGCCGCCCTGAGTTACTGCCGGGTGAATAACGTTAGGTGATTCATGGTGAACGTTAGGCAAAGACTGGTAGCTGCCGCCTCTCGTTAGGTGATTCATGGGGAATGTTCGTCTATTCATGGTAAGTGGCCGGCTTTAGCTGGAATTTTGCACGTTATAGCAGTCACAAAATCTGCTTACCATGAATAGACTAACGCATGCCATGAACAGACTAACGATATTCCGTGCTTGAGCGTGCGGATGGCATCATTAAAAACGGCCCCTGCAGGAGCCGTATGTTAGTACTTTTTGGTAGCCGCTTTTCGAGGCCGCGTTACGATAAGAGGTCGAGGCACATGAGCCGCAGCATCAGCAAAGATGCACACAGGCTCAATACGCTGAGATTCAGGGTTCGGAGCATTTAGCACTACGCTAACCTTAGAAAGGTCAACGCCTCGCGCTATGGCTGCATTCAGCTGTTCAGTCAGTTGATGAACCAGTGACTCTTTTAATGCTTCGTCACGCGCAATCAGCCCGACACCAGCAGCGGTTCCAAAGCCTTTTCTTAGTCCTTCAGACGCTAAAACATCAGGAAAACGTGCCCATGCAATCTGTGTTGGGAGAGGTAAAGAAAAATAATGAGTGATGAGCATACGCATCTGCTCATCAGCATTTTCCCTTAAATGGTTAGCGCCTGTACTCTCACGAAGAGCTGCCCAGGCATCTTTAATTCCTTCCTTGCTTTCGGCGGTAGGGGACACTCTATCGGGTGCTTTTAAACCGACATCATCCAAGCCTGGAATGCTGTAATAGATATCTTTCCTATCACCATATTCTGATGGTGCAACAGGTTCAATAATGGCACCTGATTTGGCCGTAATGGCATCGAGTTCGGCCGCAAGAGTGGTAGCGGCACTGGCCGCAAGTGCAGCAGTGTTGCCCGCATTGATTACTTCAGCCATCTCGTCCATTGAGCGTTCCGCAGCCGCCTGTACGATGTTCTGCGCGTGCGGCGATGCGTCCGGGCCAAAAAGGTCCAGAAGCGACAATTCGTCGTGAGCAAGGGCTTCAGATTCAAATGACATATAAACTCCTAACGTCTGGCTATTAATTATACGCCTATGTGAGCCAGATCTTCAACGCAGCTGTATGGGCAGTGATGGGAGTCTTCCCATGTAGATTTTGTAACATCAGGTACATACCTGACGTTGAAGCCACTTGCAGAGAGAGGATCTCGCTGTCGGTGAATAACGTTTAAAGTAAACTGGCCTGCATATTTATCAAGGACATGCTTTATGACTTCACGGCCATTAATGAAGTTTCGCTTCAGCACATCCAAAGGAACCAGTCGGGTTCTTTTCTGTGCGTAAATCCAGGCGTCAGCCGGATCGAAATAAACGTAATTTAGGAGTATTTTGTAGCCGAATTGAATAGCCATATCGAAATTCTGTTCGGCAATACCTTTGCTCGCAAAGGTCGAATCCATAATGATCTGATACCCTCCAGCAAGGGCTGCCGGATAGATGTAATCAACCATTTTCGATGCTGGCTTTTGGAAGCACACTGAATTTTTTTCATTGTAATAAGGGAACCACCAGCGAAAATCATCGGCATCTATTCTGACAAAGTTGGTTTGCTTTCCTTCGAATAACACATTGTTTATGAATTCAGTTTTGCCAGCGGCAGGTGAGCCAGCCATAAACAGAACTGAGCGATTAGCAACGGCGGTCTTATCCTTTGTGAGATGCTGGAAAAGAATCTCCTTAACTGCATCTTTCACCTGTAGGCCAATCGGCTCTAATACAGCTTTATCCGTCATATCCATATTATTTATCCGTATCGCGCGTATAGCCTAATATCGGCAAACATTTGAAATCAATCAATAGCCTTAAATTATCAATTCGCTTCGGTCGGTTTAATCTGGCTTAAATGATGCTTTTAAGCAGTACGTTTAGCATGGGATTGGTGCCCAGTGTATTGCCTTTCAGGTCGCGTACAACCCAGTTTTTTCGCAAAAAGTAACGTGACAGTCATGGCAATTAATTCTCAATGACTCTGCACGATCGGTTTATCCCCGCTCACGCGGGGAACACCCTAAAATTATCAGCCTGATTACAAAGCATTTTTTCACATCTGATAATTCCACCGAATTTTACCTGCGGACTTAAGCCAAATGCACATTTATTTTCCGGTAAAAATCTGGCGCAAAAAAGCGTCCGCAATGGGAGCCTGGAGGGTACTGGCAACACCCTATCAAAGAGAACCTTGCAGTAATGCATAAGCTTATTGCGAAGGGAGGACGAGGTAAAACATCCCGCCGCCCGAAATAAACGCCAGGAGCGCTGGCGCGGCTACGAGCCCATTTCAGAGATGAGGTGCGTAATTGCGCGGCACTAATGGTCAGAAACTGACGTTAACATCCTTCCACTTTGACCGGGATCCGTCTGAAAACTCGCTTTCACAGCAAACCAGCCAGACTTCGATCAAAAAAGGCGAGTGTTTCCACTCGCCCTTTTCCTCTGAAACACCCTATCAGGCGCTCAGTTTCACCGGTTTCTCATCGAAATCACTGGCCGGTATAAGGTCCAGATCTAACTCCTTCAGCATCGCCTTCAGGCGGGTATGGAAATTCCGTAAGGTCTCTTCCACGCGCGCTGTGTTCTCTTTACCTTTGATGGTTGCCACCGACCAGTCACCTTCTTTATCGAACAGACCGATATGGTAGACATAGGTAAAGTGGTCAGCCTGCGCATCCAGCTCCATCCACCAGCCCCAGAACTCACGCAGTTCCGGTGCCGGTTTCACATTGACGCAGGCAGCCAGGCAGTCGAAGAAGAAGCGGGTTTCACCACATTTCCCATCGCGAATATAGGGCCCAAGCTCGGTAAAACGCTTAAGCAGGCGACTGCGGGGATGACCACTTGGTAACGTCATGCTGATTCTCCATAGGTTTTGACCGCTATACAGCCTTGATTTCCGGGCGGCCTGATTACGTCATAAGCCTTTATAGGGCAGCCCGGAAGAATTCCGCTACTAGTTGTAGCAAATACTGTAAATTTTGCCAGTTACCTTTTCAAACGCTTCTCCAGCCAGTCGCAAATCTCATTCAGCGCCTTGTCGAAACTGGCCATCATCGGTTTCACCGGAATCAGTAACGCTTTGCCATCTGACGACGAGTTAGCGATCAGCTTGCTCTCCTCTTCCGGACTGAAAAGATCGTTCTGCCAGTAACCCGACAGCATCGGCGTCGGCGTCCGGCGGCCCAGCAATCCCTGAGTTTTCAGTGAATAGCGATTGAGTTCGGTGCGCAGCGCACCGTCAGAGGCGGTCGCCATACCCAGCCGGCTCGCCAGCATATCCATGTACATATCCGGGATCTCATCCTGCAACGCCGGCTGCGTCAGCAGCGCATGCACAATCGGGCCAAGACAGGCGACGCCGCGCAGTCGCTGCGATTCCAGATAGGCCAGCCGCACGGCCACGTTCGCGCCAAAGCGATAACCAAACGCCGCCACGCGGGTGTGGTCAACCCAGGGCACATTTTTCAGATCGCGTAACACCTGCTGATGCAGAAAACTGGTGTCCTGATTCAGCGTCCATTTCACTGAGTTACCCACGGACGGCACATCAATGGTCAGCATCGCAATACCGCGCGGGGCGAGATAGTCATGGAACAGGCGGTAATGATCGCTCTGTAACGAGTCGAGCGCGCCGCAGAACAGCACAGTGGGATAAGGCGCTTCGACATCCGGCGGTATGTGCAGAAAGCCGCTGACCGGACTGCCACCCGTGATGGCAAACGTCAGGGATTTCAGTTCGCCTGGCAGCCGCTGCGTAGCCTCTTCATAGGCGCGGTTGGCCAGCGTCTGTGCCTGGTCAGCCAGCTCATCGCCTTTGATATAGGGGTAAGCGGCAACGCTATAGAGGTGCGCTGCGTGCAGCCAGTAGTCGCCCGCCTCGCTGTCATCGGTCGCCTCCAGCGCTTTCTGCTGCCAGATGCCCGCCTGTCTGCACCATTCGAAATGCCAGTTGCCGCCGCGGAAACCGATCACCGTATCGAGCAGCGTCTCATCGGTATGTTCAACGTTGCTGATGGCGATACGCGCCAGCACTTCACTGATCTCCTGCGGCGTCAGGCCGCGCCATGTCCACATCAGCTTATTAAGCATGCGATACCAGCCACGCTGGCTGTCGCCATCCAGGGCTGAGTGGACATCCGGGGTAGCGTGATGCTGACGGCGAACCAGGGAAGAGGTTTCAGGATGCTTAAAGCGCGGCTTGAACAGCTCCTCGCTGAGATTTTTGCTCGACATACTCACTTCTCCTGCAACAAAACGGCAATGGCTAAGTGTACTGTACGGCAATTCGGGGTGCGAGGCTCAGAAAGTACAACGCCCGGAAAACCGGGCGTTATCTGATGTATATCAATCAGTTTTTTACAATCGGCGGGATGTAGACCACGCCCATATCCCACGGCTGCTCAATCCAGGTATCCTGCGGAATATCAACAATGTAGTCATCAACCAGCGAACTGCCGGCTGGTTTCGCGAAAATGGTGCAGAAACGCGCTTTCGGGTACATCTCGCGGATCGCCTGAGCGGTGCCGCCGGTGTCCACAAGGTCATCGATCACGATAAAGCCTTCACCGTCGCCTTCTGCGCGCTTCAGCACTTTCATTTCGCGCTGATGATCGTGGTCATAGCTGGAGATGCAGACGGTATCAACGTAGCGGATACCCAGTTCACGTGCCAGCAGCGAAGCCGGTACCAGACCGCCGCGGCTCACCGCGATAATGCCTGTCCACTGCTCAACAGGCAGCAGGCGCTGGGCCAGTTTACGGGCATGAATCTGAAGCATGTCCCAGGTAACGACGTATTTTTCGCTCATAGAATAGAAATCCCAGCCAACCGAGGTGGCGTAAAAATGTGCAACGGGGAAAAGGTTGCGCGAGATTATAAGGAGTTGACGCATTAAAAACCAGCACCCGCACACTGGTTGCGGCTTTTTAGCGCGTCTGAGAGCGCACCCGGTAAAAAACAGTGATATTCTCAGGCCTGGCTCGTCAGATTCTCTGACGGCGATTTTTCACTGGAAACTCGCGATGTCCGGCCTCGCCGGTACACTGACACAGGAGACCTGTCGTGTCTGAATTGTCTCAACTCTCTCCACAGCCACTGTGGGATATTTTCGCTAAGATCTGCTCGATTCCCCATCCCTCTTTTCATGAAGAAGCGCTGGCGAACTACATCACCGGCTGGGCTAAAGAGCAGGGCTTCTGGTGTGAGCGCGATCAGGTCGGCAACATCCTGATTCGTAAGCCCGCCACCGCAGGCATGGAAAACCGTACCCCGGTTGCGCTGCAGGCGCATCTGGATATGGTACCGCAGAAAAATAACGACACCGTTCATGACTTCACCAAAGACCCGATTCAGCCGTGGATTGACGGCGAGTGGGTAAAAGCGCGCGGCACCACGCTGGGCGCGGACAACGGCATCGGTATGGCTTCTGCGCTGGCGGTGCTGGCTGACAACAGCCTGACACATGGCCCGCTGGAAGTGCTGCTGACAATGACCGAAGAGACCGGCATGGATGGCGCTTTCGGTCTGCAACCCAACTGGCTGCAGGCTGAAATCCTGATCAACACCGACTCCGAAGAAGAAGGTGAGATCTACATGGGTTGTGCAGGCGGTATAGACTTCGTCTCTACCCTGCCGCTGACCCGTGAAACCGTGCCTGCTGAGTTCCAGACCCTGAAGCTGACGCTGAAAGGACTGCGTGGCGGTCACTCCGGCGCTGATATTCATATGGGCCTCGGCAACGCCAACAAGCTGCTGGCGCGCTTCCTGGCGGCCCACGCGGCTGAACTTGATCTGCGTCTGCTGACCTTCACCGGCGGTACGCTGCGCAACGCCATTCCGCGTGAAGCCTTTGCGACCGTAGCCGTCGAGAGCCATAAAGCGGATGCGCTGAAATCCGCAGCGGCGCACTTCCTGAGTGCCATCAAAAATGAGCATGGCGTTAAAGAGCCGAACATTGCACTGGTTACTGAGCCACTGGCACACCAGGGTGATGCCCTGAGCACTGACAGCCGCGATCGCTTCCTGAACCTGTTGAACAGCACGCCAAACGGCGTGATCCGCAATTCAGACGTGGCGAAAGGCGTGGTCGAAACCTCACTGAATATCGGTGTGGTGACGATGGAAAACGATCACGCAGAGATCAACTGCCTGATCCGTTCGCTGATCGACACCGGCCGCGATTATGTGGTGCAGATGCTGACCTCGCTGGGCCAGCTGGCGGGCGCGCAGACCAAAGCGAAAGGCGGCTACCCGGGCTGGCAGCCGGATGCAGACTCCGCCATCATGGCGCTGACCCGTCAGACCTATATCGCGCTGTTTGATAAAACCCCGAACATTCAGGTGATTCACGCCGGTCTGGAGTGTGGTCTGTTCAAAAAGCCTTATCCGGATATGGATATGGTGTCGATTGGGCCGACCATCACCGGGCCGCACTCGCCGGATGAGCAGGTTCACATCGAAAGCGTTGGTCTTTACTGGAAACTACTGACCACTCTGCTGAATGTAGTGCCAGAAAAGTAATTCTGTCACAAAAAAAAGTCAACCAGGCTCCGGCCTGGTTTTTTTATGCCTGTCACGGACCTCCAGCATAATCCGCTGCCTTTTCCGCGCTTTACCCCGCAATTCCGCCACGTTACCGCGCTTCGCTGGTCACAGCCGCCATTATGTCCAGATGTCTGGATGGCTAATAAGATTTTGTGCTAGCTTATGCGCTTTCGGCTGTTGCCGCGCCTGAAGGTTCAGGAAAAAATGCGGCCACTGTTTCTTCAGGAGAGTAATGACATGCCAGGGTTAAACCGCCTTGAGATGCGTAACATCTCCATCGCTTTTGGCGGGTTTGCCGCGCTATCGTCGGTGGATTTCCGCAGTGACGGCCATTCGGTCCATGCGCTGACCGGCGCGAACGGCGCTGGGAAGTCAACGTTGATGGCGATCCTGTCCGGCGCGCACAGCCACTACAGTGGCGAGATCCTGCTGGATGGTGAGCCGGTCTCCATCCGCACGCCGCGTGATGCAAAACAGCTGGGTATCCATCTGGTTCAGCAGGAAGTGGATGTGGCCCTGGTGCCGCAACTCAGCGTGGCGGAAAACATTCTGCTGGATAGGCTGGCAGAACCCGGTCACCGCTATCGCTGGAGCGAGATTCGCCGTCAGGCGCGGGCGCTGCTGACGCAGCTCGACGTGGCACTGGACGTCAACCGACTGGTGGAGCGCTGCACCCTGGCGGAGAAACAGCAAATCCTGCTGGCGCGGGCACTGTCGCATCACTGCCGCTTCCTGATTCTGGATGAACCCACCGCCCCGCTGGATCAGCACGAAAGCGAGCGGCTGTTTGCTGTGGTCAGTCGTCTGCAGGCCAGTGGGATCGGCATAGTGTTTATCTCTCACCGCATTCATGAACTGAAAGCCATCTGCGACCAGCTGACGGTACTACGTGATGGCCGCCTGATTGAAACCGGCCCGATGGCAGCGCTGAGCGGTGAGCAGATCGTCGAGAAGATGCTGGGTCATCAGTTGACCGATATCTTCCCACCTCGCCGCGAAAAACAGGCGCAGCCGCTGCTGCTGGCGGTAGAAGGCCTTCACGATGCGCAGCGGCTGCAGGATATCTCGCTAAGGCTGCACAAAGGCGAAATTCTGGGCATCGCCGGTCTGGCCGGTGCGGGCAAGACCGAACTCTGCAAAGCACTGTTTGGTGCCAGCAAAAGCCGCGTCAGTCGCGGGGAACTGCATGGTCAGCCGTGGCAGCCCCGCTCGCCGCATGACTCCGTCAGTCGCCGCATGGCGCTGGTGCCGGAAGAGCGGCGCAAAGAGGGGATCTTTATTGATGAGTCGGTCGCGATGAACCTCAGCGTCAGCGCGGACGACAGCTTTTCGCGCTGGAGCCTGTTCGGGCATCGTCAGGCGTGGCGCTGGGCTGAGCAGGTTATCCGACAGTTGCAGGTGCGCACCACTGGCCCGGCACAGACACTGCGGCGTCTCTCTGGCGGTAACCAGCAGAAGGTGGCCATTGGCAAATGGCTGCGCAACAACGCTGACGTGCTGATTTTCGATGAGCCGACCAAAGGCGTCGATATCAAAGCTAAAACCGAGCTGTTCACCCTGATCGACAACCTGGCGCGCGAAGGGAAAGGCATCATCTACGCGTCGGGGGAATTTTCTGAACTGGTCGGCTTATGCGACCGGATTTGCGTGCTCTGGGATGGACGTATTGTGGCCGAACTGGCCGCATGCGACGTCACTGAAGAGACGCTTTTGCTCTATTCCACCGGAGGAACCCCTGCGTGAGCAGCAAAGAAACCAGCCTGAACCTGACGGCCGCGCCATGGCGTCACCAGTTGTTCGACTTTCTCTATAAATGGGGCATGCTGCTTACGGTGGTGATCCTGATCGCCGCCTTTGGGCTGGCTTCCGACAGCTTCCTTGAACCCAATAACATCATCAACATTCTGCGTTCGATCGCGATTGTGACGGTGATTGCGATCGGCGTGTCCATCTCCCTGACGGTGGGCGGCTTTGATCTGTCGGTCGGCTCGACCGCCTCGCTTGCCAATGCGTTAGTGATTTCGCTGTTTGTCTGGTATGGCTTTGGCACGACCACTGCCATCCTGATCACCCTGGCGCTCTGCACGCTGGTCGGGCTGTTCAACGCCTTCCTGATTGTGATCCTGCGCATCCCCGACATGCTGGCGACGCTGGCGACACTCTTCGTGATTCAGGGTGTGGCGATGACCTACAGCTTTGGCGGGTCGATCACCGAGAATATGGTGCTGCCGAGCGGTGATATGGCGGAAGGGACCATTCCGGCCGCATTTGGCCTGCTGGGTCAGGTACCGACCATTGTGATCGTCATGCTGGTGGTGACCGTCGCCGCACAGCTGGCGCTGTCCCTGACCAAACATGGTCGCCGAATGTATGCGCTGGGCGGTAATCCGGAAGCGGCGCGCCTCTCCGGCATCCGTACCACCCGCTACCGGGTACTGGCTTATGTGATCGCCTCACTGCTCGCCGGTCTGGGCGGCATCCTGCTCGCCTCGCGTATCGGTTCATCGCAGGTCAACGCCGGTAGCGGCTATCTGATGGATGCGGTCGCGGCGGCGTGGATTGGCTTCTCGCTGGCCGGCTCCGGCAAGCCCAACGCGCTGGGCACGCTGGTCGGCGCGGTCATCCTCGGTGTGCTGCAGAACGGCCTGGTCATGCTCTCTGTGCCCTACTACGCCATGGACATTATTAAAGGGCTGGTGCTGGCGTTAGCACTGGCGATCACCTATATCCAGCGCCGCTGAGGCGCGTTTTCCGGAGTTGATAACAATGCAAAAAATAACACTCTCGCTGCTGGCTCTGAGCCTGCTGAACGCCAGCGCCGCCTTCGCGGACACCGTTACCCCGGTGCCTGCGGCAATCGCCAGCCATAATGGCCCGATTCGCATTGCGGTGATCCGTAACCTCGGCTCCGATGACAACACCACCCAGTTTGTTGCCGGTGCCATTCAGCAGGGTCGCCAGCTGGGCTTTAAGGTCAGCACCTTTCTCAGCAACGGCGACGATGCGCGCTTTCAGGATTTTGTGAATCAGGCGATCAGCCAGAAATATGACGGCATCGTGCTGTCGCACGGTAAAGCGCCCTACGCAAGCGGACTGGTGAAGCGCATTGCCGATGCAGGTATCAAACTGTCGGTATTTGATACGCCGGTGGATAACCCGATTCCGGGCGTCACTGTCACCGCGCAGGATGACGCTTCACTGGCACAGCTGTCGCTGGGTCAGCTAATCCACGATTTCAATGGCAAAGCGAACATCGTCAAGCTGTGGGTCGCCGGTTTCCCGCCGATGGAGCGCCGTCAGGTGGTGTATGAAAAACTGCTCAAAGAGAATCCGGGCATTCATCAGCTGGAGTCGATTGGCGCTGTGTCGACGGATGTTCAGGGCGATACCGCCAACAAGATTGGTGCGATTCTGGCGAAATACCCGAAAGGCAAAATCGACGCCATCTGGGGAGCCTGGGATGCGTTCAGCCAGGGCGCTTACAAAGCGCTGCAGGAGAATGGCCGAACCGAGATCAAGCTCTATAGCATTGACGTCTCGAACCAGGATTTGCAGCTGATGCGCGAGAAAAACAGCCCGTGGGTGCAGACGGTCGCGGTCGATCCTAAAACCATCGGCGCGGTGAATATGCGTCTGGTGGCGAAGAAGATTGCCGGTGAAGAGACACCAGCGACGTATCAGTTTAAAGCGGCGTCAATCTCTCAGCAGCAGCTTAACAGCCAGCCTGGCGCGGTGAACGTCGCCTCGCTGAACAAAATCATTCCGGGCTGGGGCAGCAATGAGGATTTCGTCGCACCGTGGTTTGCGAACCTGGCCGCGAAATATAAGAAGTAATCTGGCGTCAGCCCTGCCGGAGGGTGAGGCTGACTTATAAACCCAGCAGGAGCTGACGTTCCAGCTGGGGATCCACCATCGTCACGTGCAGTCCCACCAGCCGCACACCACGCCCGGCGCGACGCTCATCCCAGGTTTTCCGGGCGATGGCAATCATGTCCTCTTTATTCAGCACCGGCCAGATATGCTCCTGGGTCGTCTGCTGAAAATCACTGAACTTCAGTTTCACGCCCTGCCGCGCCACCTGTTTGTCAGGTCGAATCTGCGTCAACCGGCGATCCAGTTCAGCATAGAGAAAGTCGATAATCTCCAGACAGGCGTCCCAGTCGCTGATATCTTCCGCCAGCGTGCGCTCCACCCCCAGCGATTTACGCTCGCGCTCCACGATCACCTCACGGTCATCAATGCCGTGGCTGCGCTCCCACAGCACCCGGCCAAACTTACCAAAGCGCTTCAGCAGCAGCGCTAAATCGGCCTTCTGCACGTCGCCACAGGTGACCAGCCCCATCTCCTCCAGCTTTTTGGCCGACACCTTGCCGACGCCTGGAATTTTCGCCAGCGGCAGGGACAGCAGAAAACCGGCCATCTCCGGCGGGGTAATTACATACTGTCCGTCCGGCTTATTCAGGTCCGAGGCAATCTTCGCCAGGAATTTAATCGGCGCGATACCCGCTGACGCGGTCAGTCTGGTTTCACGGAAGATGGTCGCACGGATTTCCTGTGCCATCAGCGTGGCGGAGCCGTGACAGTGCGGGCTGTCGGTGACATCCAGATAGGCTTCATCGAGGGAGAGCGGTTCAATCAGCGGGGTGTAGCGGGTAAAGATGTCGCGAATCTGCGCGGAGGCTTCTTTGTAGGCGTCAAAACGGCCTGGCAGCAGGCGCAGATGCGGGCATAACTTGAGAGCCATGCCGGTTGGCATCGCACTGCGCACGCCAAATTTGCGGGCCGGATAGTTGGCGGTGCTGATCACGCCACGACGTTCACGGCTGCCACCAATGGCGATCGGGATATCGCGCAGCTGGGGATTATCACGCATCTCCACCGCGGCATAGAAGCAGTCCATATCGACATGAATGATTTTACGCATACCCCCTCCGGCACTGGATAAGTATACAGTTGGCAGGAGTAACTGCAATATTTGTCGTGCCCACAATTAAAGTTTACAAATTTGTGGCCGAATATCTTTCAGTAAATCGCGAATCTGGCTGTCGGTGTCTTGCTAAAAAAACAGACAATGTTTAATGTTTCGCTGCGGTAGCGGACAGTTCCGATAATGCAAACAAAGACGCACTATTTGCGTCATGTTCTCTTCACCTCAAGGTATACACAGCATGGGCAAAATCGCACTCCTGTTTGCGATGATTTTACTGCCAGCCCTCAGCATGGCAATGACACCCGAACCCGTTCAGTCAGCGGCACCGGTCAGCAAAGAATTAAAGAAACAGTTACTCGGTACCCCGGTCTATATCCAGATCTTCAAGGAAGAACGCACACTCGAACTCTACGGCAAAATCGGTAACGAATTCCGCCTGCTGGATACCTATCGCATCTGTAACTTTTCTGGCGGCCTCGGCCCGAAACGGCGTGAAGGCGATTTCAAAAGCCCGGAAGGTTTTTACAACGTGAAGCTGAATCAGCTGAAGCCGGATAGCCGCTTTTATCGCGCGATTAACATTGGCTTCCCGAATCAGTACGATCGTAATCAGGGATATAGCGGCAACTACCTGATGATTCATGGCGACTGTAAGTCAATTGGCTGCTACGCCATGACGAACGCCTATATGGATGAGATTTTTACTTATGTGAACGCGGCGCTGCGTAATGGCCAGCAGGATGTCAGCATCAGCATCTATCCGTTCCGCATGACCGACAGCAACATGCAGCGTCACCGCTACTCCACCTATGCCAGCTTCTGGCAGCAGCTGCAGCCGGGATACGCTTATTTTGCGAAGTATCACCAGCCGCCGATGGTCAATGTCGCCAGCGGGAAATATGTGATGAACAGCAGCCCGGCACCGGTTTTAGCCAGTCCCGAAGCCGCTTCCCGTTCATTCCTGGCGCTCTCCAAGGCAGAATAATGCCCATTCACCTGGCGCAATCCGCTGCCAGGTTTCATTGGCCGTCAGTGGCTGCGTAGCAATCACCGTCACCACGTCATGCGGCGTGGTGTGCTGCTGGAAATCAACTTCCACATCCTGATCCAGTAACTGCGCCCGGCCAAACGGTGCCCGGCGGGTGATCCAGAACAGGTTGGTGGAGCAGAAAGCCATCAGATACCGACCATCTGACAGCAGCATGTTAAATACGCCCTTCTGCCGTAACGAACCGGCCAGCTCGCCAATGAAGCGGAACACCGCCGGCCAGTTGCCCGGCGTGCGTGGATAGCGCGTCGCCAGCTGATGCAGGATCCAGCAGAACGCCTTCTCGCTGTCCGTTTCGCCCACAGGCCGGAATGTACCCGTCTCCAGCTGACGATAACCCTTAAGCTGACCGTTGTGCGCATAGGTCCAGTTTCGCCCCCACAGCTCGCGGGTAAATGGATGGGTGTTTTCCAGCGACACCTGACCCCGATTCGCCTGGCGGATATGCGCCACCACCGAATGCGATTTAATCGGATACTCCTGCACCAGACGCGCAATCGGCGAGTTAAAGCTCGGCAGCGGATCTTTAAACGTACGACAACCTTTATCTTCGTAAAAGGTAATGCCCCAGCCATCTTTGTGAGGCCCGGTTCCACCGCCACGCTGAACCAGTCCGGTAAAGCTGAAACAGATATCCGTGGGAACATTGGCGCTCATCCCGAGCAATTCGCACATAGCCACCACCTCTGATTAAGCGGCCTCCCGTCTGTCAGGAGGCCCGCACACTTACTTCACCATCTCTTTTTCGATCAGCAGCATCAGGATGTGGATCACTTTTATGTGGATCTCCTGAATGCGATCGGCATAACCGAAGTGTGGCACGCGGATCTCAATATCGGCACTGCCTGCCATCTTACCGCCATCTTTACCGGTCAGGGTGATCACTTTCATCCCCTGCGCACGCGCAGCTTCAATCGCTTTAATAATATTGGCAGAGTTGCCGGAGGTTGAGAGGCCCAGCAACACATCGCCTGGTCGCCCTACCGCTTCCACATAGCGCGAAAAGACATAGTCATAACCAAAGTCATTACTGACGCAGGAGAGATGGCTGACATCTGAGATGGCAATCGCCGGATAGCCAGGACGATTTTCACGGTAGCGACCGGTCAGCTCTTCGGCGAAGTGCATCGCATCACAATGTGAACCGCCGTTACCGCAGGAAAGCACCTTGCCGCCCGCCTTAAAGCTGTCAGCCAGCAGCACCGCAGCACGTTGGATCGCATGAATATTGGCGTCATCGCTGAGGAATTTAGTCAGCGTATCAGCAGCTTCATTAAGCTCAGAGCGGATGATGTCCTGGTACATAGGGATGTCCTTTTTTAGGAGAGGTTAATCGCAGCAAGTTTAACGGAATGGCCGGTCAGCGCAAAGCGTCATCCCATGTCCGGTCGGGCAGAGACGTCGATTATCATTGCCACAGTTGATGCAAAAATGGGCTAAAAACGGTTTTTGTGAGGCATGTTGTAATTGCGATGTAAACAAATTGATAAATCCCTCCAACTACTCTAAACCTCTCTACACAACAGGTCAGACCTCTTACTTCCTGGAGCGGTTTATCATGATAATTGTTTCAATATTTGCCACGCTGGCGCTGATTGGCGCTCTGTTCTATCACCGCCTGTCGTTACGGCTCAGCAGCACCATCCTGTTGCTGTGGACTGCGGCGATGGCTGTTGCTCATCTCTGGACGCCGTGGCTGCTGCTGCCGCTGGCGATCGTCCTGCTGCCGTTTAACCTGCCATCATTACGTCGCAGCCTGTTTTCAGCGCCGATCTTTCAGCGCTTCCAGAAGGTGATGCCGCCGATGTCGCGCACCGAGAAAGAAGCGATCGAGGCGGGCACCACCTGGTGGGAAGGCGATCTGTTCCAGGGCAAACCGGACTGGCAGAAGCTGCACAACTATCCGCAGCCGCGCCTGACCGCCGAAGAGCAGGCTTTTCTGGATGGCCCGGTCGAAGAAGCGTGCCGCATGGCTAACGATTTCCAGATCACCCATGAGCTGGCCGATATGCCGCCGGAACTCTGGGCTTATCTGAAAGAGCATCGTTTCTTCGCGATGATCATTAAGAAGGAGTATGGCGGCCTCGATTTCTCCGCTTATGCACAGGCCTGCGTATTGCAAAAACTGTCGGGCGTCTCCGGGATTCTGGCGATTACCGTGGGTGTACCTAACTCACTGGGTCCGGGCGAACTGCTGCAGCACTACGGCACCGAAGAGCAGAAAAATCACTATTTACCGCGGCTGGCACGCGGCGATGAGATCCCCTGCTTTGCGCTGACCAGCCCGGAAGCGGGTTCAGATGCCGGTGCGATCCCCGATACCGGTGTCGTCTGCATGGGCGAATGGAAGGGTCAGCAGGTGCTGGGCATGCGGCTGACCTGGAACAAGCGCTACATTACGCTGGCACCGATCGCCACCGTACTGGGCCTGGCCTTTAAGCTCTCCGACCCGGATCATCTGCTCAGCGACAATGAGAATCCTGGCATTACCTGTGCATTAATCCCAACGAATACGCCCGGCGTGGAAATTGGCCATCGCCACTTCCCGCTTAACGTGCCGTTCCAGAACGGGCCGACGCGTGGCAACAACATCTTTGTGCCGATTGACTATATTATCGGCGGCCCGGAAATGGCCGGTCAGGGCTGGCGGATGCTGGTGGAGTGTCTGTCAGTGGGACGCGGCATTACGCTGCCATCGAACTCAACCGGCAGCCTGAAAACGGTAGCGCTGGCGACAGGCGCATATGCCCATATCCGCCGTCAGTTCCGGGTCTCAATCGGTAAGATGGAAGGGATTGAAGAGCCGCTGGCGCGCATTGCCGGTAACGCTTATGTGATGGATGCGGCGGCTACGCTGATTACGGCCGGGATTATGCAGGGTGAAAAACCCGCGGTGCTGTCGGCAATTGTGAAATATCACTGCACCCATCGTGGCCAGCGCGCCATTATCGACGCCATGGATATTGCGGGCGGTAAAGGCATCATGCTCGGCAACTGCAACTTCCTGGCCCGTGCCTATCAGGGCGCACCGATCGCTATCACGGTAGAAGGTGCGAACATTCTGACCCGCAGCATGATTATCTTCGGACAGGGCGCGATTCGCTGCCATCCTTATGTGCTGCAGGAGATGGCGGCAGCGGCCAGCAATGATGTTAATGCGTTTGATGGGGCGCTGTTCAGCCATATCGGTTATGTGGGCAGCAGCACTATGCGCAGTCTGTGGCTGGGCTTAACCGCCGGGCGCACCAGCGCCAGTCCGACCCGCGATGGCACCCGCCGTTATTACCAGCACCTGAACCGCATCAGTGCCAACCTGGCGTTGCTCTCTGATGTGTCAATGGCGGTGCTGGGCGGCAGCCTGAAACGTCGCGAACGTATTTCGGCGCGTCTGGGCGATGTGCTGAGCCAGCTCTATCTCGCCTCCGCGACGCTGAAACGCTATGACGATGAAGGCCGCAACGAAGCCGATCTGTCGCTGGTCCACTGGGGCGTACAGGATGCGCTGCATCAGGCGGAAGTGGCTATGGACGATCTGCTGCGCAACTTCCCGAACCGTCTGGTGGCGGGCGCATTGCGAATGACCATTTTTGCAGGCGGTCATCACTGCCCTGCGCCATCTGATCGCCTGGATCATCAGCTGGCCAAAATGCTGCAACAGCCGTCAGCCACCCGCAGCCGTCTGGGCCGTGGCATGTACCTGACACCGAGTAAACACAACCCTGCCGGTCAGCTGGAACAGGCGTTACAGGATGTCATGGCGGCAGAAGTGATCCATGACAGGTTGTGCAAACAGACAAAACAGCACCTCTCTTTTACCCGGCTGGATGCGCTGGCGAAGCGCGCGCTGGAGCAGGGCTGGATTGATGCTAAAGAGGCTGAAGTGTTGCAGCGTGCTGAAGCCAGTCGTCTGCGGTCGATTAACGTTGATGAGTTTGAGCCGGAAGCACTGGCGGTGCCGGTGCCGGAGAAAGCGCCTCAGCCTGCATCACGGGCGAGTGAGGCGGCGTAGGATTCAGTGCCGATGTGATGTCGGCATCGGGTACCGAATTTAAAGCGATGGGAGTCAGCACTGTTTTCAGAGGTCGACGCCTCGTTGGCCAAAGAGAGCTGACCATGACAAATCCAGGTGAATCTGACCGCAACAGATTAGCTTAAGGCGCAGGGAACAGGGTCAGAAGAGGAAAGCGTCCCGCGCCACGGACAAAAACGCCGGGAGCGTTTTTGAACAACGCAAAGCGTTGGCCCGTTTACGGGCGCACCTCAGGGATGAGGTGCGTAATTGCGCGGGCCAAGCGAGCCAGGGATGGCTTTAGCGACTTTCCGATCTGACCCTATTTCCGGCGCGGGCACACTCTTACAGCCAGCCTTTGATTTACCTGAAAGCCGACATCACGTCGGCCTTTTTTTATCCTGCCTGACGGATGCGGGCAATCAGCGCATCCACATCTTCTACGTGATCGGCGGCCAGAATCAGCGTGCGTCCCAGGTTAATCGCATTACGAATACAGTCGGTACGCATCGCCGGATCGGCAATCTGCTTCATATCCGCCACGTGAGACATCCCCACCGTGCGGCGAATCAGTTCCGTGCCGCAGTAACCGATAGTATCGGCCCACACTTTACGCACAAACGCTTGCGAATAGCCTGGATAAGCCAGCGCCTCATCGCGGGTTTTCTCAGCTGCCAGCGCCAGGAAGCCTGACGCAAAGGTCGTCCAGAGAGAGTGAACATCGCTAAGGCGCTGCTCGCGTGCATCGGCCGCCTCACGCGGAGGCAGCAGCCCCGGCAGCGCGCAGTAGTTAATCAGCAGGTTGCCAATCGCCGTTCCGACATCAAAACCAATCGGGCCAAAGTAACCGAACTCCGCATCAATTGCCTTCAGGCTGCCGTCAGCCACGAAAATCGAGCCGCTATGAATATCGCCATGCAGCAGCGCTTCGGCATGCGCAAAAAAGCGATGCTTCAGCCCGCCGACGGCAATGCGCAGCGCATCATCATCGCGCAGGCTGGCGACCAGCGGTTCAAGCGCATCAGGGTAGCTGTTACGCTCATGATCGGTGTAGGGATCGTTGAAGAAAAGATCTTCGGTGATTTCACACATTTCCGGATTAATGAAACGCGCCACTTCCGCTTTTTTCTGATGCGGATGCAGAACGAAATCGGAGGTATGAAACAGGGTCTGTGCGAGGTAGTCGCCTAACTGCTGCGCCGCTTGCGGGTAATACACACCTTTCACCAGCTCGCCGCGCCAGATGCGATGGCTGGAGAGATCTTCCATCACCATCACCGCCAGCTCCGCATCATAATGGGTGATCTTCACCGTATGCTGCGGACAATATTTGTAGTGCTCGACCAGGGTCTGCGCTTCCAGCCGAGCCCGATCCAGTGTCAGCGGCCAGGACTCCCCCACGCAACGCACATAGGGCAGTGCCTGCTTGACAATAACGCGACTGTTGCCCTGATCGTCATAAATCTTAAACACCAGGTTAAGGTTGCCATCACCAATCTCTTCTGCGCTGCAGAGCGCGGCAGGATTGTCCACGCCGCCAAATTGTCGGGCATAGTCCACAGCATCAGCAGCAGTAAAGGTACGGTATTGCGACATTGCCTGTTCCTCATCATTCGAAGGGGGTCACTCAGGTGTAATAAGCCGTTCAGACGTCTATACATCCGTTCAGCATGTTGGCACAATACGCATCATTAACGCAACATGGATTTCACCCACAATGCAGACACTTCAAACCACCAGTTTACAGGTTCGTGACAATCAGCTCTGGATTCTGGATCAGCAGGCGCTGCCGCAGCAGAAGAACTGGCTGCCCGCACACAGCGTGCCTCAGCTGATTGAACATATCCACGCGCTGCGGGTGCGCGGTGCGCCGCTGATCGGTCTCTCCGCCTCACTGCTGCTGGCGCTGCTGGCTGAACAGGGACTGACGCGCGCTGAACTGGCGCAGGCGCTGGAGACCCTGCGTGCCGCCCGTCCTACTGCGGTCAATCTGATGAACAACCTGGATCGGATGAAAGTGGCGCTGGCACAGCCAGGCTTTGCCCCCGCGCTGGTTGAAGAAGCCTGGCGGCTGGTGCAGGAGGATAAGCAACTGTGTGATGCCATTGCTGACGCAGGCTGCACGCTGGTGAAAGCCAACAGTCAGTTGCTGACCCACTGCAATACCGGCGGGCTGGCCACCGCTGGCGTCGGCACCGCGCTGGGTGTTATTGCCCGCGCCCATCAGCAGGGGCTGGTTAAAAATGTCTGGGTGGATGAAACCCGCCCGCTGTTACAGGGTGGCCGGTTAACCGCCTGGGAGCTGGGCGAACTGGCGGTTCCTTACACGCTGATCACCGATTCCATGGCCGCCAGCCTGATGGCCCGTGGCGAGGTGGATGCGGTGTGGGTCGGCGCTGACCGCATTGCCGCCAACGGCGATGTTGCCAATAAGATTGGCACCTACAGCCTGGCGGTGCTGGCCCATTATCATCAGCTTCCGTTTTACGTGGCCGCCCCGCATACCACGCTGGATCGCAGCTGTCCTGACGGCGCAGCGATTCCCATTGAGCAGCGCGCCGCCAGCGAAGTGACGGGCGTGGCCGGCAGTTTTGGCAACGTGCAGTGGGCACCCGAAGCGGCGAAGGTTTATAACCCGGCGTTCGATGTCACGCCCGCCGCCCTGATTAGCGGCTGGGTTCTGGACACCGGCGTGGTCATGCCTGACCAGGTACAGAACGGCATCTTCCAGCCGCAGTAACGGTCTGCGAGGCGTCTGCCATAGCGGTAAACGCCTCGCACATTGGCTGACCGATTACGCCAGACGCGGATAGGCATCCGCGATCTTGTCGCCGGTGAAATTCGCCACCCAGCCTTCCTGATTATCGAAAATGCGGATCGCCGTGAAGTGCGGTGACGATCCCATATCAAACCAGTGCGGCGTGCCCGCGGGCACCGAGATCAGATCATTTTTTTCGCACAGGATCTGCAGGATCTCGCCATCCAGATGCAGACAGAACAGCCCGGCACCCTCGACAAAGAAACGCACCTCATCTTCGCCGTGCGTATGCTCATTGAGAAACTTCTCACGCAGCACGGTTTTCTGCGGATTGTCGGCACGCATGCTGATTACGTCCCAGCTCTGATAGCCCTTCTCCGCCACCAGGCGATCGATCGCATGCTGGTAGGCGTTGATCACCGTTTCCGGATCCGGGTTTTCACCCAAATCGCGATCGGCCTCCCAGCGCTCAAAACGGACACCTCTGGCGTTCAGGCGGTCACGAATCGCTTCTGCGTCGGTGCTGTGCCACACCGGCTGGCTGGCTTCGCGGTCGGTAAAAATCGTCAGTGCGCTCATGCTAAATCGACTCCGGGTTAATCTGGAAAAAATCCGTCACCTGACGATGGCGGCTCTCGCTGTCCGCCTCGCCACGCAGTAATTGCAACGTCTGCCAGCCCGCTTCTGCGGCGGCATCCAGCTCCTGATGAATATCGGAAAGAAACAGCAGCTGTTCCGCTGGCTGGCCAATTTCAGCGGCGATAGTGCGATAAGCCGCGACTTCGCGTTTGGCACCAACGTGGGTATCAAAATAGCCGCTGAACAGGCCAGTAATATCACCTTCATCGCTGTAGCCAAATAACAATTTCTGCGCCGCAACCGAGCCGGAGGAATATACATAGAGTTCAATGCCCTGCGCCTTCCAGCGGGTCAGCGCAGGCAGGACATCGGGATAGAGATGGCCGGTAAAACTGCCGTTCACGTAGCCATCGCGCCAGATCATCCCCTGCAGCGCTTTCAGGCCGGTGGATTTGCGATCCTGGTCCATAAAGCCCAATAGAATATCTGTCGCCCCGGCAAGATCGGCCTGCGGCTGACCGGCCTCTTCACGCACCGACTGCAGCGCCGCCGCCACATCGGGCTGCTGCGCATTGTCACGCACGAAGTCCGGCAAGTGCTGGCGGGCATAGGGAAACAGGATGTTATGTACAAAGCGAATATCGCTGGTAGTGCCTTCGATATCAGTAACAATGGCGCGAATCATGCTTTCTCCAGCAGGCGACGTTGACGTTCACATTCGAATAAAAATTCCAGACCTTCCAGATGACGGCGGGCTTCGCTGACATCCCGGCCCCAGCAGGTTAAGCCGTGGCCGCGCAGCAGAAAGCCGTAATGCAGCGGAAAGCGGCCGGCGTAATCTTCAATTTCTGACGCCAGGGCCGCAATGTCCTGGCTGTTGTCGAACACGGGGATCGCCAGCGTATCGAGATGGGTGTGCTGGCCGCTCAACGATTTTTGCATCTCATAGCCGTGCAGCAGCAGCGCCGCGCCCTGCTCCACCCGCGACAGCACGGTGGAATTCACCGTGTGGGTGTGCAGCACCGCGCCCGCCTCCGGAAAGAGGCGATAGATCATCGTGTGGAGTCCGGTTTCTGCCGATGGCTTACGGCCTGAGAGCGACTGGCTGGTGGCGATATCGACCTCAATAAAGTCATCCCGCGTCAGCGTGCCTTTATCTTTGCCCGATTCACTCAGCAGGCAGACATGTTCATCGCGGCGCACGGACATGTTCCCGCCGGTGGCGGGTGCCCAGCCTTTTGCCCCAATCCAGTGACAGGCGGCGACCAGCTGATCTAACGGAAGACTCTGCGACATAAAGGTTCCTTGCGGTGAAATGAGATTCCGGGTAAGTACGCGTAGCCAACGCGCGGAGCATGACGCATGTAACTGCGAAATGATCCGCATCTCAGCAAGGCGGCAAGAGCGCGCATCCCCGGGAGCTTACATGAGTAAGTGACCGGGGTAAGCAAACGCGGCCAACGCAGAAGAGATGTGGAGCATGACGCATTTAGCCGTCTAAGCGTCTTGATTGCCAAATACTACCATCCTGTTTATAGTGGCACAAACACCGGGTGACACCGCATCAATCTTCGCGCTTAAGGCCTGACACCATGACGCAGCACAACCTCATCCCCGAGAGTAAACTTCCTTTGCTCGGCACCACCATTTTCAGCCAGATGAGTGCGCTGGCGCAGCAGCACAACGCCATCAATCTCTCCCAGGGCTTTCCCGATTTCAGCGGGCCGGACTATCTGCAGCAGCGACTGGCGTATCACGTCAGCCAGGGCGCGAACCAGTATGCGCCGATGACCGGTGCGCTGCCGTTGCGTGAGGCAATTGCAGAGAAAACCGCGCGGCTTTATGACTATCGTCCTGATGTGGAAACGGAAATTACGGTGACGGCGGGCGCGACCGAAGCGCTCTATGCGGCGATTACCGCGCTGGTGCGGCCGGGCGATGAGGTGATCTGCTTTGATCCCAGCTACGACAGCTATGCCCCTGCGGTCACGCTCTCGGGCGGCGTGATGAAACGCATTACACTGCAGCCGCCTGCCTTCCGGGTGGACTGGCAGGCATTTGCTGAACTGCTGAGTGACAAGACCCGGCTGGTGATCCTGAATACGCCGCACAATCCTTCGGCCACCGTCTGGCAGCAGCAGGATTTCGCCGCGCTGTGGCAGGCAATTGCTGCGCGGCCGGTCTACGTGCTGAGCGACGAAGTGTATGAGCACATCTGCTTCGATGAGGCGGGCCACGCCAGCGTGCTGGCCCATCCTGAACTGCGCCAGCGTGCCATTGCGGTGTCGTCGTTTGGCAAAACCTTTCACATGACCGGCTGGAAAGTGGGCTATTGCATTGCCCCGGCGGCGATCAGCGCTGAACTGCGCAAAGTGCATCAGTACCTGACCTTCTCGGTAAATACTCCGGCGCAGCTGGCGATCGCCGATATGCTGCGTGAGCATCCGGAACACTATCTTGAGCTGCCAGCCTTCTATCGCGATCGCCGCGATCGGCTGGCAACGGCGCTGAGCAACAGCCGCTTTAAGGTGCTTCCCTGCGAAGGCACCTACTTTTTGCTGGTCGATTACAGCGCCCTCTCCGATCTGGATGATGTCAGTTTCTGCCAGTGGCTGACCCGCGAAGTGGGCGTCGCCGCGATTCCCCTGTCGGTGTTCTGCGCCGATGCTTTCCCCTATAAACTGATTCGCCTCTGTTTTGCCAAACAGCCGGCGACATTAGATGCCGCCGCGGAGCGCTTATGTCAGCTTTGAGAATCACGCTACTGCAGGAGACGCTGAGCTGGATGGATGGCGAAGCCAATCTGCGCCATTTTGATGCGCAGCTGGCCGGACTCACCGGACGCGATCTGATTGTCCTGCCAGAGATGTTTACCACTGGCTTTGCAATGGAAGCAGCGAAAAGTTCGCTGCCAGAGTCGCAGGTGATTGAGTGGCTGCATCACCATGCCCGTCGTTTGGATGCCCTGGTCGGCGGCAGCGCAGCGATCCAGACAGAACACGGTGCGGTAAACCGCTTCCTGCTGGTCGAGCCGGACGGCACGCTGCACCAGTATGATAAGCGTCACCTGTTCCGCATGGCAGATGAGCATCATCACTATCTGCCTGGTGAGCAGCGTCAGGTCTTTGAGTGGCGCGGCTGGCGCATTCTGCCGCAAATCTGTTACGACCTGCGCTTCCCGGTTTTCTCGCGCAACCGCAACGATTACGATCTGGCGCTCTATGTCGCCAACTGGCCAGCGCCGCGCGCGCTGCACTGGCAGGCGCTGCTGTTAGCGCGGGCGATTGAAAATCAGACTTATGTGGCAGGCTGTAACCGCGTGGGCAGTGACGGCAATCAGCATCACTACAGCGGCGACAGCCAGATTGTTTCGCCGCAGGGCGAGATCCTCAGCGCGGCCGAGCCGCATCAGCGCGCCCGGCTGGATGCCGAACTGTCGCTGGAGGCGCTTCACGCTTACCGCGAACGCTTCCCCGCCTGGCAGGATGCGGATCGCTTTTCGCTGTAAACGGCAGGCTCAACTGCCGCGATAGGTTGACCACGACCAGGGTGAAATCAGAAACGGCAGATGGAAGTGGCTGCCCGCCTCGGCAATCATAAAATCGATCTGTGCGCTGACGTAGAGCGCATCCCGACCGGCGGCAGCAAAATAGTCGCCGATCTCAGCGGTCAGGCGGTAGTGCCCCGGCGTCAGCGGCTCCGGCGTCAGATCTTTCAGACGCCCGTCACTGTCCGTTTCACCCTGTGAAATCGGAAACCAGCCTTCAGGGCTGTTCTGCTCCAGTGAAATTGCCACACCGCTGGCCGGTTTACCCAGCGCCGTGTCGAGAATATGGGTGGTCACGGTACTCATTGCATCGTCTCCTTAAGGCGTAACAGGGTAATTTCACGCAGCTGATCCAGCGCTTCCTGCTGCTCGGCACTATCGTCATTCTGCAACCGACGCTGCAACTCTGCCAGCATCTGCTCGCCGCTGCGCCCTTTGGCGCGTATCAGAAACACCCGGCCAAAACGCGCTTCATACGCCTGATTGCCCTGCTGCATCGCCTGTTGCAGAGCGTGATCGGCCTGCTGCATCGCGGACTGTTCGCCGCGCGACAACGCAGACTCTTTATCCGCGCCCTTCGCGCGTTCACCGATGCGCGGATGCGCCGACAGTGCGGCCGCCAGTTCAGACTGCTGCCACTGACGCGCCAGCGCATCGGCAGTGGCCAGTAGCGCCTCGGTGCTGGCAAAAGGCCGGGCCGCCACCAGCGCCTGCTGCCAGGGCGGGATCGCCACACAGTGCCGGATGGCCGCCTGCGCTTCGTCAGCGGTAAGCTGATTAAATGTGGCTAATTCCATGTTCAGCTCCGTCCGGCAATCAGCGAGACCGCCTGCAAATAGGCCTGCAGCGCAGGTGCCACATCTTCCACCGCTACAGACTCCGCCGGATGGTGGCTGATGCCGCGATGGTTACGCACAAATAGCATGCCTACCGGCCAGCGCTCAGCGATGGCGATAGCGTCGTGTCCGGCACCGCTCGGCAGCGACAGGCTGCGACCCTGCACCGTTTCCACCGCATGGCTCAGCGCCTGTTGCAGCGCAGAGTCACAGGCAGTGGCACCGATGCGATAATATTCGTTAGACTCGAAGCGAAGTCCACGGCGAAGCGCAATCGCCTCTGCCTGGGTTAACAGGCTGGAGAGCAGCGTCTCCAGCGGCGTGTCCAGCGGACCACGCACGTCCAGCGACAGCGACAGCTCGCCGGGGATGACATTCACCGCACCCGGCGCACAGTTAATCGTGCCGACGGTGGCGACCAGCTGCGGGTCCTGCTCACGGGTGGTCTGCTCAATAAATACCATCCACTCGGCCGCCGCCGCCAGCGCATCTTTACGATGGGTCATCGGCACGGTGCCCGCATGGCCCGCTTCACCACTGAAACGGCAGTTGAGGCGGCGCGCACCGTTAATCGCCGTCACTACGCCCAGCGCCAGATCTTCCTGCTCCAGGCAGGGACCCTGCTCAATGTGCAGCTCAAGATACCCGACGATATCTTCAACCCGCCGTGCAGCCGCCTGGACATGATTGCTGTCGAGACCCACATCCGCCATCGCCTGCGCCACGGTGATACCGTTGCCGTCAGGATGGGTCACCCAGCTTTGCGGCCAGCTGCCGGTAATACCCCGACTGCCGAGCAGCGTAATGCCAAAACGGGTACCCTCTTCGTCGCCGAAGCCAATCACCTCAATCGCCAGCGGCAGGCGGCACTGATGTTCGTTAAGCCACTGCACGGTTTCAATGGCGCTGAGCACGCCCAGCATCCCATCATAGCGCCCGGCGTTGCGCACCGTGTCGAGATGCGAGCCGAGCAGCAACGCAGGCGCACCCGCTTCTGCTGCCTCGTAGCGCCCACAGATATTGCCGACCGCATCCTGCCACACCTGCATTCCTGCCGCCTGCATCCACTCACCAACGCAGGCGTTAGCGCGCAGATGTTCTGGCGAGAGGTAGACGCGGGTCAGCCCCTCAGCCGTTTCGCTGATCGCGGCCAGCGTATCGCAGCGCGCCATCACGCGCTGTGCCGCGACCTGGGCTTCGCTGGCGCTCATCATCATGCGTGGCTCCCGTAGTGATCCCACGCGGCCTGCGCGGCGGCACCCTGCGGCGTGCGATAGCCAACGTAGGTCAGCACCGTTTCCAGCGCCGACAGGGTCTGCATCACGCAATCTTTACGCGCGTTGTAGCCCATGGTGCCGATGCGCCACACCTTGCCATGCAGCGGACCAAACGAGGTGCCAATCTCAATGCCAAAATCTTCCAGCATCAGCTTGCGCACCTGATCGCCATTCACGCCTGTAGGTATCATCACACCCAGCACGTTGTTCATTTTGTTTTTCAGGTCGCCGAAGGTCTCCAGCCCCATCCCCTGAATGCCTTTCAGCATCGCTTCACCGTGCAGCTTGTGACGGGCGATGCCGTTATCCAGCCCCTCCTGCAGGATCAGACGGGCGCACTCGCGCGCGCCAAACAGCGCACTGGTCGCTTCGGTGTGATGGTTGAGCCGCTCCGGGCCCCAGTAATCCATGATCATGCCGAGGTCAAAATAGTTGGAGTAGATCATCTCCTCTTCGCCATCCTGATGCGCTTCGGTGCGGATCCCCTGCTCTACGCATTTGCGTTTGCGGATCACGGCTTCCATCTCTACGCTCAGGGTGACCGGAGATGTGCCCGATGGACCGCCCAGGCATTTCTGCATCCCCGCCGACACGGCATCCAGGCCCCAGGCGTCCGTTTCCAGCGCGTTACCCGCCAGCGAGGCAGTCGCATCGGTGTAGAACAGCACGCCATACTGTTTGCAGATTGCGCCCAACTGCTCAAGCGGTTGCAGCATGGTGGTCGAGGTGTCGCCCTGCACGGTCAGCAGCAGGCGCGGTCGCACTTTTTTGATCGCATCTTCAATCTGGTCCGGGGTAAAGACTTCGCCCCATGGCACTTCAATGGTGTGAACGTCCGCACGACAGCGGCGGGCAATTTCGCACAGCAGATGACCGAAACGGCCAAATACCGGTACCAGCACTTTGTCGCCAGGGCGAATAGACGACAGCAGAATCGCTTCGATACCGGCACGTGACGTGCCATCGATCAGCAGCGTCCAGCGGTTTTCAGTGCGGAACACGCCGCGATAGAGCGCCATCACTTCGTTCATGTAGTGGGTCATCGCAGGATCGTACTGGCCCAGCAGCTGACTCGACATGGCGCGCAGCACGCGGGGATCGGCGTTGATCGGCCCCGGTCCCATCAGCAGACGCTGTGGCGGATTGAGTTGCGGGAATTGTGTTATATCCATCATCATTTCCTTTTCTAAAACTCAGAGACGAACCGAAGAAATAAACTGCTTCAGCTCCGGCGTCTGCGGCTGGGCGAACAGCGTTTTACTGTCGCCCTGCTCCCAGACGCGCCCCTGATGCATAAAGACCACACGATCGCCCACGTCGCGGGCGAAGTTCATTTCATGGGTGACAAGGATCAGCGTCATGCCCTCTGCCGCCAGCTGTTCCAGAACCTTGAGCACTTCGCCCACCAGTTCAGGATCGAGCGCGGAGGTGATCTCATCACAGAGTAAAACTTTCGGCGTCATCGCCAGCGCACGGGCGATCGCCACGCGCTGCTGCTGACCGCCGGAGAGGCTGGCAGGATAGTAGTTAAGGCGTTCGCCCAGCCCGACCTTCTCCAGCATCTGCGCAGCCAGCGCCCGGCACTCGGCCTCGCTTTTCTTCAGCACGCGGCGCGGTGCCAGCATGACGTTCTCCAGCGCCGTCATGTGCGGGAACAAGTTGAAGCTCTGAAACACCATCCCGACCGAGCGGCTGATTTCACGCGCCTGCGAATCGCGATCGGTGATGGTCATCCCGCCGAGCTTGATGCTGCCCTCCTGATAGCCTTCCAGCCCGTTCATGCAGCGCAGCAGCGTGCTTTTACCCGATCCGCTGCGACCGATGATCGAGATCACCTCGCCCATGTCGATATCCAGATCCACGCCTTTCAACACATGGTTGTCGCCGTAATATTTTTGCACCTGATTAATGGTGATGAGCGGCATTGAATTTTTTCTCCAGATACTGGCTGTAGCGAGACAGCGGATAACACATCAGGAAGTAGCCCAGCGCCACCAGCCCAAAGACTTTAAACGGCTGATAGGTGACGTTGTTGAGAATGGTGCCCGCCTTGGTCAGCTCGATGAATCCGATAATCGACGCCAGCGCGGTGCCCTTGATCACCTGCACGGCGAATCCCACCGTCGGGGCGATACCGATGCGGATAGCCTGCGGTGCCACCACCCGCCACAGCGTCTGACCAAAGGTCAGGCCGAGGCAGCGCGACGCTTCCCACTGCCCTTTCGGCAGGGCGCGGATGCTGCCGTACCAGATGTCCACCAGAAAGGCGCTGGTGTAGAAGGTCAGCGCCAGCGAGGCAGCGGTCCAGGGGGCGACATCAATGCCGAACAGACCAACGCCGAAAAACGCCAGGAACAGCTGCATCAGCAGCGGCGTGCCCTGAAACAGCGCGGTGTAACCGCGTATCAGGCGCGTCAGCCACTTACGCTGCAGCAGCCGCAGAAACAGCAGCGGCAGCGTCACCAGCGTCCCGCCGACAAAGGCCACCAGCGACAGTAACAGGGTCCAGCGCGCCGCCAGCAGCAGGTTGCGCAGGATGTCCCAGTCGGTAAAGGTCGTCATCATGATGCCTGCACTCCAAACCATTTACGGCCAATCGCCAGCAGCAGATGGCGCATCGCTATCGACAACGCCAGGTAGATCAGCGTGGTCACCAGATAGACCTCAAAACTTAAGAAGGTGCGCGACTGGATCAGGTTGGCGGCGAAAGTCAGCTCTTCATAGGAGACCTGCGACACCACCGATGAGCCCAGCATCACGATGATGCACTGACTCACCAGCGCCGGATAAATGCGCTGCAGTGCGGGCGGCAGCACGACCCGTAGAAACGTCTGGCTGCGGGTTAATCCCAGCACCCGGCCTGCTTCCCACTGTCCTTTCGGTGTCACCTGAATCCCGGCGCGGATAATCTCGGTGCTGTAGGCACCGAGGTTGATCAGCATTGCCAGCAGCGCCGCCTCACCCGCAGTGAGTTTTAGCCCCAGTGCAGGCAGACCGAAAACGATAAAGAACAGTTGCACCACAAACGGCGTATTGCGGATCAGCTCGACATAGATGCCCCACAGGTGGCTCATCCAGCTCGGTTTGCCGCTGCGCAGCGCGGCACCCGCAATGCCGAGCGCCACACCACCGGTTGTCGCCAGCACCGTCAGCTGGATGGTGACCCACAGACCGGAGAGCAGCTCCGGCCAGTAAGGCCACAGGGCGGGAAAGTTAAGTTGCCCGGTCATGAATCCGTCCTCAGGCGCCGAGGTTCGCAGGCAGCGGTGCTTTCAGCCACTGTTCAGAGAGTTTATTCAGCGTGCCGTCCTTAATGCCTTGCTCAATCAGCGCATTCACTTTCGCTTTCAGCGCAGGCTCATCTTTCTTCAGGCCGATATAGCAGGGTGAATCTTTCAGCATGAACTGCGCGACGGGCGCTTTAGCCGGATTCTGGCGCGCAATCGCAGCGACGACCAGGTTACCAGTCGCGACATACTGCACCTGACCTGAGAGATAAGCAGACAACGTGGTGTTGTTATCTTCGTAGCGTTTCACCTGCGCATCTTTCGGAGCCACTTCGCTCAGCACCATATCTTCTACCGCACCGCGCGTGACGCCAATCGACTTGCCGCTCAGAGCCGACGCTGCTTTGATCTCATCGCCCTTCGGACCGAAGACGCCCAGGAAGAACGGCGCATAGGCGCGGGTGAAGTCGATCACTTTCTCACGCTCGGCGTTTTTACCCATGCTGGAGATAACCAGATCGACCTTGTCGGTTTGCAGATAAGGCACGCGGTTGGCGCTGCTGACCGGCACCAGCTGCAACTTAAGTTTCATCTGCTTCGCCAGATATTTTGCCGTGTCGATGTCATACCCCTGCGGCTGCAGGTCCGTGCCGACCGAACCAAACGGCGGGAAGTCCTGCGGCACGGCGACGCGGATGACGCCGCGCTTCTGGATATCCTGCAGTTGATCGGCCAGCGCGCTACCCGCCTGAGCCATCAGTAATGCCGCTGTCGCAACCGCCATCAAAACTTTTTTCATTATGCACCCCGGTGAGATTAACGTGAAACAAAAGATTCTTTGACATGGAATCTGCAACTAATGTGCCAATACGGACGGCAACAGAAAAAGGGTTAAACGGCAGAGAGTTCAGCAGAAATCGGGCGTAATCGGGACGACTACGCCATGAAGGGGATGTTCTGAAATGGGGCAAAGCACCAAAACGGTGCCTGTTAACGGTGCTCCAGTTCGTCAAACTGCTGGTAAAGGTCGGCGATCTGATGAATCCGCTGGCGTCCCTGTGCCAGCATTTCATGCAGCAGCGCATTAGCGATCAGGTTAACCAGACTCATGGCAGCACTGTAGCTGTCGAAGGCGGAGACGCTATCCAGCGGCGTACAGAGCTGCCAGCGTGCGAGCGCAATCACCGTCTGCGCCTGCGGCTCACACAGCGCCAGCAGCGGGATACCGGCAGCCTGCAGCTGCTGCATCAGCGGGCGGATGATGCGGGGACGACGGCGAAACGCCATCACGATCACCATGTCGTCCGGCGTAATATCCACCAGCTCCTCAGCCAGCGTCTGGCCCGGCTGCGGGAGGATATGCACCTGCGAACGCGCCTGCACCAGCTGCTGTCGCAGATGCAGCGCCACCGGATAGGCGTTGCGCATGCCGATGATAAAGACACGTTTAGCCTGCGCCAGCTGCTGAATCACCTCGTTAAAGTGCCGCGCATCCAGGCTGTTTACCCACTGCGTCAGGTTTGCCATCTCCTGCTTGTAGTGGCGCGCCAGCAGCGTGTTGCCCTGCACCGCATCCCGGTTATCGGTCAGCGGCATACCGCTCTGGCGCAGGATGCGAAGCTCATCACGCATATCCTTGTACTTCTCATAGCCGAGACGCTTGAACAGTCGACTGACCGTGGCTTTCGACACGCCACTAAGACGCGCCAGTTCGGCGCTGTTGTAACTTATCAGGTCATCGAAATGGTCAAACACGAAGTCGGCGATGCGCTGCTCCTGTGGAGAGAGCTGGGGATAGTGACTTCTGAGTCGTTCATCAAGCTGTTTCATAGGGCGTCCTGTAACTTTTGTTTCAGCAGAAGCTAGCACAATTTACGCCAGGTTAACCGACGCATTGTCAGCTGAGCATGAAAACTGGAACAGCTCTTGCTTTGTTATGGGTTCTGTCACCCAAAGAACGAGAAAAAGATGATTCAAAGCAATATGGCCCCGCAGGGGATGGCGGTGACGCCACACCATCTGGCGAGTGAAAGTGCGCTCGCGGTGCTACGTGATGGCGGTAATGCCATTGAAGCGATGGTGGCCGCGGCCGCGACTATCGCTGTGGTCTATCCGCACATGAACGGGCTGGGCGGCGATGGCTTCTGGCTGATTCTGCCGCCCGGCGGCGACCCTGTTGCTATCGACGCCAGCGGTGCCGCCGGTTCCCTGGCTCACCGCGATTTTTACGCCGATCACCCGACAATCCCACATCGCGGGCCGAAAGCGGCGCTGACCGTGGCCGGTACGGTCAGCGGCTGGCAGGAGGCGCTGACGCTCTCTGCAGAGATGGGCACCCCGCCGCTGCCGCTGGCCCGTCTGCTGCGGGATGCGATTCGCTACGCCGCCGACGGGATTCCGGTAACCGCCTCACAGACCGCCGCGACCACGAACTTCCTGAGTGAGCTGCAGCATCAGCCCGGCTTTCGTGCCCATTTTATGCCCGACGGCGATGTGCCGCAGCCGGGCAGCCGTTTTACCCAGCCCGCGCTGGCGAACACCCTGAGCCAGCTCACCGAAGCGGGACTCGACAGCTTTTATCGCGGCCCGCTGGCTCACCATATGGCCGACGAGATGGCGACGCTGGGCATGCCGGTGACGCTGGCCGATCTGCAACAGCATCGCGCACGACGCACGACACCCTTGCATCTCGCCCACAGCGAAGGCGACATCTGGAATATCGCTCCGCCGACGCAGGGGATGGTGTCGCTGGCAATCCTCGGCATCACCGATCGGCTGGAGATGACGGAGGCTGACGACGCGCAGACGGTGCACCGCATCGTGGAAGCCACCAAAAAAGCCTTTGCGCTGCGCGACAAACACATCACCGATCCGCGTCACGTTACCGAAGATGTGCAGGCGCTGCTGGATAGCGATCATCTTGATACGCTCGCCAGCCAGATCGCCGATGGCGAGGCCGCCGCCTGGGGCAACGGACGCGGACCGGGCGATACAGTCTGGATGGGCGTGATGGACAGCAGCGGCCTGGCTGTTTCCTTTATTCAGAGCATTTACCACGAGTTTGGCAGCGGTGTGGTGCTGCCCGGCACGGGCATCACCTGGCAGAACCGGGGCGCTGCGTTCAGCCTCGACCCTGACCATCTGCTGGCGCTCGCGCCCGGTAAGCAGCCGTTTCATACCCTCAATCCTGCCGCCGCGCGGCTGAAAGATGGCCGGACAATGGTGTATGGCGCGATGGGCGGAGATGGGCAGCCGCAGACCCAGGCGGCAATTTTCACCCGCCATGTGATTCAGGGCCTGCCGTTACAGCAGGCGGTCAGTGCGCCGCGCTGGCTGCTGGGCCGGACCTGGGGGCAATCGTCAGACTCGCTAAAACTGGAAGGCCGCTTTTCCGCTGAAACCGTCGCGCAGTTACGTGAGTGGGGACATGAGGTAGAACGGCTGCCGGACTTCAGCGAATCCGTAGGTCATGCGGGCGCGATTGTGCGCCACAGTAACGGCATGTTTGAGGGCGCAAGCGACCCACGCAGTAACGGCAGCGCCGCCGGTTTTTAACAGGAGCGAATCATGAATCAACAAGAGTGGACCCGTTATATCGGCCATATGGAGCAGATCCTGCAACTGGAACTGGATGAGGCCCGCCGCGCTGAGCTGCTGATCCAGCTTTCACGCATTGCGGAAATGGCTGCGCCGCTGATGGCGTTTCCGCTGGATGACCGGCTGGAAGTCGCAGGAGTATATCAGGCATGAGATTAGGTGATGTTTCAATTCAGACGCTGCAACGGGCGATCCAGCAGGGTGAGATTAGCGCACTGGAGGTGGCGAAGCACACGCTGCAGGCGGTTGAGCAGCACAACCCGGCGTTGAATGCCTGGACGGAAGTCACCGGGCCGCGCATGTTAAAAGAGGCCCGCGCGATTGATGCACAGCGGCAGCGCGGCGAAACGCTGCCACCGCTGGCGGGCATTCCTTATGCGGTGAAAAATCTGTTTGATGTGGCGGGTCACAGCACGCTGGCCGGTGCCAGCCTGTTCCGCGATCGCCCTGCAGCACAGTCAGACGCGTTCGCCGTTGATAAACTGCGTCACGCCGGTGCGCTGCTGTCGGGTATGCTGAACATGGATGCCTATGCTTACGGTTTTACCACCGAGAACAGCCACTATGGTGCGACCCACAATCCGCGCGATCTCAGCCGCGTGGCGGGCGGCTCGTCAGGCGGTTCGGCCGCCGCCGTGGCCGCCGGGCTGGTTCACTTTTCGCTCGGTACCGACACCAACGGTTCGATTCGGGTGCCCGCGTCGCTGTGCGGTATTTTTGGCCTTAAGCCCACCTTTGGCCGTCTGTCACGCAGCGGCAGCCATCCGTTTGTCGCCAGCCTTGACCATATCGGGCCGCTGGCCCGGCGGGTGGAAGACCTGGCGCTGGTTTATGACCTGCTGCAGGGCGCAGACCCCGCCGATGCGTTTCAGGCCGATCGTACGGTGGCCGCGACGCTGCCGGGGCTGTCACAAGGCAGCGAAGGATTACGCTGCGCCGTGCTGGGCGGCTTTTTTTCCCACTGGTGCGATGATGACGCCCGCGCTGCAGTCGCGGTGGTCGCAGCCGCGCTGGAGGCCCAGGAAGAGGTGCTGATGCCGGACGCTGAGCTGGCCCGCTCAGCAGCGTTTATCATGACCGCCGCAGAGGGCGGCAACCACTATCTGCCTGCCTTGCGTCAGATGCCGGAGCAGTTTGAACCAAACTCACGCGAGCGTCTGCTGGCGGGTGCCATGATGCCAGGCGCCTGGTATGTGCAGGCGCAGCGCTTCCGTCGCCACTTCCAGCAGCAGGTGTTACCGCTGTTTGATCATTTCGATGTACTGATCGCCCCGGCAACCCCCTGCAGCGCGATCACGATCGGCCAGCAGACGCTGTCGATTCAGGGTGAATCGCTGCCCGCCAAAGCGAGCATGGGGATGCTGACGCAGCCCATCTCCTTCCTGGGCTTGCCGGTCTGTACCGTGCCACTGGCGACCCGGAGCGGCCTGCCGATTGGCTTACAGCTTATCGCCCGTCCGTTTAACGAAGAGGCAGTGTTACGTGCCGCCTGGTCACTGGAACAACAGGGCATTACGATACCGCAAATGAATATGGCAGGAGCCTGATGAACAGAGAGATTAATTTACCGCAGGTGCTCAGCGAGGTGACGGCGCAGTTTTATCGCTACGAGCAGGCGCTGGTCAGCAATGATGTGGACGAACTGGATGCCCTGTTCTGGCACGACCCGCGCACCGTGCGCCTCGGGGCGGGTGAAAATTTATATGGCATCGATGAGATTCGCGCCTTCCGTGCTGCCCGCCCTTCAGCCGGGCTGAACCGGACGCTGCGCAACACCGTGATTACCACCTTCGGTGAGGATTATGCGGTCTGCAGCACCGAATTTACCCGTGCCGGCAGTGATAAAATCGGCCGTCAGCAGCAGACCTGGGTGCGCATGCCCCACGGCTGGTGCATCGTGGCGGCGCAGGTCAGTCTGATGAGCTGATTATCTCAGGTGCGTCGCCTGGCCTGAGCGAGGCGACGCACCGTAACCGGCTTACGGTGCCGGATGCGTCGTGATCCAGTGATCGGCGATCTGCTGGCGGGTACAGATCCAGACGTCGTTATGCTGCTGAATGTGGTCGAGAAAGTTCTGTAGCGCACGGAATTTGCCCGGACGCCCCAGCAGACGACAGTGCATCCCGATCGACATCATCTTCGGCGCGGTCTCTCCCTCTTCATACAGCACATCGAAACTGTCGCGCAGGTAGGTGAAGAACTGCTCGGCGGTGTTAAATCCCTGCGGCGAGGCAAAGCGCATGTCATTGCACTCCAGGGTGTAGGGAATAATCAGGTGCGGCTTAACCGTGCCATCCTGACAGGTAACCTGGGTCCAGAACGGCAGGTCGTCGCCGTAGTAGTCGCTGTCGTAGCTGAAGCCGCCCTGCTCCACCACCAGCCGGCGCGTGTTCGGACTGTCACGTCCGGTATACCAGCCGGTTGGGGCTTTCCCAAACAGATCAGTCAGCACATCCACCGCCTGCTGCATATGCTGACGTTCAGTTTTCGCATCCACGCCCTGATAGTGGATCCAGCGCCAGCCGTGACTGACCACATCATAGTCTGCCTGTTTAATCGCCTCGACGACTTCCGGGTGACGCGCCAGCGCCATCGCCACACCAAACACGGTTAGCGGCAGACCGCGCTTTTGAAACTCATTGTGAATGCGCCAGAAACCGGCGCGTGATCCGTACTCATAGAGTGACTCCATCGACATATGACGGTCGGCATAGCTGGCGGCACCGATGATGTCGGAGAGGAACTGCTCGGAGCCGGCATCGCCGTGCAGCACGCTGTTTTCTGCGCCCTCTTCATAGTTCAGAACAAACTGCACCGCCACACGGGCGTTATTGGGCCAGGCGGCGTGCGGCGGATGAGCGCCATAACCGATCAAATCGCGCGGATAGTTTTTGTTAAAGCTGTACTCTTTCTTCTCTGCAGCGTCAGTCATTACTCGCTTCCTG
The DNA here is from genome assembly GCF_008631595.1 of Pantoea sp. F_5. NCBI lineage: Bacteria > Pseudomonadati > Pseudomonadota > Gammaproteobacteria > Enterobacterales > Erwiniaceae > Pantoea > Pantoea sp. F_5. The sequence continues at coordinate 155,604 of NZ_VWUO01000011.1, forward strand.
TCTTCTGTCTGGAAAGTTCCGTTAGTTTAGATGCTGAAACGCACCTGAGAGCGGTTTCTGCAAAGGCCAGGCCAGATCGCCATGTTTACTGGTGCCAAAGCCAAGCGCCACCAGCGACTCCACCATTTTTACCGCCGCACTGACACCATCGATCACCGGCAGGCCCAGCTCCTGGGTCAGCGAGGCGGCCAGCGTCGCCATTCCGCCACAGCCCAGCACAATTGCCCCGCTGCCATCTTCCCGTTTCGCCTGAATACAGCGTTCCCGCACTTTCTCCTGCGCCAGGCCGCTGCCATCTTCCAGCGCCAGAACCGGCAGATCGATGGCGTGCAATGCTGCACAGTGATGCGTAAAGCCATACTGCTGCAGCAGATGACGCGCAATCACCAGCGTGCGCGGCAGCGTGGTGACAATGGAGAAACGCGTCGCCAGCAGCGTGGCGGTATGCATCGCCGCTTCCGCAATGCCGATCACGGGTCCGCTGGCCAGCTCGCGTGCCGCCAGCAGACCCGGATCGCCAAAGCAGGCAATGACGTGGCCGCTGACGCCCTGCTCCCTGCCGAGCCTGATCTGCTCCAGCACGCCGATGGCGGCGATTGCTTCATCAAAGTGTCCTTCAATGGAAGGCACGCCCTGCGATGGCGAAACGGCCAGAATTTCGGTGCCCGGTGCAGCGACCGCACGGGCGGCCTGACCGATGGTTTCGGTCATCGCCAGGCTGGTGTTAGGGTTAATCACCTGAATCAGGCTCATAAGGCAGCTCCAGAGCCTGTGGCAAACAGTCGGGAGAAATCGGGCAGCGTTTCCCCGCTGCGCTCAAAGTGCAGGCTGGAGACAACGTGCTCAAAGTGATGCTGTAGCGCGTGGGTCAGCGGCTCCAGCGCACGTGCGCGCAGTAACTTCAGCAGATTCGCGTGATCGTCACAGCGGCAGCCGCGCTGCCACGGCGCGCCATAAGCGGCAATCACCAGCGACGAGCGCTGCGTCAGGCTGGTCACCATGCCGGTAAGCACCTGATTGCCAGAGATCGCCTGCAGCTGGATATGAAATGCCGCAGAGAGCCGGATCGCTGCCGGACCATCCTGATCCGCAAGCGCCTGGTTCTCCTGCGCGATGAGCTGCTCCAGCGCCACCAGATGAGGCGGCTGCAGATGCGCCACTACCGCGGGCAGATTGGCGCACTCCATTAAACTGCGGGTAGAAAAGATGTCCCGCGCCTCTTCAACTCCGGGTGTCGCCACCTGCGCACCACGTTTGGGCGTCAGCGTCACCATCTGCACCGCCGCGAGGCGCTGCAGCACTTTGCGGATGCCGGTGCGGCTCACGCCAAAGACTCCGGAAAGGGCCTCTTCCGGTAATTTGCTGCCCGGCGGCAGCTGGTGCTCAACAATGGCATTCATCAACGCCTGGTAGATCCCTTCATCCTTATCCTGCAGCCTGGTGGCGTCTCGCTGGCCTGTTTTACTCGTCATTACCTGCTCCGGTCACTCACTGTGTGCCACATATCGTATACGTGAAAATTAAAAATTGTATACAAGAAAAGAGTTCTGGCCTGAATCCTGCAATACCGTTTTACCAGATTATTCATTTCACTCTCGGGTAAAGGAGCAGGTTTCATGCCAAATCAATCAACGGTGGTCAGCACGGCCTCTGAAGCCAGTGCCCGTTACAGCCCACGGCTCTGTAACGACGACCTGGTACCGACACGCGATCAGAACTGGTCGTGGTACAACATTTTCTCTTTCTGGATGTCCGATGTTCACAGCATGGGCGGCTATGTGGTGGCCGCCAGCTTCTTCACGCTGGGATTAGCCAGCTGGCAGGTGCTGCTCTGCCTGCTGGCCGGGATCTGCATCGTGCAGCTCTGTGCGAATCTGGTGGCGAAACCGAGCCAGATGGCAGGCGTACCTTATGCGGTGATTTGCCGTCAGGCGTTTGGCGTGTTTGGTGCCAATATTCCGGCAGTAATCCGCGGGCTGATCGCGTTCGCGTGGTATGGCATCCAGACTTATCTGGCGGCGAATGCCCTGATGCTGGTGCTGCTGAAGTTCGCGCCGTCGCTGACGTCAATGACCGTGCCGCACTGGCTGGGCCTGTCGCTGCTGGGCTGGTGCTGCTTCGGGGTGATGTGGTTACTGCAGGCGATGGTGTTCTGGCACGGCATGAACGCGATTAAACGTTTTATCGACGTTGCAGGTCCGGCGGTCTATGTGGTGATGGTGGCTCTGGCGGGCTGGATTGTATACAAGACCGGCTTCGATGGGATCTCCTTTACCCTTGCCAGCAAATCACTGACCGCAGGCGAGCAGACGTGGCAGATGATTACGGCCACGGCGCTGGTGGTCTCCTACTTCTCCGGGCCGCTACTGAATTTTGGTGATTTCTCTCGCTACGGCAAAAGCATGTCAGAGATCCGTCGTGGCAACCGCTGGGGCCTGCCGTTCAACTTCCTGCTGTTCTCTGTGGTGACGGTGGTAATTGTGTCAGGTACGCAGTCGCTGTTTGGCAAAATGATTACCGATCCCATCGAAACCGTGAGCATGGTCGGCAACGATCTGGCCGTGGCGATTGGCCTGCTGACCATGATTACTGCCACCATCGGCATCAATATCGTGGCGAACTTCGTTTCACCTGCTTTTGACTTCTCCAACTGTTCACCGCAGAAAATCAGCTTCCGCACCGGTGGCATGATCGCCGCCGTGGGTTCCGTGCTGTTAACGCCGTGGAACCTGTTCCAGTCGCCTGAGCTGATTCATTACACGCTGGATGTGCTGGGCTCCTTTATCGGGCCGCTGTTCGGGATTCTGCTGACCGATTTCTATCTGATCAAACGTGGACGCATCTCGGTCGACGATCTGTTTAACGATACGCCAGCAGGCCGTTACTGGTATCGCGGTGGCTTTAACCCCAAAGCGATTGGCGCGCTGCTGCCGTCGGTGGCAATTTGCCTGGTGATTAGCTTTATCCCTTCCCTGCATCAGGTGGCGAACTTCAGCTGGTTTATTGGTGCCGGTCTGGCGGCAGGCTGCTATCGCTTTATCGCCCGTGAAGATCGTGAGGCGGAGGATGTGACCTGCTGGCATAGCGAGGGAATGGCGCAGAAGAAGCAAGCCGCCGCTGAATAGCAGACAGCAAAAAGCCGATTCATTTCTGAATCGGCTTTTTTAAAGAGATTGGCGGAACGGACGGGGCTCGAACCCGCGACCCCCTGCGTGACAGGCAGGTATTCTAACCAACTGAACTACCGCTCCGCGCTTTGTTCCCCGTCGGGAACGAGGCGCATAGTAATGGCAGGCCGTTACGGCGTCAACGCTTTTTCCAGGTGAATGAATCGTTTGCTGTTTTTTTCAGCTTGGCGCTGATTTTATCCACAAAAACAGGCCCTTCAGCCGCGCCACAGGCAGCTGCCGCCTTTTTTCATCACCAGATCCAGACGGGACTCATGAGCAACAACCTCTTCTTCGCTGGCCGTCACCACACGTAGTGCAGAAGCGGGACGCACGATGCGCTGAATGCTCTCTCCCTGCGCCTGACGGGCGCTTTCACTCTCCGATAAAAAGGAGAGTGAGGTCTGCCCGCCGGTCATAGTCAGGAACACGTCTGCCAGAATTTCGGCATCGAGCAGTGCGCCGTGCAGGGTTCGTTTGGTGTTGTCTATTTCGTAACGTGAGCAGAGCGCATCCAGGCTGTTACGCTTGCCGGGGAACATACGACGCGCCAGTGCCAGGCTGTCGGTAATTTTGCAGAAGGTTTCAGTTTTCTCAATGCCACGGTTCAGCTTTGAAAATTCATAGTCCATAAAGCCGATATCAAACGGCGCGTTATGAATGACTAATTCGGCACCGCGAATGTAGTCGAGAAACTCATCGGCTATTTCGCTGAAGGCGGGCTTGTCGGCCAGGAACTCATCGGCAATACCGTGTACGCCAAAGGCTTCGGGATCGACCAGCCGATCGGGCTTGAGATACATATGGAAATTGTTACCGGTCAGGCGACGGTTAATCACCTCCACCGCACCAATCTCAATGATGCGGTGCCCCTCATAATGTACCCCGATCACATTCATGCCGGTGGTTTCAGTATCGAGAACGATCTGGCGGTTATTTACAGTGCTCATAAGACCCGTTTTATGTCAGACTTGGCGCTTTTGAGAGGAAGTCTACCAGAGATGCGCAAACAGGTAGAGATATTCACCGATGGATCCTGTCTTGGAAATCCCGGTCCCGGCGGTTACGGGGCGATTTTACGCTACGGTCAGCATGAGAAAACCTTCAGCGCGGGCTATCGCCTTACCACTAACAACCGGATGGAGCTGATGGCGGCGATTGTCTCGCTTGAAGCGCTGACCCAGCCGTGCGATGTGGTGCTCAGCACCGACAGTCAGTATGTGCGTCAGGGCATTACCAGCTGGATCCACAACTGGAAAAAGCGTGGCTGGAAAACCGCCGATAAAAAGCCGGTGAAGAATGTCGATCTCTGGCAGCGTCTCGACTTAGCCCTCAGCACCCATAAGATTCAGTGGGAGTGGGTTAAAGGGCATGCCGGACACCCGGAAAACGAGCGCTGCGACGTGCTGGCCCGCAGCGCGGCGGAAAATCCTGCCTTTGAGGATATCGGTTATAAAGCCGAGTCCTGATCCTCTGCCTTGCGAAACTGACGCGTGGCATTGACCGTCTGGCGGATCTTGCTGGTGCTCAGGCTCTTCTTTGCCCGGGTCGGCAGCAGCGGGAAGGTTCGCTTGCGCGCCACTACAATATTCAGACATCCCAGCGCCGGTAAGTGGGCGCTGATCAATTTCCCGCCCTGCTGATGCCATGGCAGCACCTGAAATCGGGTGCGGTAGACCACCTCATAATTCAGTAGTCCCAGCCAGTCGAGCAATCGCATCTGGCTGAACATCCGCCCGCTCCAGGGGGCTTTACGGGTTAATCCCGGTACCATTTTACTCACACCAAGCAGGCTGAAAGGATTGAAGCCGCTGATGATCATCCAGCCATCATCGATTAACACCCTGTCCACTTCGCGTAAAACCCGGTGAGGATCCTGACTCCAGGCGAGCGTATGGGCCAGCAGACAGGCATCAATCGACTTCGACTCAAACGGCAACTGCATCGGATCAGCCCGCACCTGTAACAGCTCGCCTTCACTGCCCACATTGACCTGATGTGAAATAGCACAGTTTTCAGTGTTGATTTCTGCGCTGAGGTTGCCAAGCTTAAGCATATGAAAGCCATAAAGCTTTCCGAGGTAGGGCTGAAGCTGCTGCGTTAGCGCGTCGCGGAAATAATCTCCCCACGGCATATTGCGCCAGGACAGCGGTGCGTTCAGAACCTGGCGTGATTTAGCGGGCTTCATGCTTTACGCTCTTCCTTTTCCTACGACCTGCGAGAGGTGATGATGAATCTTACCAGTATTCCTGCGTTGCAGGACAATTACATCTGGACGCTGAATGATGATGAGGGTAACTGCCTGATCGTCGACCCCGGCGAAGCTCAGCCAGTGTTAGAAAAAATGGCGTCAAACGGCTGGCAGCCAGTCGCCATTCTGTTGACTCACCACCATAACGACCATACGGGCGGCGTGAAAACATTATGTGAACATTTTCCTCACCTGGAGGTTTACGGTCCTCAGGAAACCGAAGCGAAAGGGGCCAGAACGATAGTCAGCGAAGGGGATAAAGTCACCGTACTGGGCCTGACCTTTGAAGTGATCCATACACCTGGTCACACTTTAGGACATATCTCATATTACAGCTCACCTTATCTTTTCTGTGGCGACACTCTCTTTTCAGGCGGCTGCGGACGCCTTTTCGAAGGCACCCCAGAGCAGATGTATGATTCCTTTCAAAAGCTTAACCAGCTCCCGGGTGAGACGTTAGTCTGTTGCGCACATGAATATACTTTATCCAATCTGAAGTTTGCTGCGGCTATTCTGCCCCATGACCCGCAAATAACAGCCGAATACCAGAAAATTAAGGACTTACGCGCCGAAAATGGCATTACTTTGCCAACAAAACTGGCGCACGAACGGTCAATAAATTTATTTCTTCGTACGCAAGACATTGATTTGAAAAGGGCATTAAACGTTAATATTACTGATGAACCAGTATGGCGGACATTTGCCGTTCTACGCGAGAAGAAAGACGTTTTTTGATTTTTCGGGTTGTGTTGTGAAAAGTCGTCACGTATAGTTGCTCGTCTTTTAAGCGAACTATTGACACACACATGAAGGCTAAAGCGATCTTACTCGCCTCAGTCTTGCTGGTAGGATGTCAGGCGTCCAGGAACGATGCCAATATCCCCGAACAGCATGCACAGAGTCTGTCTTCAGCTGGTCAAGGTGAAAATGGAAAGTACGGAGACGAGTTTTTGTCGCCGCGATGGCAGGAAGATGGAACTGGCCTCGCAGCAGACGCAGATCTCTGGAGTTTCATTAGTGACGAGTTGAAGATGGGGATTCCGGAAAACCCGGCAATCCGCGAACAAAAAAGTAAATTTTTAAAAAATAAGAGCTATCTCCACGATGTAACATTACGGGCAGAGCCGTACATGTACTGGATAGTCGAGCAGATACAGAAACGTAAAATGCCGATGGAACTGGTACTGCTACCCATAGTGGAGAGCGCTTTTGACCCTCGCGCAACCTCATCCGCCAATGCCGCTGGTATCTGGCAGATTGTTGCAGCTACAGGTCGAAACTATGGTTTAAAACAAAACCAGTATTACGATGGGCGACGTGATGTTGTCGCATCCACGAAAGTTGCGCTGGATATGATGCAGCGTCTTAATACCATGTTTGACGGTGACTGGTTACTGACCATCGCTGCCTACAACAGTGGTGAAGGACGGGTGCTCAAAGCGATTAAACAGAATAAGGCGCGCGGTAAGCCGACTGACTTCTGGCATTTATCGCTGCCACGCGAAACGACCGTGTATGTGCCTAAAATGTTAGCGCTGAGTGAACTGCTTAAAAATAACAAGCGTTACGGTATCAAACTGCCGACACCCAATGAAAGTCGTGCTCTGGCACGAGTGGAAGTGGGTCAGCAGATACAGCTGACGCAGGCTGCCGAAATGGCAGGTATGTCGCTCACGAAACTGAAGAGCTTCAATACCGGCTACAAAGGCGGTGCAACAGCGCCAAACGGCCCGCACTATATTATGGTGCCAAAGTCGAACGTCGCGAAATTGCGTAACTCACTGGCCTCAGGTGACATCGCAGCGGTACAGCCTGTGCAGCTTGCGAAAGCCAGCGCGAGTGGCGGGTACAAAGTGCGACGGGGTGATACGCTTTCTGGTATCGCCGCTAAACTTGGCGTTAGCGTCTCGACACTGAAGCAGGAAAACAACCTGCGCGGTGCTGATATCCGACCGGGTCAGACACTGACCATCGGTTCGAACGGTACCCGACTGGCTGATAACGGCAACAGCATCACCTACCGTGTTCGTAAGGGTGATTCTCTTGACAGTATTGCCCGTCATCACGGCGTCAATATCAAAGACGTGATGCGCTGGAACAGTGTGCTGGACAGTGCGAAAGATATTCAACCCGGCGATAACTTAACGCTGTTTGTGAATAATAACGCAACACCGGATACCTGATACGTTGAAAAGGCTGACATTTGTCAGCCTTTTTCATTTATTCATCTGCCGCTATTCAGGCCTCACACCAACATACCTCCCCGGCCCGGCGCAGGATTAGCCGCCTGAACTGAACTCCACCAGTAAGGGGTTATGATCGGAAGCGCGCGTCACCAGTACGGATGCCTCGCTCACTCTGAGATCGCGATAGAAGACGAAATCCAGCGGGCGACCAAATGCTTTGCGGCGGTGATCGGCCGTAAACATCACCTCTTCCAGCTTCATCCGCTGTGCAAACCGGTAGAGCGCATTGATGCGCTGACGGCTCCAGGCATTGAAATCCCCTGCCATGATTACCGGTCCCTGATGATGCATGATCTGCTCGCCGATAGGCCCCAGCTGTTTACTGTAGACGTCCACACCCAGACTGAAGTTAACCGCATGGATGTTAACCACCATCAGCATTTCTCCCGCTGGCAGAGGATAGGCCGTAACCAGCGCTGATTTTGACAGCCTCAGCAGAGGCTCACGCTCGCGTAAGGGGCAACAATAGACAGGATGGGCAGAGGCGAGGGTCATCACGCCAGAGGGATGCTGAGGCAGCACAAAGGCAGGCACCTGATCGGCAGCCAGATAATTACTGGTGGCAAACTGCACCAGTTCAGGTGTGGTCTGCGCTTCCTGCAGTAACACCAGATGCGCATCCTTACCAAATCCTTCCAGCACTGACATCCAGTCTGCACGCTGTTGCTTGAAGATATTCCATACCAGAACTTTAAGATTTGGATGCGCGGGCAACGGTGCGCCGGGTGGCAGTGCCTGGCCGAGATGGAGCATCGCGCCAGGTGGAAAGATCTGCTCCACTGGTTGTCCTGCTACATATCGCATTGCATAAGTTTTTTTGCGCACTTTCCCGCCTGGCTGATAATTCAAAATACAGTTAACACCTGTCTGTTATAGGGATTCTAGACCGGCGTTTCAATGGATGCAGGTGAATGTCAGAATTCATCACGCTTTTCCAGAATAAAGGAGTTACTTTAAGCTCGCTAAGCTAAACGAGGCAGAACCTAACCACATCAACGGTGTCATCATTGAGGACGCCTGTACGGGTTAGGCCAGTATAATCGTTCATAAAATAGCTAAATATCTACGACATGACAGGGAGGAAGAATGAAGGCATCTTCTGACGAACTCAAAGTGTTTGTCAGTGTAGTAGAGAGTGGAAGTTTCAGCCGCGCTGCTGAGCAGTTGCAGATGGCGAATTCTGCCGTTAGCAGAACCATAAAAAAACTGGAAAACAAGCTGGGCATTGCTCTGCTAACCCGAACCACGCGACAGCTGGCACTGACGCAGGAAGGCGAACGCTATTTCCGCCATGTTCAGCGTTTTTTGCAGGAGATGACTACCGCAGAAAGCGATTTAATGGAAAGCCTACAGGAGCCTAAAGGGTTACTGCGCGTTGATGCCGCGACACCGGTTATTCTGCATTTGCTGATGCCAATGGTTAAGCCCTTTCGCCAGCGCTATCCCGGGGTGACTCTTTCGTTGATCTCCTCAGAGAGTTTTATCAATCTGATTGAACGGAAAGTGGATATTGCGATTCGTGCCGGCAATCTCACGGACTCAACACTACGCGCCAGATTGCTGTTCAACAGTTTTCGCAAGGTTGTCGCCTCTCCTGCCTATCTCCGTGAGCATGGGGTACCACAAAAGGTGACCGATCTGGATAACCATCATTGTCTTGGCTTCGAAGAATCCCCGAGGCTCAATCGCTGGCCCATTGCACGTGAAAGCGGCGAACTCTATGACATTGACTGGGCTATCTCTTCGAATAGCGGAGAGACAATTAAGCAGCTCTGTCTTACCGGCAATGGGATTGCGTGTCTGTCGGACTATATGATTGATCGTGAGGTCGCGGAAGGATCACTGGTGGAAGTACTGGCCGATCAGCGTCTGCCGGTCGAGATGCCCTTCAATGCGGTCTACTACAGCGATATCGGCGTAAGCCAGCGTGTGCGGGCTTTTATCGATTTTCTCAGTGAGTGGACAGCTGAGCAGCCGTGGCGTACGTGAGGTCTATAAGAGCAGGCCTTCTCGGGGTCTGTTGCTACCGTCTGATCCTGGAGATCGAAGATAATCAGCGCGGATATTTTATCCGCCATGAATTTGCTGAAATGGAAAAAGCCCTGACCGTTAAGTCAGGGCTTTCCAATTAAGTGGCGGAACGGACGGGGCTCGAACCCGCGACCCCCTGCGTGACAGGCAGGTATTCTAACCAACTGAACTACCGCTCCACCGATTCTTTCACGCTTATCAGCAACCGGCTGATAACCGTCTGTTCCCGTTATTTTCCCTGTCAGAGGAAAAGGAACAAATTTGATGCCTGGCAGTTCCCTACTCTCGCATGGGGAGGCCCCACACTACCATCGGCGCTACGGCGTTTCACTTCTGAGTTCGGCATGGGGTCAGGTGGGACCACCGCGCTAAAGCCGCCAGGCAAATCTTGGTGCACGGAACGAAAAAAATCTTCGCTCCCGCAGATGCTTTATCCGGAATAAGCTGAAAATCTGTCTCTCAAAAACGCCTCTGGCGTTGTAAGGTTAAGCCTCACGGGTCATTAGTACCGGTTAGCTCAACGCATCGCTGCGCTTACACACCCGGCCTATCAACGTCGTCGTCTTCAACGTCCCTTCAGGACCCTCAAGGGGTCAGGGAGAACTCATCTCGGGGCAAGTTTCGTGCTTAGATGCTTTCAGCACTTATCTTTTCCGCACTTAGCTACCGGGCAGTGCCATTGGCATGACAACCCGAACACCAGTGGTGCGTTCACTCCGGTCCTCTCGTACTAGGAGCAACCCCCCTCAATTCTCCAGCGCCCACGGCAGATAGGGACCGAACTGTCTCACGACGTTCTAAACCCAGCTCGCGTACCACTTTAAACGGCGA